>NZ_LT607412.1:1205162-1506453 GCF_900091455.1 Micromonospora coriariae | reverse complement strand
TGCCCCTGCGGGTCACCGCCCCGGCCGGTCTGCTGCTGGTCGCGGGCCTGGTTGTCCTGCTGATTCGGTGGGGTCCGTTCCTGTGGGCCCGGGCCCGGTTCCTGGTCACCCAGATCGGCTCGCTCAACCCCGACTCCAAGGACTTCATGCGCGGCCGGGGCGAGATCTGGGTCGAGCTCTCCCAGGCGTGGCGGGACGCGCCGCTGGACGTCTGGCTCTTCGGGCTGGGCTACGAGCCGTGGAACAGCCACAGCGATCCGATCCGGGTGTTCGTGGTGTGGGGCCTGCTCGGCCTGGCATGCATGGCGGTGATCTGCACAGTCCTGTGGCGTACGACGAGCGAGTTGCTCACCTTCGAGGGGCAGTGGGCGCTGGTCGTGCTCTATTTCACCGCGGCCGTCTTCGCGGTGACCCAGAAGCCGACCTCCTATTCGTACTTCATGTGGCTGTTCCTGTTCTCGCACATCCTGGTTGTCGCGGTGTATCCACGCGAAGCTCTGACATCCGGCGCAGTCAGAAATGGTGACAATCCATGAATCCCCCCTTGTTCATTTCCTGGAAGCGTTATCAACGGCGTTCCGACGTCCTCGCCGAGGCGCTCGGCGCCGAGTTGGTGTGGCGTCCGCACCGGGCGACGTCGAAGGTGCTGCGCCCCTCCGACTACCTCGCGCACAGCCGCGAGGATCTGGCCCTGATCCGGTCCCGGCGGCCGTCCTTCGTCGTCGCGCAGGCCCAGCCGCACCTGTCCGCGCTGGCTCCGCACCGGGCCAAGGTTCCGTACGTCGTGGACGCGCATAACGGGCAGTTCCAGTCGTGGTGGCGCAAGGTGCCCGGCACCGAGCGGATCCTGCGCGGCGCGCGGCTCGTGCTGACCCACAACCGCGAAGCCGATGTCCTCGCCCGTGAGGCGTTCCCAGGTCTGCGGACCCTGGTCGTGCACGACCCGCTGCGGCCCATCGCGCCCGCCGCGCCGCGCGACTGGGTCTTCGTGGTGGCATCCGGGGCCGCCGACGAACCGATGGATGTGCTCTTCGACGCGATCGAGGAGGCCGCCGAGATCACCTTCGCCACGACCGCGCCCCTGCACCGCCTGCCCGAGCCGCTGCGTCAGCGCGCGGCGGCCCTGCCCAACCTGATCGGCCTGGGCTTCCTGGACCTCCCCGACTACGAGGCGGCGCTCGCCGGCGCCCGCGCCGTGGTCGTGCTGACCGACCGGGACGCCTGTCAGCCAAGTGGCGCGTGCGAGGCGTTGAGCGCCGGCAGGCCACTGGTGCTGTCCCGTACCAACACCACCACGAACCTCTTCGGCGGTTTCGCCACGCTGGTCGCCAACGAGTCCGCCGCGCTGGCCGCCGGGGTACGGGCGGCGGTCCGGCCGGACCCGACCGTCGCTGGACGGATCGCCGCGGTGCGGGAGGCGTGGGTCCGGCGCACCGCGCTCGAGCTGGAGCAGGTGCGGTCGGCCGTCGCGGCCGAGGTGGCCCGATGAGAGCCTCCCACCTCGTACGTCGCCGGGCCGCCGACCAATGACCCTGCTCGAGACCAGGTCCGCGCCTCATGGCCGATCACGCGGCCTCGCCCGTCGGCTGCGGCAACTTGGTCTGCTCGGGATCAGCCAGGTCGGGCTCACCCTGATCGCGTTCGTGACGCAGGTGCTGCTTGCCCGCAGCATGCCGCAGGCCCAGTTCGGCGCCTTCATGTCCGTCCTGTCACTGATGACCCTCGCCGGCCCGGTCGCGCTCTTCGGCATCGCCGAGTTCTGGTTGCAGCGGTTCGGACGTGAGGGACCGCGGGCGGTGCGTTGGGTGCGGCCGTCGATCGCGCTGGTGCTCGCCTGTTCCGCTCTCCAGATCGCGGTGATGGTGACCTGGGCCCTGCTGGACGGCGGCGACCAGACCCTCAGCGGCCTGCGGATCCTCCTGGCGCCGATCATCCTCGCGCAGGCCGGCATGGCGTTGTCGGTCTCGGTGCTCCAGTTGCGCGGCGCCTACGGCCCGCTGTCCGTGTTGCAACTCGTCCCGCACGCCGGACGGCTCCTCGTCGCGGTGCTCACCGTGCTCGCCGGTCTCTCGGCGCTGGCCGCGGCGACCGGGTACGGCCTCGTCGCCGCGGTGACGGTCGTGCTCAGCGCAGTGGTGATCGCGCCGTTCGCTCGCGGACGTGGGCCGTTGGAGGGCTACCCGCCGGGCGACATGCGACCGGGGCGTCCGCCCCGGCTGCGCCACCTGCTCGGCGGTGCCGCGCCCTTCATGCTCGGCAGTCTCTTCTACCTGCTCGGCATGAACCTGGGCGTCGTGGTCAGCGCCGAGTTCCTCAGTGCCCGGGCCGCCGCGGTCTTCGCCGTGCCGATGACGCTGCTGACGGCGATCTACCTGCTGCCCCGTGTGGTCTACCAGCAGTACTTCCTGGCGAAGCTGCACCGGTGGTCACGCTCCGACCGGGAGGCCGTCCTCGTCGCCTACCGCGCCGGCACGGTGGGGATGATCGCGCTCGGTCTGCTGATCGGTGTCATCGTCGCCGTCGGCGGCCGGTACGCCATCCCGCTGCTCTTCGGCGCCGCGTACCGCGATTCCGTCCCGGTGATGGCGCTGCTCGCGCTCGCGATCCCGCTCCGCTTCGGCTCGGCGAGTGTCGCGTCCCTGCTGACCAGCGGTGGGCTGCTCCGCAAGAAGGTTCTCTACCAGGGCCTGGGCTCGGTCGTCTTCCTCGGCACGCTGGCTCTTGCGATCCCGCCGTTCGGCGTGGTCGGCGCGGCCCTGGCCACGGTGCTGTCGGAGGCGATCCTCCTCGTCCTGTTCTGGTCGTCCGTGAAGCGCAACGTGGTGGCGGGAGCTCCGCTCCCGTCCTGGGCCGAGATTCGTCGGCGTCTGACGAAGGGATGACACGGTGAGTGTGGACCGACGGTCGGGCGCAGCCCGCCGGCCCCTGGTGGTGGGGTACTACGGCATGCAGAACGTGGGAGACAACGCCTTCTGCGTCATCGTCGACTGGGCCCTGGCCCGCTACTGGGGAACGGAGGCGCCGACGTTCGCCGCGCCACCGCTGGTGGACCTGCCGGCGGACCGTGCCGGGATGAGCCAGGCCCTCTTCGAGTCGCTCGACCCGGTACGCCGGGCCGGGAAGCTGCTCAACAAGGCCAGCCTGCTCGGCGGCGCGACCATGCTGCTCTTCGGCGGCGGCTCGGTGTTCCGCGACATGGGGCCGTTCAGTGAGAAGAAGGTCTTCGCCGCCTGGTCGAGGGTCTCCAAGCGTCCCATCGCGGCGGTCGGGGTGTCCGTCGGGCCGTTCGTCTCGTCGGCTGCTCAGCAGCGGCTCGCCGAGGTGTTCCGGCATGTCGACTATGTCGGGGTGCGCGACACCGCGTCCGTCGACCGGCTCCGCGACATCGGCTATCCGGGCCTGGTCGTTCCCGCCGGCGACCTCGCCGGCCTCCTGCCCGAGGCGCTCGGCGACGTCGCGCCCGCACCGGTGCCGAGGGTGCCGGGCCGGGCTCGGCTCGGCGTGACGCTGCTCGGGTCCGACACCGACCTTCCCGAGCCGGAGCAGCGGCGGCGGGAGCAGGCACTGATCTCGGGCATCCGCTCGTTCGTCGATGCCGAGCCCGTCGACGTGACGATCTTCGTCTTCAACACCCACCCGGTCCGCGGCGACGTCGGGCCCAGCGAGCGGCTCCGGGCCGCCCTGGGAGGGCGCTGCGACGTGCGTACCGTCACCGCCGACGACGGCGTTCGGGCGGTCTGGAGCGAGATGCGGACGTGCGACATCGGCCTGCACATGCGGATGCACGGCGGCATCTTCTCCTACGTCGCGTATGTTCCGTTCGCCCTCGTGCCGTACCACCGCAAGTGCGCGGACTTCCTGGACGAGATCGGCCAGCCGGCCACCCGGCGGCTGCCGGCGCAGCCGGAGGAGCCGGCGGAGGTCCACAAGGTCCTCGCCAACCTTCTCGCCAGCGGCGAACGGCCCCGGCTGGACCTGACGGAGTTCGCCCACCGGGCCCGGCTGAACTTCACCCGAGCCCCCTGGGCCATCTCCGGCTGAACGCTGTGGCCGGCAGGGCCGACCGAGGTGCTGCCGTCCGCCGCCTGACCCGCGGCGGATGGCAGCTACCCCGGGAGCTCAGGCCAGCGGCCCGATCTCGCGCTCGATGGCGGTACGCAGGTCGCGGTCGGACACCGTGCGGCGGGCCGCCTCCATCGCCGGGGCGAGGAAGATGTCCGGGCCGGGCTCGCCGGCGAACGCCCGTACCGCCTCCACCGCGGCCCGGCCGGCCGGCGACGGCACCAGCGGTGCGCGCAGCTGAAGGCCGCGTACCGCCGCCAGCAGCTCGACCGCGAGCACGCTGGACAGGTTGTCCAGCACGGTGCGCAGCTTCTTGGCCGCCGCCCAGCCCATCGAGACGTGGTCCTCCTGCATCCCGCTGGTGGGCAGGGAGTCCACCGAGGCGGGCGCGGCCAGCCGGCGGTTCTCCGCGACGATCCCGGCCGCCGTGTACTGGGCGATCATCAGACCGGAGTTGACCCCGGCGTCGGGGGAGAGGAACGCCGGCAGCTCCCGGTTGCGAGCCACGTCCAGCAGCCGGTCCACCCGCCGCTCGGCGATCGCCCCCACCTCGGCGGCGGCGATGGCCAGGAAGTCGGCGGCGAAGCCGAGTGGAGCCCCGTGGAAGTTCCCGGTCGACTCGACCCGACCGTCCGGCAGCACCACCGGGTTGTCCACCACCGAGACCAGCTCGCGGTCCGCCACCGTCCGCGCGAACTCCAGCGTGTCCCGGGCCGCACCGGCCACCTGCGGCGCGCAGCGCATCGAGTACGCGTCCTGCACGGCGTGGGCCAGGTCGTCCCGGTGCGAGTCCATCACCCGGGAGTCCTGGAGCAGCCGGTGGATGTTCGCCGCCGAGGCCGCCTGCCCGGGGTGCGGACGGATGGCGTGCAGCTCGGGCAGGAAGGGCCGCTCGGAGCCGAGCATCGCCTCGATGCCCAGCGCTGCCGTGACGTCGGCCATGGTGAACAGGTGCGCGGCGTCGTGGATGGCCATCAGCAGCATGCCGAGCATGCCGTCGGTGCCGTTGATCAGTGCCAGCCCCTCCTTGGCGGCCAGCTCGATCGGCTTGAGCCCGGCGGCGGTCAGCACGTCGGCCGCGTCCTGCCGCTCGCCGGTCGGACCGAGCACCCAACCCTCGCCGAGCAGCACGAGCGCGCAGTGCGCCAGCGGCGCCAGGTCGCCGGAGGCTCCCAGCGAGCCGTGCTCCGGTACCCAGGGGGTGATGTCGTGGTTGAGCAGGTCGAGCAGCGCCTCGGCGACCAGCGGGCGGACCCCGGAGTGGCCGAGCGCGAGCGAGCGGACCCGGAGCAGCATCATCGCCCGCACCACCTCGCGCGGCATCGGCGCGCCCACCCCGGCGGCGTGCGAGCGGATCAGCGCGTGCTGGAGTTCCGCCCGGCGCTCCGGGGCGACGAACGTGTTGGCGAGCGCCCCGAACCCGGTCGAGACCCCGTAGACGGGGCGGCCGGACGACTCGATGCCGTCCACGATGGCCCGGCTGGTCGCCATCGCGTCGATGGTGGCCGGGTCGAGGACGACCTTGGCGGTGCCGCGGGCCACCGCGAGCACGTCGGCGGGGGAGACCCCGGTGGGCTGGATGGTCACGGTCGTCATTGCAGAACTCCGTTGAGCAGGACCTGGCGGATCAGTGGAACACCGGGCCGGTAGGCCAGGTGCAGGTACGACGGCGCTTCGAGCACGACCAGGTCGGCTCGGGCGCCGGGGGTGAGCACGCCGATGTCGTCGCGGCGCAGCGCCCGCGCGCCGCCCAGCGTCGCGGCCCGGACCGCCTCCGCCGGGGTCATCCGCATCTCGCGGACCGCGAGGGCCACGCAGAACGGCATCGACGAGGTGTACGACGAGCCGGGATTGCAGTCGGTGGCGAGGGCGACTGTGACGCCCGCGTCGAGCAGGCGGCGGGCGTCCGGGTACGGCGAGCGGGTGGAGAACTCGGCGCCGGGCAGCAGTGTCGCCACCGTGCGGGTCCCCGACCCGTCGGTGTGGGCCGTGCCGGCCAGCGCGGCCACGTCGGCATCGCTGAGGTGGGTGCAGTGGTCGACGCTGGCCGCGTCCAGCTCCACGCCGAGCAGCACCCCCGGGCCGGAGCCGAGCTGGTTGGCGTGCAACCGCACGCCCAGCCCGGCGGCCTGCCCGCAGGCCAGGATGGCCCGGGCGTGGTCGACGTCGAAGGCGCCCCGCTCGCAGAACACGTCGATCCACTTCGCGTGCGGTGCGGCGGCGGCCAGCATCGGCCCGCAGACCAGTCCGACGTAGTCGTCGGGGCGGTCGGCGTACTCGGCGGGCACCACGTGCGCGCCGAGGAAGGTGGTCTCGGCGCTGGTCTCGGCGGCGATCCGCAGCGAGCGGGCCTCGTCGGCGACGGTCAGGCCGTACCCACTCTTGATTTCCATGGTGGTGGTGCCCTGCCGCAGCGCCTCCCCGCGCAGCCGGCGCACTGTGGCGCGCAGCTCGTCGTCGGAGGCTGCCCGGGTCGCTCCCACCGTGGTCCGGATGCCGCCCCCGGTGTACGGCTCGCCGGCCATCCGGGCGGCGAACTCGGCGGCCCGGTCCCCGGCGAAGACGAGGTGTGCGTGGCTGTCCACGAATCCGGGCAGCACAGCGGCCCCACCGGCGTCGACCCGCCGGTCGGCGGCCGGCGCGTACGCCGCCGGCCCGACCCAGGCCACCCGGCCCTCCTCGATGAGCACGGCCGCGTTGCGGCGGATGCCCAGCGGGCCCTCACCGGCGCCGTTGGTGATCAGCTCCCCGATGTTGTCCACCAGCAGGCTGCTCATGTGGGTGTCACCGCCTCGATCGAGGCCGACAGTTCGGCCGGCACGTCCACGGTCAGGTGCCGGCCCTCGGCCACCACCACCCGGCCGTCCACCACGACCTGTACGACGTCCGTCGCCCCGGCCGCGAAGAACGCGCCCACCGGCGGCACCCCGGCGGTGCGGGCGCTGTCCAGCCGTACCGTGACCAGGTCGGCGCGCGCGCCGCGAGCGATCCGTCCGGCGTCGGCCCAGCCCAGCGCGGTGTGCCCGGCGGAGGTGGCGGCGATCAGCAGCTCGGCCGGGGTGAAGTGGCCGCGGCGTCGGGTGCGCAGCCGCTCGTCCAACTCCACCGCCCGGGCCTCCTCGAAGAGGTCGATCACCGCGTGGCTGTCGCTGCCCAGGCTCAACCGGATCCCCGCCTCGGCCATCCGCCGGGCCGGGCCGATCCCGTCGGCGAGGTCCCGTTCGGTGGTCGGGCACAGGCACACCCCGGTCCGGCTCTCCCCGAGCAGCGCCAGGTCACCGGTGGTCGGGTGGGTGGCGTGCACGGCAGTGGTGTCCGGCCCGAGCACGCCGTGCTCGGCGAGCAGCGCGGTCGGCGTCCGCCCGTGCACGGCCCGGCACTCGTCGTTCTCGGCGGGCTGCTCGGAGAGGTGCACGTGCAGCGGCACCCGCCGGTACCGCGCCCAGTCGGCCACAGTGCCGAGCTGGTCGGCGGGGACCGCCCGCACCGAGTGCACGGCCGCGCCGACCCGGGCGTGCCCGTCCGTCGGCTGGAACGCGGACGCCCGCTCGGCCCACCGGGCCGCGTCGCCGTCGCCGAAGCGTCGCTGCGGCCCGGCCAGGGGTCGACCGTCCACGCCGGCGGTCAGGTAGCAGGTGTCCAGCAGGGTGAGCCGGATACCGGCGTGCGCGGCGGCCTCGACCAGCGCCTCGCCCATCGCGTTCGGGTCGTCGTACGCGCCGCCGTCGGGCCGGTGGTGCAGGTAGTGGAACTCACCGACGCAGGTGACTCCCGCGAGGGCCATCTCGGCGTAGACCGCCCGGGCCAGGGCGAGGTAGGTGTCCGGGTCCAGGCGGTCCGCGACGGCGTACATCCGGTCCCGCCAGCTCCAGAAGTCCCCCCGGCCACCGTGGGTACGCCCGCGCAGCGCCCGGTGGAACGCGTGCGAGTGCACGTTGGCCAGGCCGGGCAGGGTCAGCCCGGGCAGCGGCACGGCGTCGGCGAACACCTCGACCCCGGCGGGCGGCCGACTGCCCGCGGTCAGCGGCGTCACGGCGGTGATCCGCTCACCGTCGGTCTCGATCAGCACGTCCGGCGTGGGCTCGGCGTACTCGGGCAGCCAGGCGTACTCGGCGAGCCAACGGGTCACCGGCATGTCAGCTCCTCCAGGACCCGGGCCAGCGCCCGTACGCCGGCGGCGCAGTCGGCGTCGGTGGCCGCCTCGGCGGGGGAGTGCGACACCCCGGTCGGGTTGCGCACGAAGAGCATCGCGGTGGGCAGGTGCCCGGCCAGCACCCCGGCGTCGTGCCCGGCGCCGGTGGGCAGCACCGGCGCCGCGAGCAGCGTGGCCAGCCGGCCGGCCAGCCCACCGTCGAAGGCGACCAGTGGAGTCGTCGACTCCTCGGTCACCGTCACCTCCGTACCGTCGCGGCGGGCCCGCTCGGCGAGCTTGCCCCGTACCGCGTCGACCAGCCCGGTCAGCGTCTCCGGGTCGGCGGCCCGGGCGTCCAGCCAGCCGGTCACCTTCGACGGGATGGCGTTTGTGGCGTTCGGTTCGACGGCGACCCGACCCACTGTGGCGTGCGCGCCGCGCAGCCGGGCCTCCTTGTTGGCCGCCAGCACCGTGAACGCGTAGGTGAGCATCGGGTCGCGACGGTCGGCCATCCGGGTCGTACCGGCGTGGTTGCCCTCGCCGAGGACGTCGAAGCGCCACCGGCCGTGCGGCCAGATCGCGCTGGCCACGGCGACCGGCTCGTCCGCCTCGACCAGCGCGCGGCCCTGCTCGACGTGCAGCTCCACGAAGGCGCCGAACCGGCCCAGCAGGTCCGGGCGGGCGCCCGCCGGCTGGTCGCCGAGCGCCTCGGCGAAGCTCACCCCGGCCGCGTCGCGCAGGCCGGCCGCGCGTTCGGCCGGCAGCGCCCCGGTGAGCAGCCGCGACCCCAGGCACGGTACGCCGAAGCGGGCGCCCTCCTCCTCGACGAACGCGGCCAGCACCAGGGGGCGGCCCGGGGTGACGCCGGCGGCCCGCAGCTCGTCCACGGCGAGGAACGCGCTGACGATGCCGAGCGGCCCGTCGTACGCCCCGCCGTGCGGCACCGAGTCGAAGTGGCTGCCGGTCAGCACCGCGTCCCCGGCCTCCGGGTCACCCCAGTGGGCGAACAGGTTGCCGTTGCCGTCCTCGGTGACCGGCAGGCCGCGCCGGTCGGCCTGGGACCGGAACCAGCCGCGCAGCTCCAGCTCGGGCTCGGTCAACGCGTAGCGCAGGTAGCCGCCGCTGCCGGCGTCCCGCCCGACCGGGGCGATCTCGTCCCACAGCGCCCGAAACCTGTTAGGAAGGGACCCTTCTACAACAGAATCCGATAACAAGGGGCCCTTCCTTACTGCTCGGTCATGGGGACGCGGACGCCGGTGCGGTCGGCGACCTCGCGGGCGATGTCGTAGCCGGCGTCGACGTGCCGGATGACGCCCATCGCCGGGTCGTTGGTGAGCACCCGCTCGATCTTCTGCCCGGCCAGCGGGGTGCCGTCGGCCACGCAGACCTGCCCGGCGTGGATCGACCGGCCGATGCCCACGCCGCCACCGTGGTGGATGGACACCCAGGACGCGCCGCTGGCCGTGTTGACCAGCGCGTTGAGCAGCGGCCAGTCGGCGATCGCGTCGGAGCCGTCGGCCATCGCCTCGGTCTCCCGGTACGGGCTGGCGACGCTGCCGGCGTCCAGGTGGTCCCGGCCGATGACGACCGGGGCGGAAAGTTCTCCGGAGGCGACCATCTCGTTGAACCGCACGCCCGCCTTGTCCCGTTCGCCGTAGCCGAGCCAGCAGATCCGGGCCGGCAGCCCCTGGAAGGCGACCCGCTCGCCGGCCAGCCGGATCCACCGGGCCAGCGACTCGTTCTCCGGGAACAACTCCAGGATGGCCCGGTCGGTGGCGGCGATGTCCTTCGGGTCGCCGGAGAGCGCCGCCCACCGGAACGGGCCCTTGCCCTCGGAGAACAGCGGCCGGATGTACGCCGGCACGAAGCCGGGAAAGTCGAACGCGCGCTGGTAGCCGGCGAGCTGCGCCTCGCCACGGATCGAGTTGCCGTAGTCGAAGACCTCGGCGCCCGCGTCGAGGAAACCGACCATCGCCGCCACGTGCCGCGCCATGGACGCCCGGGCCCGATCGGTGAACTCGGCCGGCTTCGCCGCCGCGTACTCCCGGGCGTCGGCCAGCTCCACCCCCACCGGCAGGTACGACAGCGGGTCGTGCGCACTGGTCTGGTCGGTCACGATGTCGATCTCCACGCCCCGCACCAGCAGCTCGGGGAAGACCACCGCCGCGTTGCCGACCACACCGACGGAGAGCGCCCGCCGGTCCCGCTTGGCGGCCAGCACCCGCTGCACCGCGTCGTCCAGCGAGTCGGCCACCTCGTCCAGGTAGCGGTCGTGCACGCGGCGGTCGAGGCGGGTCCGGTCCACGTCCACGATCAGGCAGACGCCGCCGTTCATGGTGACCGCGAGCGGCTGCGCGCCGCCCATCCCGCCGCAGCCGGCGGTCAGCGTCAGCGTGCCGGCGAGGGTGCCGCCGAACCGCTTCGCGGCGACCGCCGAGAACGTCTCGTAGGTGCCCTGGAGGATGCCCTGGGTGCCGATGTAGATCCACGAACCGGCGGTCATCTGCCCGTACATCGTCAGGCCGAGGTGCTCCAGCCGGCGGAACTCCGGCCAGGTCGCCCAGTCGCCGACCAGGTTGGAATTGGCCAGCAGCACCCGGGGCGCCCATTCGTGGGTGCGCAGCACGCCGACCGGTCGGCCGGACTGCACCAGCATCGTCTCGTCCTCGCGCAGGTCGGTCAGGGTGCGGACCAACGCGTGGTACGACGGCCAGTCCCGCGCCGCCTTGCCGGTGCCGCCGTAGACGACCAGGTCGTCGGGGCGTTCGGCCACCTCGGGGTCGAGGTTGTTCATGAGCATCCGCAGGGCGGCCTCCTGCGGCCAACCGCGGGCGGTGAGCTCGCTGCCCCGTGCGGCACGGACGTGCTGGGTCATCTCGGGTCTCCTCCGGTCATCCCAGGAACAACTGACGGCGGGCCGCGGAGGCTTCGAACGCCTCCAGGCGGCGCTGGGTGTCGGCCGGCGCGGCGTCGCAGATCGCCTGCAACAGCACCATGGCCAGGGTCATCGGGGCGGTGTGCAGGTCGAAGACGAGCTGGGCGCCGACCGCGGCGGGCAGCACCACGTCGGCGTGCTCGGTGGCCGGGCTGACCGGCGAGTCGGTGATCGCCACCACGGTCAATCCGGCGGCCCGCGCGTCGCGCAACGCGTCCAGGGTCTCCCGGGGGTAGCGGGGCAGCACGAAGGCCAGGACCGCCGAGGCGCCGGCCTCGGCGGCCTGCTCCAGGCGGTCGGCGAGCAGGCTGCCGCCGTCGTCGAGCACCCGGACGTCCGGGTGCACCTTGGCGGCGAAGTAGGCGAAGTACGCGGCCAGCGGCGCGGCGGCGCGCAGGCCGAGCACCGGCAGCGGACGACTGGCGGCGAGCAACCGGCCGGTCTCGGCGATCCGGTCCCGGTCGGCGAGCTGACCGGCGAGGCGGTCGAGGTTGCCCATCTCGGCGCGTACCGCCTGCTGGAGTTCGTTGCCGGCGTCGGTCGGACCGCCGGGCGCGGTGGTGGTGAGGTCGCGCAACCGGCGGCGCAGCGCCGGGTAGCCGTCGTGGCCGAGCGCGACGGCGAACCGGGTGACTGACGGCTGGCTGACCCCGGCCAGTTCGGCCACCTCGGCCGCGGACAGGTACGCCACCGCGGGGGCGTGCTGCACCAGGCAGTGCGCGATCCGACGCTGGGTGGGGGTGAGCCGGACCCCGTCGAACAGGTCCAGCACCCGTTCCACCGGCGCCCCGATACCTCCGCCATTCATGCGGTGACTCTATGCATGAAAACTTTCAGAGAGCAAGCGCCTGATCGGTGCCTCAGGACGGGAAGCCGCTCCGCCGGCCCGCCGAACCGCCCAGAAGGGAGTGCCAGCGGCTGTCGACCGTACGACCGTCGGGCGGCTGTGGTCGCAGCCTCTCTGTACTATCCGCACGGCGGTTGAGTAGAGGAGTGCGCATGCAGTCGGTCGGCCCCTACAGGTTCACCCACATGCTGGGCACCTGCCCCGCCGGAAAGGCGTGGGCCGCCGTCGACGGGCAGGGCCGATTCGTCACGATCGCTGTGCTGGATGCCGCCGCCGTGCACACTCCGGGCTGGCGGGAAGCCTTCGCGGGCACCGCCACCGGCTTGTCCCAGGCGCCGGACGGCCTCGCCTTCGCGTACGCCGATTTCTCCGCCGCGGAACCGTGGGTGGCCTATCCGGCGGAGGCTGGTCCGGGCGCGGAGCGGCTGTTCCGCGCGCTCGGTCAGGAATACCAACCGGTGCCCACGAGTTCCGGGCCAGTCCCGCCGCGGCCCGTCTCGGCGGTCCCGTCGTCGGCGCCGCCGGTCTCTGCCGTCCCGCACCCGGTCTCCGGCGTGCCGGACGCGGTCTCCGGCCCGCCCGCGCCGACCTCGGGGGTGCCGGTTTCCGGGGCGCCTCAGCCGACGTCCGGCGTCCCACACGCGCCGTGGGCCATGTACGGCGATCCGGTCGTGCCACCTCCGGTCGCCGCGGACTCCGGCCTCGACCAGGATGCCGAGCCGGCCGACGGGGCCGCCCGCGAGCCGGATCCCGCTCCCGTGCCGCAGCCGGCCCCGGTCCCGCAGCCGGCCCCCGTGCCGGCGCCGACGTTGACGCCCGATCCGTTCGCCGCCCCGGTACGCCGGATTCAGCCCTCGCCGCCGTCGAAGCGCCGTACCGGTTCGTGGGCCGTCGTGGTCGCGCTCGTCCTGGTGCTCGTCGGTGCGGGCGGGGGCGTCGCGGCCTGGACGATGTCGGGAGGCGACGACCCCTCGCAGGCCCCGTCGCCCACCATCGGGGACAGTGCCGGGTTCCCGACGGCGTCGCCCTCGAACCCCGTGTTCAGGCCGTGGACGCAGTTCGCGCCGTACAGTCCGCAGGAGCGCGCCCTGGCGGTGGCCTCTCCGTCGCTGGTCTTCCTGGAGGCGGTCTTCACCGGCTACCTACGCGACAGCGCCACCAACAAGCCCCTACGGGCGAGGCCGATCAGCTTCAACCGCCGGTGCAGCGGATTCCTGGTCGCCTCGACGGGGCACGTGCTCACCAGCGCCTCCTGTGTCAAGCCGACCGAGGAGAGCGCCCGCCAGGTCGCCCTGGACGCCGTCGCCCGGATGCTCGTGCGGGAGAAGAAACTGACGGCCGCGCAGGTGCAGGGCTACGTCACAACCAACCTGGGCAAGACCCGGTTCACCGGCGTCGATGCCGGTTCGGAACCGGGTGTCCAGCTGTTCGGGCAGCTGAACACGGCGCGTAGCAACGCCCCCGAGGGGCCGGCAATCCCGGGTCAGGTGGTGACGGCATCGGCCGCCGACGGAAGCAACGTCGCGCTGGTGAAACTGTCCCGGGACAAGCTTCCCGCGGCGGAACTCGGTCCGGGCGAACTGGCCACCGGCTCGTCGCTGTTGGTGGTGGGGTTCAGCACCGACGACGTCGACACCCGCACCGCCACCTACCTGCCGCGCGCGAAGGCGGTGGCCATCACGGACACCGGTCGACGGGGTCCGGCGACCATCTACCGGATCAATGGTGACGTGGGCCGGGTCTCGCACGGGGGGGTCGTGCTCGATCCGGGTGGCCGGGTGGTCGGCATGGTCGACCAGGACCAGGCCCGAGCGGACCGGGCGAACCGGGTGGTCGTGCCGTCCACCGCGCTGTCGACCCTGCTCGCCGAGGCTGGCGTCCGCAACGAGCTCAGTGACACCGACCGGCTGTACCGCAGCGGGCTCGACGCGTACTTCGCGGGGGATCCCTCGACGGCGGTCACCCGACTCGAGGCGGTGGCGGGCGCGGTGCCGGCCAACCTCCTCGCCGAGGTGTACCGGCAGAACGCCGCCGAACGCCAGCGACTGGAAGGCACGCCGCAGAAGCGGTCGGCGGAGGTCACCCCGTTGCTCGCGGGGTCAGTCGGTGCGCTGCTGGTCGGCCTCGTCGTCCTGACGTTCGTGCTCGTCCGTCGTCGGCGCGGTTGACCGGCGGCTCGGCGGGCGGCTGGATGGCACGCCTCCCGGACACCTCCACGCCGTGCCGCGTTAATGGTCATTTCGCTGTTCCAGCACCCACATAACAACCATGTCGCCGAAAAGATCAAACGTTCGGCCAAAGTAGATTCCACCGGAAGGCGGCCCGGAGGCCCGCTGGCTTGGCAAAGTGTCCAATCCACCCGGATCGGCGGCCTGAGCAGCGGAATCTGGGCAGGAGCAGCGCTTTGTGGCCATCGGCGCGGTGGTCTGGCAGATGGTGGTGTGCCGGTTCGGCGATCGCTATACTCCGACTTGTTGCGCGATGGATCTTCATTGTTGTCGATCAGGGGAACGGTCCTACGAACGCGTCGCCGACAAATGTCGCTGCAGATAGTGACTTTCATGGGGGTGGCGGAAGGTATGGACGTGCGGGAGCAAGCTGCTGCGTCGATCGGTGCGGCTGTTGAGCCATGTCGCCCTGGTGGCCGAGGTGGGCTGCGAAACGGCTTCCGTCCGTGACGAGCCACCCTCCCTACCCGACTTCTTCCTTGCGCGACCCTGCCGGCAGCCCCGCCCCGTCCGGATACGGCCCACGACTGTCGAACATCGACGCGCCGACCGAGCCGATGATGCCGGCTGTCATGTCACCGAACCTCTCGGCGACGCCGAACATCGACGCGCCCACCCTCCCGTCGATGCGCGCGGTGGAACCGGTGACCCCCGCGTTCTCCGTCTGCATCGCCGTCCGTGACCGGCCGGAGCTACTGGCGAAATCCATCCAGAGCGTGCTGGCCGGCAGCTTCGACGACTTCGAGATCGTCGTCGTGGACGACGGTTCCGCCGTACCCGTCCGCGAGGGTCTGGCCGAGGCGCGCCTCCTGGACGATCGGCGGATCCGCGTCGTCCGGCAGCAGCCCACCGGAATCAGCGCGGCACGTAACGCGGCGCTCCGCGTCGCGCGCGGCAGGTTCGTCACCGTCCTCGATTCGGACGACGAGCTGAGCCCGGACGGTCTGGCCCGGATCCACGGCTTTCTCGCCCGTACCGGCGCGCGCTGGGTCTACACCAACTACGAGGAGCGCGTCGGCGGGTCGGCGAAAATCATCAGGCTTCCCTCCTACCCGACCCCACGTCGGATGCTGTGGTCGGTGCTGACCCGACCGCGGCTGCCCTTCAAGCACTCGGGCATGTCCATCGACCGGCAACTGCTGCTGCAGCTCGGCGGGTACGACGAGCGGATGCCGATCAAGGTGGATGTCGAGCTGGTGCTGCGCGCCCTCAGCAACGGCGTGCACCTGCAGCGCCTCGACCACCCGGTGGTCGTGTTCCACCGGCACGGCGGCAGCATCAGCCGGCGTCGCCTCGCCGGCCTCGCCGCCTGGCACAAAATGATCAGGAAATACAGCAGACCACGCATCCCGGGTCTCGCCCTGACCGTCGTCGGGGTGCGTGCGGTCAGCGAGCTCGGCAAGTGGTTGGTCACGGCCGTCGGAAAGTGAGACAGCCACCCTGGGCGGTGGCCGTCCACGGATGCAGGAACTTCGAGCCAACGGTCAACAGTCGACGGTCTGATCAGGCCCCGCAGGTGCGACCGAACCGCCACTAGGCAGGAGACGGCGTCGGCGCATAGGGTGCATCGTCGCGATCTCCCGACGGGGGCCATGCGGAAAGGAAGGTCGTGTCCGCCAACACTCAGATCCTTACTGCCGTCACGTCGCAGAGGGCACCAAGATTCGACGCCGATCTCGGGGTCATCACACCACCCTCGAACGGCATGCCTCGGTCGGCCTTCGGGCGTCCGGTCGCGCCACGGGCCGCGTGGCGCCGTCGGTACGTCGCCTGGCTGATCCTGCTCGACGTCCTGGCCGCGTTGGCGGCCAGCCGTACCGTCGTCGCCCTGTTGGACGAGGCCGACGCCGGCTTCTGGGACCAACGGGTACTGGGTGTCAGCTCGTTCGCCCTGGTGGCGAACCTCGGCGTACCGCTGGGCTGGCTGCTCCTGCTCGTCGCCGCCGGTGCCTACGACCGGCGCGTGCTCGGGCACGGCACCGACGAGCTCAAGCGGGTGGCCCGGGCCGACCTCGTCATGGCCGCCACGGTCTCGTTCCTGGCGCTCGGGTTCAAGAAGGACCTGTCCCGGGCCACGGTCGCCGCCGTCATCATCGGCCTGCTGGTCTACACGCTGCTGGCTCGGTTCGTGGCCCGGGCGGTCCTGCGTCGACTCCGGCGCGTCGGCCAGCGGGCGTCGCAGAAGGTGCTGCTCGTCGGCCGGCTGCCGGACGCTCTCGCCCTGCACGAGGTGGTGACCCGCAATCCGGCCGCCGGCCTGCGTCCGATCGCCATCCATCTGCCGCACCACCCGCGGCCGGGGGAGCGAGTCACAGCGCCGGTCCCGGTCTACGTCGGCTGGGACCTGGTACCGCTGGTCCAGCAGTTGGGCGCGGACACCATCGCGGTGTGCGGCCCGGCCGGCCTGGAGTCGTACGAGCTGCGCAAGCTGGCCTGGCAGTTGGAGGGCACCGGCCTGGACCTGGTGGTTGTCCCCCAGGTCACCGACGTCACCGGGCCCCGCATCCACGTCCGTCCCATCGAGGGGCTGCCGCTGCTCAACGTGGACGAGCCGACCATCTCCGGCCTGTCGCTGCTGACCAAGAGCGTTCTGGATCGGGTCACCGCGCTGATCGGGCTTGTGCTGCTGAGCCCGGTGCTGCTCGCCATCGCCCTGGCCATCAAGTTCAGCGATCCGGGGCCGGTGATGTTCCGGCAGACCCGGATCGGCCACGAGGGCCGCGCGTTCAAGGTCTGGAAGTTCCGGACCATGTACACCGACGCCGAGCAGAGGCTGGCCGCCCTGCAGCATCGCAACGAGAGCGACGGCCTGCTCTTCAAGATGAAGGACGACCCTCGGGTCACCCCCATCGGCCGGCACCTGCGGGCGCTGTCCCTGGACGAGCTGCCCCAGCTGATCAACGTGCTGCGTGGGCAGATGTCGTTGGTGGGCCCGCGCCCGCTGCCCACCGAGGACGACGACTACCGCGGCGACGTGCGGCGGCGGTTGCTGGTGCGGCCGGGCATCACCGGCCTCTGGCAGATCTCCGGCCGCTCCGACCTGACCTGGGACGACGCGGTCCGGCTCGACCTGCACTACGTGGACAACTGGTCGCTCGCGTACGACCTCGGCATCCTGTGGAAGACGGCCAGCGTGGTGCTGGCCCGGCGGGGCGCGTACTGACCCCGAAACCCGCAACGCGTACGGGCGGTGGCCTTCTGGCCACCGCCCGTACGCGTTCGTGGTGCCGCCACCGCGGCGGTCCCCGATGCGGGACCGCCGCGGTGGCGGGCGAGGAGCCTACGGCTTCTTCGCGCCGGCGATGATGTCCGGCACCGAGTCGCGGCGCACCGCGTCGTAGAACGACTTGACCCGGTTCGTGTCGGCCAGGACGACGCTCTCCGAACCGATCCGGCCGGTGCCCTTGGTGGGGCTGGTGACGAAGGTCAGGTTGCTGCCCCGGACACCGCGCATCTGGTTGGCCGTCTCCAGCAGGGACAGCTCCTTGTCCACGGAGACCGAGCTCGAGGTGGCCTTGAGGAACGAGTTCAGCTTGCCGGGGTTGGTCAGGAGGCCACCGGAGGAGGCCTTGTCGATGATCGCCTTGATCACCTGCTGCTGGTGCCGGATCCGGGCGAAGTCACCGTCCGCGAACTGCTTGCGCTGACGCGAGTAGTCCAGCGCCGCCTCGCCGTCCATCCGCTGCATTCCCTTGCTGAACTTGCGGAACGGCTCGTGGATCGAGGTGAACTCCTTCTCCGAGTTGATGTCGATGCCGCCCAGCGCGTCGATGATCTCCTTGAACCCGGCGAAGTCGATCACCGCTACGTGGTCCACCCGTACGTCGGTGAACTTCTCCACGGTCTGCACCATCAGCGGAATCCCGCCCCAGGCGTACGCGGCATTGATCTTGGCGTCCCGACCGCCGTTGTTGCCGTCCGCGGATCGGGGCACCGACACCCAGGTGTCCCGGGGAATCGAGATCAGCTGAGCGCTGGACCGGTCCTTCGGCAGGTGGGCGAGGATGATCGTGTCGGTCCGCGAGCCGGAGGTCTTCTCCGGGTCACGCGAGTCGCTGCCCAGGATCATGATGTTCATCGCGCCCTCGACCGCCGCCTGCGGGCGACCCTCCTCCGGGACGCCGTCGAACGCGTCCACGCGCTCGATGCCCCCCTCCACGGAGCGCAGGTAGAGTCCACCGGCGATCACCGCTCCACCACCCACCAGCAGGACCACCAGCAGGCTGATCAGGAGGATCCGCCGCCAACGGCGTCGTTTGGGTGGCTGCGGGCCAACCGGCTCGCCGTCGTCCACCCGCTGCGGCTGGCCGGCGGTCCCGGTCGAGTAGTACGCGCCGGGTTGCGCGGTCTCATTGTGACGTGGCATGGCGCGATGCTACTGACTCGCCTTTCGGTCCGAGTACCCTCGTCCGGTCGGCCCTGCCCGCCGTCGGGTTAATCTGTCGACAGAACTCGATGGCAACTTCCCCTGCCGCACGGCGCGTCGGCCTGATAAGAAGCTCCGGTGGACGCAACGAAGCTCCGACGGGCCATCGCCCGCACCCGGCTCGCGCCCGTGGCCGCCTTCCCGAAGCGGCTGGCCCGGGTCGCCCGGCACGACGCGAAGGTGCTGCGCATCTCGGCCCGCTGGCTGGTCACCTCGCGCGAGCACCACAACTACACCTATGAGCTGACCAAGCTCAGCCGCCACCACCTGGCCTGGTTCGTCAGCGTGGTCTGTGACCGTCCGGTCAAGCAGGTCCGGGGCTGGTTCGACGAGATCGAGTCCGACCAGCCGCTGCGGCAGCACATCGAGCGGGCCACCGCGGACTCCGCCCGGCGGGGGTTGGCCGACAAGCAGGTCCGCTACGCCCGCCGGATCGGCTGGTACGCGACGGTCCGGGCCACCCGCCCCGCGCACGTGGTGGAGACCGGTGTGGACAAGGGCCTGGGCAGCTGCGTACTGGCCGCGGCACTGCTGCGCAACGCGCAGGAGGGCCACCCGGGCCGGCTCGCCTCGCTGGACATCAACCCCGAGGCCGGCTACCTGGCCCGCGCCGCCCCCTGGTCCGAGGTGGTCGACCTGGTGATCGGCGACTCGATCGCCTCGATCGGCGCTCTGGAGCGCCCGGTCGACCTGTTCCTGCACGACAGCGACCACAGCCGGGCACACGAGAAGCGCGAGTTCGACGCGGTGGAGCCGAAGCTCGCCCCCGGCGCGATCCTGCTCACCGACAACGTCACCAGCACCAACGTGCTCGCCGAACACGCCGAGCGCACCGGCCGGCGGTTCCTCGCCTACCGGGAGAGCCCCGCCAACCACTGGTACCCCGGAGATGGCATCGGCGTGGCATGGTAGCCGGGTGCGGCTGACCTCGATCCACACGTACCCCGTCAAGGGTTGCCACCGGCTCGACCACGACGAAGCCCTCGTGCATCCGTGGGGCCTGGCGGGCGACCGGCGCTGGATGGTGGTGGACGCCGACGGCGTCGGCGTCACCCAGCGGGAAACCACCCGGCTGGTCGACCTGCGGGCCACGGTTCATCCCGGCGGCCTCTCGCTGCGCGCCGACGGGCAGCCCGACCTCGACGTGCCCGAGCCGACCGGCGGAGACCCGGTCGCCGTGCGCACCTTCCGCAACCGCAAGATTCCGGTCCCCGCGCTGCCCGCCGGGCCGGCGGCCGACGCCTGGCTCGGCGCGCTGCTCGGCCGGCCCGTCCGACTGGTCTGGCTGGCCCGGCCGACCCGACACCTTGCCGCCGAAGATCGCGAGCACGACACCGGTGACCAGGTCAGCTTCGCCGACGCCTACCCACTGCTGCTCGCGAACGCCGCCTCCCTCGACGCGCTCAACAACTGGCTCGCCGAGGCCGGGGAGGAGCCGGTGCCGATGGCCCGGTTCCGGCCCAACCTGGTGGTCGACGGGCCCCCCGCGTGGGCCGAGGACGACTGGGCCGGCCGGTCGCTGCGCATCGGCGACCTGCGGTTCCGTGCCGCCGGGCCGTGCGACCGCTGCGTGGTGACCACAACCGACCAGGAGACCGGGGTACGCACGAAGGAGCCGCTGCGCACCCTCGGCCGGTACCGCAACGTCCAACAGAAACTCCTCTTCGGGCTGCACCTGGTCCCCGTTGCCAGTGGACCATTGGCCGTCGGCGCCCCGGTCGTCATCGACGCCTGACCGGTTGTCGGCCGCCCGGAGCGAGGCGACCGCCGGGTCCGTCGCGGAAACGCGGCGATCACCCTCCGTCGACACTGTCTTAGCTTTCGCTTAGCCCGCTTGTCCGGCCGACGGAGGTTCGGGCAGCATCGCGGCGTGACGGACGGAAGCGCTCCCGGAGACGTCGACATCGAGATCGACATCGACCTCGACCGGGCTCCGGACGACCGGCCCACGCCCTCGTCCGGCCCCATCCCCTGGCTGGTCGCCACCGGCGTCACAGTCCTCGCGGCGGTGCTCGGGCTCACCCTTGCGCTGCGCACCGGCTCCGCACCCGCCTGCGCCGCCGGCCGCGCACTCGCCGCGCCGCCCACCGGCACCGCCACGCACACCGGCAAGGCGACGTTCTACGACTCGAACGGCGCCGGCGGCAACTGCTCGAACCCGGCCGCCCCAGCCAACCGTCTCTACGTCGCGCTCGGACCCACGGAGTACGCCGCCGGCGCCGCCTGCGGCGGGTTCCTCGACGTGACCGGCCCGAAGGGCACCATCCGCGTCCTGATCATGGATCAGTGCCCCGAGTGCGAACCCGGGCACCTCGACCTGTCTCGCGAGGCGTTCGCCCGGATCGCCGACCCGGTCCAGGGCCTCGTCCCGGTCACCTACCGCGCGGTGGTCAACCCACCACTACCCGGCCCGCTCACCTTCCGGATCAAGGAGGGCGCGTCGCAGTTCTGGTTCGCCGTCCGGGTGGGCAACCACGGCAACCCGCTGCGCACCGTGGAGGTCCGGCAGCGGGACGACGGCCCGTGGCAGTCCGCCGCACGGCAGGACTACAACTACTGGCTGATCGCCTCCGGCGCCGGCGCCGGCCCGTTCACGATCCGGGTGAGCGACGTGTACGGGAACCGGGCGACCGTCGCCGGCATCCGGATGGCGCCCGGCCAGGTCCAGACCAGCACGGTCCGCATGTACGGGCGCGGCGCGGCACCCGCCAACCGCCGTCCGTCGGCGTCGGCCCGGCCGTCCAGCAACCGACCAGCCGGTACGCCGACGCCCGCCCGACGCCCGGCCGAGGTGGCGAAGGCGAGCGCACCGGCCACGGCGGTGGCCAACCCCCCGGCCACCCGACCCGCCGGGGCGGTGGCCCGCTGGTGCGCGAGCTGACCGCTCAGTCGGTCGGCGTCAGGTCGAGCCACATCAGGATCTCGTCCCTGTCGTCACCGGGCGCCAGCCGCAGCGCGCCCGGCAGGCGGCCGATCTCCCGGTACCCCAGCCGGCGGTAGAACCCGTCCAACCCCAGCCCGTCCCGCACCGTCACATGCAGCGCCTCGTGGCCCAGCTCCCGTCCCAGCCGGGCGGCCTCGCGCATCAGCGCCGAGCCGTAGCCGGCGCCCTGGGTGTCCGGGTGGATCATCACGCGCTTCAGCACGCACCAGTGCGCCTTGAGCGGGAACCGGTTGTCGGAGAAGATCAGCACGGCCACCAGCCGGTCGCCGGCGTACCCGACCAGCAGCCGGTCCGGTCCGTCGGCGATGCCGGCGAAGGTCGGGTCGGCGGTGGCGCGGACGTCGGCCGCGGTGATCGGAGGCACGAAGCCGACCGCGCCGCCAGCGTTGGTGACGTCCACCCAGAGAGCGACGATCTCGGCGCGCAGCCGCGGGGTGAGGTCGGGATCAAGGACGTAGCGCAGACTCACGGCGCCAATCCTGACCGCTCGAGCACCCGGCCGACCTGCGGTGTGACCCGACCGACAACGCACACGCCGAGCACTTACGTGCGACTCAACCGTGCGGGAGAGGGGATTCGAACCCCCACGTCCAAATAGGACAATAGGACCTAAACCTACCGCGGCTGCCGTTACGCCACTCCCGCCAACCTGCTGATTCTAGAGTGTCGGGCCGCTGGGGTGCACAGGCCGGCCAACCGGAGTATCGCCAACACGGCCTGGACGTCGGGCGTGTATTTGTGGCGAACCGCCAACGGACGGTCAGGGCTCGGTACGACAGCCTCAGTCCAGGCCGAGGTCGCGGCGGAGCTTGGCGACGTGCCCGGTGGCCTTGACGTTGTAGAGGGCCCGCTCGATCTTGCCGTCGGCGTCGATGACGAACGTCGAGCGGATCACGCCGGTCACGGTCTTTCCGTACATCTGCTTTTCGCCGTAGGCGCCGTACGCGGTCAGCACCGCCTTGTCGACGTCCGACACCAGCGGGAAGGTGATCGCGTCGCGGTCGCGGAACTTCGCCAGTTTCTCCGGCTTGTCCGGGGAGATGCCGACCACCTCGTAGCCGGCGGCCTGGAGCGAGGCGAGCGAGTCGCGGAAGTCGCAGGCCTGCTTGGTGCATCCGGGGGTCATCGCGGCCGGGTAGGCGTAGAGGACCACCTTGCGGCCTCGCAGGTCGGCCAGGGTGAGCTGGTCACCGGTGTCGGTGGGGAGGGTGAACTCGGGTGCGGGGTCACCGGGGGAGAGGCGGTCGGGCGCGGTCATGGCCCGACGATACCGCCGGGCCGGCCGGTGCCGCCGCAGGCGACGCGCCGAGCGGTCGCGCGGCCGACGGCCGGTTGCCCCGGTCCGGGATGGTGATCAAGGACATGCCTTGTTGCCAAGGTATGGCAACAACGAGGCTTGGGAAATAGGCTGACCCCGCCGGCCCGAACGGGTCCGCTGACGCGTGGGAGGTCGCGTGGAAACCCTGGCGATGCACATCTCGAACGGGATCATCGATGGTCCCGTCGCAGCGGTCTTCGCGGCGCTCGCCCTGGCCGCGCTCACCGGCTGCGTCCTGCGCGGCCGGCGTGACCTGGACGACCGCCTGGCCCCGATGGCCGGCCTGGTGGCCGCGTTCATCTTCGCCGTCCAGATGCTCAACTTTCCGATCTTCACGGCCGGGGTGAGTGGCCACCTGCTCGGTGGTGCGCTCGCCGCGATGCTGGTCGGCCCGTGGGTCGGCGCGCTCTGTGTGTCGGTGGTGCTGGTCGTGCAGGCGCTGATCTTCGGTGACGGGGGTGTGGCCATGCTCGGCCTCAACATCACCAACATGGCTCTGCTCGGCACCGCCGCGGCCTACGTGCTGATCGCGGTGCTGCTGCGGGTGCTGCCCCGTACGCCCGCCGGCCTGGCGGTCACCGGGTTCGTCGCGGCGATGCTCAGCGTGGTGGTCGCGTCCCAGGGCTTCGTCGTGCAGTACTGGCTGGGCGGCACCACCGACCTGGGCGGCAACCTGGCCGGCCTGGCCGGCACGATGGCCGGGGTCCACCTGCTGATCGGCATCGGCGAGGGGCTGATCACCGCCACCACCGTGGTCACCGTGGCGAAGGTGCGCCCCGATCTCGTCTACGCGCTGCGCGGGCTGCGTCCCGCGACCGTACCGACCGTTCCCGCCGTCGGAGGTGTCCGATGAAGAACCGCTCGTGGGCGTTCCTGGCCGGTGGCCTCCTGGTGGCCCTGCTGCTGGCGGGGGTGGTGAGCAACTACGCCTCGTCGCACCCGGACGGGCTGGACTCGTCGCTGCTGAAGGGGTGCACCGTCGACGCCGATGACAACATCGTCGGCGGCAGCTGCCCGGCCCAGCAGGCCCGGGACCACGAGTTGGGGGACAGCCCGCTCGCCGACTACGGGGTGCGCGGCGTGGAGAACAGCTTCCTCTCCACCGGCCTCTCCGGGGTGCTCGGTGTGCTGGTCACCTTCGCGGTCGGCGCGGGCGGCTTCTGGCTGCTGCGCCGCCGTGGCACCACGTCGACCGACGGTGACGCACCGACGATCGACGAGGGCGACGCCGCGACGTCCACCGACGACCGGCGCCACGCCGACGCCAACGGCTGAGCGAGGGGTACGCGGATGGGTGCCGGTCACGGGCACGTGCTGTACCGGGAGTCCGACTCGCCGGTGCACCGGCTCCCGCCCGAGGTCAAGATCGTGGCGATGGTGGTCTTCACGGTCGCCGTGGTGGCCACCCCGCGCGCGGCGTTCTGGGCCTTCGGCGCGTACGCCCTGCTGGTGGCGGTGGTGGCGGCGCTGGCCCGGGTGGGGCCGCGGTGGCTGCTCAGCCGGGCGCTGATCGAGCTGCCGTTCGTGTTGTTCGCCGTCGCGTTGCCGTTCCTCGGTGCCGGCGAGCGGGTCGACGTGCTGGGCCTGCGGCTGTCCGAGGACGGGTTGCACGGCGCGTGGAACATCGTGGCCAAGGGCACCCTGGGCGTTCTCGCCTCGCTGCTGCTCGCCGCGACCACCACCACCCGGGACCTGATCGTCGGGCTGGACCGGCTGCACTGCCCGCAGGTGCTCACCCAGATCGCCACGTTCATGCTGCGCTACCTCGACGTGCTGGTCGGCGAGGCGCGGCGGATGCGGGTGGCCCGGATCTCCCGGGGCGACGACCCGCGCTTTCTGTGGCAGCTGCGGGGCTTCGCCGCCGGGATCGGGGCGCTGTTCCTGCGGGCCTTCGAACGCGGCGAGCGCGTCTACCTGGCGATGCTGTCGCGGGGCTACTCGGGGCGGATGCCCGAGGTGTGGCAGGGCGACGGTGCGGCGACCGCCGGTCAATGGCTGGTCGCGGCGACCGTGCCGGTGGTTGCGGCCTCCATCGCCGCCACCGCCGTGGTGCTGACATGATCGGTGTCGTGCAGACCGCTGTCTCGCTGGACGTACGTGGCGTTCGGTACGCGTACCCGGATGGGCATGTCGCGCTGCACGGGGTGGACCTGACCGTGCCGCGTGGGGACCGGGTGGCGCTGCTCGGGCCCAATGGTGCCGGTAAGACCACGCTGGTGCTGCATCTCAACGGCATCCTCACTCCGACCGAGGGCAGTGTGAGCGTCGGCGGGCTGACCGTGACGCCGGACCGGGCCACCCTGTCCGAGGTGCGCCGCCGGGTGGGCATCGTCTTTCAGGACCCGGACGATCAGCTCTTCCTGCCGACCGTGGCGGAGGACGTGGCGTTCGGGCCGGCCAACCTGGGCCTGCGCGGGGCGGAGCTGGCCGTCCGGGTGGACGAGGCGCTGGCCGCGGTGGGGATGAGTGAGCACCGGGACCGGGCGCCGCAGCACCTCTCCTTCGGGCAGCGCCGCCGGGTGGCGGTGGCCACCGTGCTCGCCATGCACCCGGAGATCCTGGTGCTGGACGAGCCGTCGTCGAACCTGGACCCGGCGGCCCGGCGCGAGTTGGCCGAGATCCTGCGCGAGCTGCCGGTGACGCTGCTGATGGTGACGCACGACCTGCCGTACGCGGCGGAGCTGTGCGGGCGCTCGGTGATCCTGGACGGCGGCCGGATCGTCGCCGACGCCCCCACGCTGGACCTGCTGGCCGACTCGACGCTGCTCGCCCGCCACCGCCTGGAACTCCCGTACGGCTTCGCCCCGCGTCCCTGACCGGCGGCGGGTCAGGTCCGGGCGGTGGCGGCGGTTCGGGAGGTGGCGCGCAGGCGGAGGACGCCGGCGGCGGTCGCGCCGGCGCCGATGATCAGCACCAGCGCCACCATGACCCGGGCGACCTCGGCCGGCCAGGGGACCGGCGCGATGGACCGGGCGAACACCGCGGCGTTGGCCACCCCGGCGAAGAGCGCCAGGCAGGCCCCGGCCAGCGCCACCGCGAAGTCGGCGGCCGCCCGGCGGGCGAGTGCGTAGCTGCCGGCGGCGATCGCGCCGAGGCCGGTGAGCAGCGACCAGACCTGCCCGGACAGCAGCCCGACCAGGACGCCGCCCACACCCTGGGCGCCGGCGTCCAGCTCCCGGCCCACCGGGTAGAGCACGGCGACGGCGCCGCCGGCGACCAGCAGCACGCCCAGGGCGGACATGGCTCGGGCGCCGGCCGGCGCGGCGGCGGCGAGCAGGCCGAGCGCGCCGACCGCGAGCAGCCCGACGATGGTCACCGCCCACCAGGTGTACGCGTCCGGCGGCGGCAGCCAGTCCAGCGTGCCGCGGATCTGCGCCGGGTCCCCGCCGTCGCGCAGTGGGATCGTCCAGTCCCGGACCCGGTGCTCGCGGTCCGGCGCGGCGCGTACCGCGTCCGGCGGTTGCGACTCCCGCCACAGCGCGCGCTGGTCGTGCCAGCGCACAGTGGTCCCGTCGGCGATCCGCCGCCAGGAGGGGGTGGCCGCGGGGTCCGCCTCGGCGGGCAGCGTCGTGTCGCCGGCGAGGGTGCGGTTCAGGTACGTGGCGGGGGAGCGGGTGTTCTCGAAGACCCCGTCCGGGCCGACCCGCAGGTACGGCTCACCGGAGTAGCCGATCACCTCGATCGGGCGGCCGGTGCGGTTGGTCAGCTCCAGTCGGGCGCCCGCCTCGACCACCCGTACCTCCAGGCCGGCACGGGCCGGGGCGACGCCGGTGGTCCGGGTGCGGTAGTCGGTGCCGTCCGGGGCGTCGGCGCCGTGCGCGGCGGCGGGTGCCGCGGTGAGCAGGGTCGCCGCGCAGGCGGCGGTGGCGACCAGGCCGGCGCGGGCCAGCAGGGTACGGATCATTTGCCGGCCGCCGCCACGGCCGCGGTGAGACCCTGCGGGCTCCGGTCGGCGAGCGGCTGACCGTTGACCAGGATGGTCGGCGTGCCGGTGACGTTGCCCCGGCTGGCCTCGTCGGTGACGTGCTCGGTCCATGTCCGGTACGTGTTGTCCTTGACGCAGCCGCCGAACGAGCCCCGGTCGAGGCCGACGCCGACGCCGATGTCGATCAACTCGTCGTCGGTGAGCCCGGCGCTGCCTTCCGGCGGCTGCCTGTCGAAGAGCGCCTTGGCGTACTCGCGGAACTTACCGCCGGCCGCGGCGCAGCCGGAGGCGGCCGAGGAGCGGGTGGAGTACTCGGTGGTGGAGAAGCGGTTGAGGTACGCCACCGGGTGGTAGACGACCTTCGCCTTGTTCTCGGCCGCCAACTGCTCCAGAGTGGTGCCACTGGCCTGCTCGAACTGCTTGCAGGCCGGGCAGAGGAAGTCCTCGTAGACGTCGACGGTGACCGGCCCGCCGCCGGTGACGATGCCGGTGGCGTCCGCGTTGGCGCCGGGCGGGGTGTTGAAGGCGTCCGAGCGCTGGCTGGACCAGACGCTCCAGCCGATCAGGCCGGCGATGACCAGCACGGCGACCGCGGCGGCGGAGACCCAGACGGTGCGGCGGCGGCGCCGTTCGCGGGCCAGCTGCTGGCGGACCACCCGGGCCGCGTCCCGCTGCCCCTTGCGACTACTCATCCTCGTCCTCCACGGCGGGTTCACCGGACAGCCACCCGTCCACCGAAACGGGCGTACGCGGCCAGATCAGCAGAAAGCCGGCCAGCACCAAGAATCCCAGGTCCCGCAGGATCTCCGGGAGGTAACTGGGTGCCTGCCCCTCGGCGAGCTGTCCGCCGCTGCCGAAGCAGCCACAGTCGATGGCCAGGCCCCGGGCCCAGGCAGAGGCGATCCCGGCGATGAAGACCACCAGCAGCGCGGCCGAGACCCCGGCGGTGAGCCGGGTGGCAAGCCCGAGCAGCAGCAGCACGCCCAGCGCCAGCTCGACGAAGGGCAGCGCGGCGCCGACCACTGTCGCCACGTCGTACGGCAGCACCTGGTAGGCGTTCACGGCCCGACCGGACGCGGCCAGGTCACTGACCTTCGACGCGCCGGCGACCAGCCAGACGGCGGCGAGGCCGAGTCGGGCCGCGATGCCGAGCCAGGGCCGGACGCCGGCCCAGCGGCCGGCGTGGCTGGAAGGTGCTGTCACGGTCATTGGTCGTCCCGTCCCCGCCGGAAGTTCCCGGCTCAGCCGGTCAGGGCGTCGCCGACCGCCTCGACCAGGTCGTCGCGGGCCCGGGCGACCCGGGACCGGATGGTGCCCACCGGCACCCCCTCCACGGCGGCGGCCTCGGCGTACGACAGGCCGAGCAGTTGCGTGAGCACGAACGCGGCCCGCCGCTCGGCGCTCAACCGGCGGACCAGGTCGGCGGCGCCGAGCTGCCCGGCCGGGTCCGGGTGCGGCCGGTCGGTGTACGCGTTCGCGGCCAGCCGCTCGTCGAGCCGACGTCGGCGGATCACCGTGCGCAGGTGGTCGGCGCAGGTCCGCCGGGCGATGCCGAGCAGCCAGGTACGGGCGCTGGAGCGACCCTCGAACGCTGGCAGCGCCCGGAACGCCCGCAGGTACGTCTCCTGCGTCAGATCGTCGGCGCTGTCCGGGTCCACCAGGGCGGCGACGAAGCGCCACACCTCCACCTGGGTCAGCCGCACGAACGCGGCCTGAGCGGTCGGGTCTCCGTCGCGCGCGGTCAACGCCCACTCGGTGGCCGGATCCCGGCCGCCGCCATCGACCGAGTCGGCCGGACCGGCGGCACCGGTGTCACGCGGGACGGGGATCACGACAAACCAGGTTACGCGGCGCCCGGCGCACCGGCAGAGCCCTTCGGCGCCTGGATGTTCTGCGCCACGCCGGGAACTTTTCCCCGCCCCGGGTCGACTACCCCGTCATGACTTGCGACCACGTACGCGCGGCGCTGTCGGCGCGCCTGGACGGGGAGGACCCGCAGGCGTCCCCGGCGGCGCTGGACGCCCACACCGCGACCTGCGCCGGCTGCCGGGCCTGGCTGGCCAGCGCCGAGCAGGTGACCCGGCTGGTCCGGGTGCAGCCGGTGGAGGTGCCCGACCTCACCGCGGCGGTGCTGGCCGCGGTCGCCGCCGATTCCGCCCATCGGAACCCGGCCGCCATCCGGCGGGCCCGCCGACAGGTGCTGCGGATCGCGGTGGCGGTGGCCGCGGTGGCGCAGTTGGCCATCGCGCTGCCGATCCTCCTCGCTGGGCTGGGCGTCTCGGTGGACCCGCACACCAGCCGGGAGATGGCCTCGTTCGACGTGGCCCTGGCGGTCGGTTTCGCGCTGGCCGCCTGGCGACCTGAGCGGGCCCGGGCCTTCCTGCCGGTGGCCCTGGTGCTGGCGGTCTGCCTGGCCGGCACCAGTGTGGTGGACATCGCCAACTCGACCACCGCGCTGGTGCACGAGGTCGGCCACCTCGCCGCAGTGGTCCAGGCGGGGCTGCTCTGGGCGCTGGGCCGCAGCGGCGAAGAGGATCGGCCGCTCACGCCGACGCTGGCGACAGGGCGCGGGTGAGCCGCCCGACCGACTCGGGTCGCCGGGATCCCCTCCGGTCGGCGAGCATGGCGGGCATGACTGTCGCCCCCCGCCGTTGGCTCGCCCGACTGGCCGCCACCGCCGGCCTCCTGGTCACCGTCGTCGCCCTGCTGATCGCACCGGCCACCCCGGCCAGCGCACACGCCGTGCTGCAGAGCAGCAGCCCGGCCGCCTCGTCGGTGGTGCCGAGCGGGCCGGCCGAGGTGGTCCTCACGTTCAGCGAGTCGGTACGCAAGGTTCCCGGCAAGATCCGCGTCATCGCGCCGGACGGCTCCCGGGCCGACCGGGGTGAGCCGAGCTTCGACGACGCCGCCGTGACCATCCCGGTCGATCCGGCCGGCGAGCGCGGCACCTACCTGGTCAGCTTCCGGGTGATCTCCGCCGACAGCCACCCGGTCTCCGGCGCGTTCACCTACTCGGTCGGCGCGCCCTCGACACCGCCGGTCGACTCCGGCGACGACAGCCGGGCCAACCCGGTGGTGGGCAACGCGGTGAAGGTCGCCCGTTTCCTCGGGTACGCCGGCCTGGTGCTGCTGGTCGGGCCGGCGCTGGTGCTCGCCGCGCTGTGGCCACGCCGGCTGCCACGGAGGGGACCGGCGCGGCTGGCCTGGACCGGCCTCGGTGTCGTGGCCGTCGCCACCCTCGCCGACCTGTGGCTGCAGGTGCCCTACACCGCTGGCGGCGGCATCTTCGAGGTGACCGGCGAGGGGTTCGGCAGCGTGTTCGGCAGCGCCTTCGGCGCCGCGCACCTGGTCCGGCTCGGTCTGCTGGCGGCCGCGGCGTTCCTGCTCCGGCCGCTGCTGACCCGACCGTCCGGGCGCACCGACGCGATCATCCTGGCCGTGCTCGGCGGGGCGGCCCTGCTGACCTGGCCGCTGGCCGGGCACCCGGCGGCGTCCCCGGCCCCGGCGGTCTCCGTGGTGGTCGACGCGGTCCACCTGGGCAGCATGGCCGTCTGGCTGGGCGGCCTGTTGATGCTCGCGGGCTTCCTGCTACGCCAGGCCGACGAGCGGGAGTTGGGCGCGATCCTGCCGATCTGGTCGCGCTGGGCGGCGCTGGCCGTCTCGGCGTTGCTGCTGGCCGGCACCGTCCAGGCGCTGATCGAGGTGGCCACCTTCGACGCCCTGGTCAACACCACGTACGGGCGGCTGCTGCTGGCCAAGATCGGGCTGTTCGCGTTGGTGATCGCCGTGGCCGCGTACTCCCGGCAGCTGGTGCGCCGGCGGACCGCGGCGCAGCGGCCCGTGCCGGTGCGCCGGGCGGTCCTGGTGGAGCTGGTCGTCACCGTGGTGGTGCTGGGCCTGTCCGCGACGCTTGTGCAGACCACGCCCGCGCGGACCGCCGTGGCCGAGTCGTCCGGCACCCAGGCCGGTCTCTTCTCCACCACCCTGTCCAGCCCGCTCTTCTCGCTCCAGGTCGAGCTGGACCCGGCCGAGCGGGGCAACAACTCGATGCACCTGTACGCGTACGGCAAGGACGACAACCAGCCGCTGCCGGTCGTGGAGTGGCGGGCGACCGCCGCGCTGCCCTCGGCCGGTATCGAACCGATCGAGGTCCCGTTGCTGCCGCTGACGGACAACCACGCCTACGGCGACGTCAGCCTGCCGGCGGCCGGCGACTGGCAATTGAAGATCACCGCTCGCACGTCCGACATCGACCAGGCGACGGTGACCGCCACCGTGCCCATCCGTTAGAGAGGCTCCCGAAACCCATGACCCGTCTCCGGCGTACCGCAACCGCCGCCACCGCCCTGGCATTCACCGCCGTCGCGACCGCCGTGCTCGGCTTCGCCGGGCCGGCCTCCGCCCACGTCACGGTGAACCCGACGGAGGCGACCCAGGGCGGCTACGCCCGGGTGGCGTTCCGCGTGCCCAACGAGAGCGACACCGCGTCGACCACCAAGGTGGAGGTCGTGCTGCCGGAGAACGCCCCGGTCGGCTCGGTGTCGACCATGCCGGTGCCCGGCTGGACGGTGGCCATGGAGAAGCGCAAGGTCGACCCGCCGATCGAGGTGCACGGCAGCCCGATCACCGAGGCGGTCGCCAAGCTCACCTGGACGGCCACCGGTGACGCGGGTGTGAAGCCGGGCCAGTTCCAGGAGTTCCCGGTCTCGATGGGTCCGCTCCCGCAGGTCGACTCGATGGTCTTCAAGACCCTGCAGACCTACTCGGACGGCAATGTGTCGCGCTGGATCGACGAGCCCGCGGCGGGCGGCGAGGAGCCGGAGCACCCGGCGCCGGTGCTCACCCTGGCCGCCGCCGCGCCGTCGGGGTCGGCCGCGCCCGCCACGTCCGCCAACGCCGCCGCCGCGCCGGCCGACGATGACGACGACGAGGGCGAGGGCACCGCGGTCGGCCTCGGCATCGCCGGTCTGGTCGCCGGCATCGCCGGTCTGGTGCTGGGCGGGCTGGCGTTCGCCCGCACCCGCCGGGAGCCGGCCGCCAGGTCCTGACCCCACCGCGCACCCGCTGGCCCGCCGGAAGATCCGGCGGGCCAGCGTGCTTTCCGCGACCGGGAACGACCGTGCTGCGGATATCCCCTGATCAGGCGGGGCACGTCGGTAAGGTCGGCCGGGTATCTGGCTACGGAGGGGGACGGTGCGAATGCGTTTCGTGCGGGGGATCGCCGGAGTGCTGCTGTTGGTGATCGGAATTCCGGTGCTGTTCGCCGGTGGCGCGCTCTGGCTCGTGACCCGGCACGCCGACCCCGGTGGGACCTTCGCCGCCCGGTTCGAGACGGTCCGCACGCCCGGCCATGCGGTCGTCGTCACCGACCTCGACCGGCTGCTGCGCCAGGAGGCGCCGTTCGCGCGTACCGCGCAGACCCGGCTGCGGGTGGACGCCCGCACGCCGGACGGCCCGGCCTTCGTGGGGCTGGCGCCCACCGCCGAGGTACGCCGCTGGCTGGAGCCGGTGCCGCACGCCTCGGTCCGGCGGGTGGCGCTCGCGCGGGGTCCGCTGCCCGTCCGGCTCGACCCGGCCGGCCCGGCCGCCGACGCTCCGACCGCCACCGGGGCGGTCACCCCGCTCGGTCGCCCGTTCTGGGTGCGCGAGGGGATCGGCTCGCTGGAGTGGAGTGCGGACGACCTGGCCGGTGAGCCGATGAGCCTGGTGGTGATGCGGCCGGACGGCGCCGGCGACCTGGCCCTGGACCTGCGCGCCGAGTTGCGGGCCGGCTGGACCACCCCGGCCACCTGGGGGCTGCTGGCGGTGGGCGTGCTGCTGGTGGTCGGAGCGGCTGTGCTCCTGCTGCGCCCGCCGCGCCCGCGCGAGGTGGTCTTCGTGGTCGAGCCGGACCAGGTGCCCGTGCTCGCCGGCCGGCTCGGGGTCAGCTCGTTGACTGGACTGGGCGCCCCGTCCGTCGGGGACGCCCCGGTGGCACGGTCGCTGCCGGCCGGGCGGCAACTCACCCCTGTCGGTTCCGCACCGGGTGAGCGGCCCAGGTCAGCGATCGGCGCCGAACCGGCCCGGGCGAGCACCCTCGCCGATCTGGAGGCGCCGGCCCGGCTGCCCCGTCCACCCGAGGTGGCGTTGAGTCTGGCCTGGCCGCCGGCCACTCCGGGGCCGACGGCCCCGCCGGTGACGGTGGACGAAACGGCGAGTGGCCCTCCGCGCTGCCGACGCGGAGGGCCACCCTCACCGGGGGATCGGTGCTACCCGAGCGACGCTTGAGGTAGATGAGACCAGATTAACGCCGATGGTCGCTACTGGGGAGATCTGTCCATTTGGTGCGACTTTTTCTCAAGGTGGCGTGAGCGCACCGGCAGGGTCACCAGCAGCAGCAGGCTGAGCAGCACGTAGCTGTTCTGCAGGACGAAGTCCACCGGATCATGCGTGCGGACCGCTGCCGTGCCCCACTTCTGGAACGTCACCACCCCGTAGACGATCACCGCGGTGGTGCCCAGCGCGAGTGCGGCCAACCACAGACGCCGACGTACCTCGTCCGCGCGGTCGGCGCTCAACGCCGCGTCCGCGAGCAGCACCACCGCCGGCATGAACCAGTAGATGTGATGGGTCCAGGTGATCGGGCTGACCAGGGCCCCCACCAACCCGGTCAACGTCAGCCCCGTCAGCGCGTCACCGGCACGCGCCGCGCGGGCTGCCCGCCACAGCCCGTAGGCGGCGACCACGGCGACCACCAGCAGCCAGAGCAGTCGGTCCGGCTTCTCCGGTGCGGTGAACCGGCTGAGCAGGCCGAACAGCGACTGGTTGCCGACGTAGTCGGTGCGCCCCACCCGGTCGTTGTCCCACAGCTCCTGGGTCCAGAACCGCCACGAGTCACTCGGGGCGATGGCCGCCGCCAGCAGGGTCGCCGCCGCCGCGGTCGCGCTCGCCACCACCGCGGCCCGCCACCGGCGGGCGGCCAGCAGGTACACGATGAAGATGCCCGGGAAGAGCTTGAGCGCCGTCGCCAGCCCGATGCCGACCCCGGCCCAGCGCCGCGCCTGCGGCACCGCGAACAGCAGGTCGGCCAGGATCAGCACGACCAGCAGCATGTTGATCTGCCCGAAGGTGATCGTCTCGCGGGTGCTCTCCACCGCCAGCACCAGCAGCACGGCGACGGTCAGGGTGAACGTCCGGGGCAGGTTGTGCCGGGCGATCACCGGCAGCACCAGCCACCGCGTGGTCACCACCACGGCCAGCACGGTGAGCACCGTGAAGATCGCCACGGTGACGCCGAGACGGAGCAGCCCGAACGGCCAGAGCAGCAGCGCGCTGAACGGCGGGTAGGTGAAGTACAGCTCACCCTGCACCCGGTCCGGCTGGACATAGTCGTAGAGCGGGTTCCCGGCCGTCCACCAGTCCATCGCGGACATGTAAATCTTGAGGTCGAAGAAGTTGTGCACCAGACCGGGCAGGTAGAGCGCCGGCAGCACGGCGATCAGCGCCACCACCGCGACGAGCCGACGGACCGTACGGCCGCCGGGATCGTCGTCGGTGACGGCGGGCGGTGCGACGGGTTCGGCTGGCACTCCGAAACCCTAGCGGGCTGCTCCGTCGAGAGCGCGCAGCCGCGGGTCGTGGGCGGCGCGTAGGCTGTCCCGGTGGCTGATCTCCTCGTCTGGATCGACTGTGAGATGACCGGTTTGGACCTCGGCAGGGACAAGCTGATCGAGGTTGCGGCACTGGTCACCGATCCTGACCTCAACGTGCTGGGTGATGGCGTCGACGTGGTGATCCACGCCGATGAGGCCGCGCTGGATGCGATGCCGGAGATCGTCCGGACGATGCACGCCAAGTCCGGCCTCACCGAGGAGGTGCGCCGCTCGCCGGTGACCCTGGCCGAGGCCGAGGACCGGGTGCTGGAGTACGTCAGCAGCTTCGTCAAGGATCCGCGTACCGCGCCGCTGTGTGGCAACTCGATCGCCACCGACCGGGGCTTCATCGCCCGGGACATGCCCCGCCTCGACGCGCACCTGCACTACCGGATGATCGACGTGTCGTCGATCAAGGAGTTGTGCCGCCGCTGGTACCCGCGGGTGTACTTCGGCCAGCCGCAGAAGGGCCTGGCGCACCGCGCGCTGGCCGACATCCGGGAGAGCATCCGGGAGTTGGAGTACTACCGGCGCACCGTCTTCGTGCCGCTGCCCGGCCCGGACGTGGAGACCGCCAAGGGAATCGCCGCCGAACTCTGACCCGCCCTGAAGGAAGGGCACCTTCTTAACGCCTGGTGTATAGGAAGGGGCCCTTCCTAACACTTGATGGGGGTTGGCAGGTGTCGCCAGGGCGAGCCAGGAACCCGCTGGACGGGGTCGGCCGCGGTGTGGCTATTATTGGTCCGCACCCCGCCCGGAGCGATCGACCGGGCGACGGCGGCATGGTGGCTGTAGCTCAGTTGGCAGAGCACCGGGTTGTGGTCCCGGTTGTCGTGGGTTCAATTCCCATCAGTCACCCAGCAGTGGATCTCAGGCCCCCTCCGACGAGGGGGCCTGAGCCGTTTGTGGGAGTGCAGACGGAACGAAAAGCCCCCTCCGTCACGGAGGGGGCTTTCGTCGTTTCGGCCGCCTCAGGCGGTGGGCGTGGGCGTCGGGGTGCCGGCGTCCGGGGTCGGCGAGGTGTCCGGGTCGGCGGGCGGCTCGTACGGCAGGGCGCTGCCCTTGACGTACTCGTCCCAGCTCATGTTCCAGTCGGTCCAGCCGTTGCCGTTCTGGAGCTTGCGCTCGGTGCCCTTCACAGTGATCGGGTCGCCGATCCGGGTGTTCTTGAACAGCCAGTCACCGTTGGCCATGGACACGTTCACGCAGCCGTGTGAGACGTTCACACTGCCCTGCTGGCCCTCGGACCAGGGAGCGGCGTGGATGAACTCCCCACCCCAGGTGAGCCGCTGCGCGAAGTCAATCTTGGTGCGGTAGCCCTCCTCGGGGCCCAGCTCCTCCATGGTGTCGAAGACCGTCTTGCGCAGCTTCTCGATCACCACCATGGTGCCGCTGGACGACGGGGTGCTCTTCTTGCCCAGGCTGACCGGGATGGTCTTCACCACGGAGCCGTTCCGCGTCACCGTCATCCGCTTGGTCTTGTTGTCCACCGTCATGATCAGCGACGGCCCGATCTTCACGTCCACGGTCAGGTCGGCCCGGCCGTACCAGCCGTCACCCAGCGGCAGGCCGCCGGCCTGCACCCGGTAGGAGACCTTGCTGTTGGCCTTCCAGAACACCTTCGGCCGGTACCGGATCTCGGTGGGGCTGACCCAGTGCCAGATGCCCTCCTGGGCCGGCGTCGAGGTCACCGTCATCCGGCGCTGCACGTCGTCACGGTAGTCCTCGTCGATGGCCCGGCTGAACTTCACGATCAGCGGCATCCCGACCCCGACCACCTGGTTGTCGCCGAGGAAGCTGCTCACCCGCACCTGCTTGCCCGGCTTGGCCATGGTCGTGAAGGTGCTGGTCGCGGTGGCCGGACGGCCATCATCACCGGTGGCGGTCACCGTGGCGGTGTAGCTCGTGCCGTACTCCAGTGCCCCTGCCGGCAGCCACGTCTTGCCGTCGGCGGCGAGGGTGCCCTCGACCGCCTTGCCGGCCGCGTCCTTGAGCTCGACGGCGGTCTCGACGGCGTCCTTCGTGGTGAAGGTGATGCCGGTGGATGCTGGCACGTCCTTGGCGTCGGCCGCCGGTTCGCTGATGGTCGCCGCCGCCTTCGGCGCCGGACTCTCGCTACCGCCCTGCCACGAGGACGGCTTACCGCCGTCACTGTCCGTGCAGGCGGAGGTGAAGGCCAGCGCTACGGCAAGAAGCCCCGCCGCGAACACGCGGCGTCGCCCACCGGGCCGGATCAGCTGGTCCTGGCTAGCTCGCATGATTCCCTCACAGTCGTGGTCCCTGACCCATCGTCTCCTACTGACGCACCAGGACTGGTCCTGGTTGCCGAGGGTGAACCGGAACACGCCGACGATGATGCCGGAATTTTGTTAAAATCCGGCGATTCGTGAGTCTGGCTCGTCTCCGTGCCGGGACTGAAGGGTCGCCGCGGGCGCCGTCGCGCCGCGGGCAGTGCAAAGAGTACGCGCCGGCCCGTACGGTCGCACGGGCCGGCGTGGGGCGCCGGACGGCTCAGAGCGCCGGGCCGGACCCGCCCGCGGGCACCGGCAGAGCGCTGCCCTTGACGAACTCCGACCAGCTCAGGCTCCATGCCGTCCAGCCGTTGCCGGCGGCGAGCCTGCGCTCGGTGCCCTTCACCGTGATCGGGTCACCGATCCGGGTCTTGCTGAACAGCCACCGGGCGTTCGCCATCGACACGTTGACGCAGCCGTGCGAGACGTTCTGCCGCCCCTGGACGTGCTCCGACCAGGGAGCGGCGTGGATGTACTCGCCACCCCAGGTGAGCCGCTGAGCGAAGTCGATCTCGGTGACGTAGCGGTTGGCCGGGTCCGGGTCGTCGCGGGTGTCGAAGGTCGTGGACTCCTTCTTCTCCATCACCACCATCGTGCCGCTGGAGGACGGGGTGCTCCTCTTGCCCAGGCTCACCGGCACGGTGCGGACCAGCGCGCCGTTCTCGTACACCGACATCTTCTTGGTGGCGTTGTCGACCTTCATCACGAACGACCGGCCGATCTTGGCGGTGGCCTTGCGATCGACGTCGCCGTAGCGGCCGTTGCTCAACGGCACGCCGGCCAGCGCGATCCGTACGGTGATGGTGGTGCCCGGTTGCCAGTACTCCTTCGCCCGGTAGTAGGCCTGCGTGCCGTTGTCGACCCAGTGCCACGCGCCCGGCTGCGGCGGGTCGGTGCGGACGAACATCCGCTTCTGCACGGCCGCCCGGTCCTTCTTCGGGATGCCCGGGTGGAACTCGGTGACCACCGGCATGGCCACCCCGTAGCTCTTGTCGTCGAAGAGGTACAGGCCGGATCCGATGGTCGACCTGGGCTTGGCCATCGTGGTGAAGCTGCTGGTGCCCTGGCTGCTCGTCCCGTCGGCCCCGGTCGCCGTCACCGTGGCGGTGTACTTGGTGCCGTACTTCAGCGGGGCGGACGGCACCCAGGCGGAGCCATCGGTGCGTAGCTTGCCCGCGACCGCGCCACCGCTGGCGGCCGTCAGGGTGACAGTGGAGACCTTCGCGCCGTCCGGGAGCTTCGCGCTGATCTCCGTACTCACCGGTTTGTTCTTCGTGCCGTCGCCAGGGCTCAGCGTGAGCGCGGGCCCGCTCGGCGCGGCCGGCGCCGTCGGCTCCGCCGTGCCAGGCTCGGCGCTCGCGCTCGGCCCGGTCCCGCCGACGAATTCCGGGTTCTTCTGCTCGTCGCCGCACCCGGTCAGTGCAAGCGACGCCACCAGGGTCAGAGCGCCCACCACCGCCCCGGCTCGCGTGAACCGTGCCATCCCCACCTCTGTTCTCGCGTACCTGGCGGACATCGTGCCGTATCACGGCGGCGGCGCACGCCCCCGTCGCGGGCGTGCTGGTCGATTTGACCCCTTCTGCCCGGTAAGCTCGACCGAAGGGGGGACCCGGGCAACCGGATTGGAGCCCGGCTCGGCGGGGTGCTAATGTTCTCTCCGTTGCCGACGAGCGCCGCTAGCTCAACTGGCAGAGCAGCGGACTCTTAATCCGCGGGTTCGGGGTTCGAGTCCCTGGCGGCGCACCAGCAATAATCTGGGCATTCACCCTCACGGGTGGGTGCCCAGATGTCGTTTCGGGGTGAGCGACAGCAACGCCGACAGCAACAGTGTCATCCGTCAGCACCATCACCCGTCTCAGGTTCAGCGAGCGCCGCGTCCATGTGTCCTGGGGCCTCCTGCTGCATCGCCGGCATGACGTGCCCGTAGATGTTCATGGTCACCGCAATCTGAGAATGGCCGAGGATGTCCATGACGACTCGTGGCGACACGCCTGCCGCCAGCAGCAGCATCGCGCACGTGTGGTCATGAAAGCGGATTGGCCGCACACCGGCCCGGACGATCGACCTGCCAAAGGCCGTGTTCAGGTTGCGCGGTTCGACGTGGCGACCCGTGGCGGTCGTGAATACCGGACCCGTCTCCTGCCACTGCCCATCGGCGACGGCGTGCTCACGGACCGCCCAGCATGAACATCCTGCTGGTTGACGGGTGGCTGCGCCTGATCCCCTACCTGCCGCTGGTCGACGCAGCTGACTCGCCTGTCTACGAGTACGAGTTCGACCCGGAAGAGCCGACACCCCTGATCCGCAAGTACCTCGCAGCAATTGAACAACTGTGGACAGGCTCCGAGGACGTCGACCTGGACGAGTTGGGCAAGGAACTCATCGCCTGACTCCATCAGCCGCTGGGGCTCGCCTGACCGGGGACCGAGGACAGAGCGCCTACCATCAGGGCCGTGGACAAGGTGCAGCTACGGCGACTTCCGGTGACGACGCCTCCAATCCCTCCCGGCGGTGGACGAGTCCAGTCCCCGGCCGGAGAACTGGCCCAGCTCGTCAACGGCGACAGCTACCAGTTCCTTGCCTATCTGGAGTTCCGGCCAGACGCCACGAAGCCTCGCGGCAACCACTACCACGCGCACAAGACAGAGACGCTGTACCTGATCAGCGGGCGGGTCCGGGCGGTCTATCACGACCTGGACTCCGGCGAGCGAGCGAGGATGACGCTTGAGCCCGGAGACCTGGTCACGGTGCAGCCGCGGTGCGCGCACGTCTACTACGCGCTGGAACACTCGCAAGCCGTGGAGCTGGCCAACCGACCGTACGACCCGGCCGACACGCACCCCTATGAGGTGACGGAGACGGTCTAGCGGCCGGCTGCCGGCGATGTCGGGTCTCAGGACCTGCGTGACACTTAGGCCTAGACGATCTCCTTGCTGGGCGCGACCTCGCACCTGGCGCGGTTCGGATTCGGGACCGAGAGACGGCAATCGGTTGGCACTAGCCATCGAGCGGCTGTCTACGCCACTCCTGGCCGGGGGTGTCGAACTCCAGGCCGTTTTCGTCGAGTGCGTTGTAGATCGTGAGCTGCCCCTCGGTCAAGGTGAAGCCAACGGCGAGAATGCCGTCTGCCATGCTGCCGCCTATCCACTCCAGCAGCTGCGCGTGATCAAGCCGCTGGCCACAGAGCGCAGCCAGCTCTGGCAGCGGCTCGGAACGCCAGGCAAGCGGGAAGCCATCGGAGGTTGGCCACTCGACAGGCTCCGCGGGGTTGATGCTGTTGAAGGTGACCGACAGATCGTCCGTCTTCTGGTGGTTGATCTCGACCTGCTCGTCATCGAAGGCCAGCAGCACGGGGCAGTCGGGGAACCACTCGTCAGCGCCGAGGTCCCAGACCAGCCAAACGTGACGCAGAGTCTGACCGCTGAGGGCGGCCAGGCGGTGGCCGTGCGCGGCGGCGATGGCGTTGCGGTCCTGCAACCAGTGCGGCTGGTAGCCCGAGATACCGAAGTCGAACACGGGGTGATTGTGCCGGCAGAACGTCTCTTCGGGCACGCGCGTTAGCACTGCCCCGGCATCTCTGCTCCGCAGCGCAGAAGGTGTCACGCAGGTTCTGATACCGATCTGTCACACAGGTCCCGAGACCGGACAGCCGGCTGCCGGCGGAGTGGACGCTCCTATTTCCGTCAAGCGGTTGGGGTGAACCGGTCCTCCGTGGGTGAGTAGATGAGCAGGGGGTGCTCCGGACCGTTCTCTGGCGTCAGGCGCACCGGTTTTCCGAGCTGGTGTCCGAGGCTGCGCATGAAGCGACAGAGGAGGTCCAGCTGGTGCTGGCCCTGTAGCTCCGTGCGGTCGAAGTCGAACTCGATCTCGTCATCGCTGAAGAAGTGCGTGTTGACCAGCATGTTGGGCGCTGGCCAGATGTGCATGGTGACAGTCGCCTCGGAGCGGCGGAGAGCGAAAATGTCGGCGGCCTGCTGCGGTAGTGGCTGGGACTGCCCTTCGACCGTGTAGTCGAACCGCCATCCCTGGGATTTCACGAGGTCGATCACCCGCTGCCAGTCGGTCTCGTTGGCGTCGAGGACGTAGGCGTCCAGCAACGAGCCGTCGGGCTCGAACCAATCGGCGACATCGTCCCAGGCCACATCGTGCATCCGGACATGATGGCCCTTGCTGGGGCTTCAGGCATTCTCAATTCGGGGGAGCAGGTGCGAGCAGTCGGTAGGCATCTCGGGTGATGTAGCGCTTGAGGCCTCGCGTAATCTCGGTTTTGGTCTTGCCCTCGGCGGTGCGGCGGGTGACGTAGTCCTTGGTGGGTTGGTGGCAGCGCATGCCGACGACGGTGATGCGCCAGAGGGCGCGGTTGGCTTCGCGGTCGCCGCCACGGTGTAGGCGGTGGCGGTCGGTGCGTCCCGAGCTGGCCGGGATGGGGGCGACGCCGCAGAGCCGGGCGAAAGCCGCTTCGGAGTGCAATCGGTGAGGGTTGTCGCCGGCCGTGACGAGGAGTTGCCCAGCGGTGTCGACTCCGACGCCGGGCAGCGCGACCAGGTCCGGCGCGGCGGCGGTGACGAGGGCGGTCAGGTGGCTGTCGAGGTCGTCGATCTCGGCCTGGAGGGCGAGCCAGCGTCGGGCGAGGCTGCGCAGCGGGAGCTCGGTGGCGGTCGCTGGTTCAGACACCGTGCCAGGCCTCAGAGCGGCGCAGACGCGGATGCGCTTCTTGCCGGCCAGCCCGCGCACCAGCTGTTTCACCGGATCGGGTGCCGAGACGACGAGCGATTCGACTTGACCTCCGGCCTGAATCCGCGCCTTCATCGCTCCGCGGCGGGCGACGCGCAGAGCCCGGATCATCTCGACCCGGGCGTGACGAGTCTTCGGGTGCGGCCAGCTCGGCCCGACAGGAGCGCCCGAGCGGCCGACTCGGCGTCGATGGTGTCAGTCTTGCCGATCCGGCGGCGGGTGGAGCGGTCCGGGCGGTCAACAGCGGCCGAGTTAGCCAGGACTGGGGGTGCATCGGGTGTAGGGAACGTTGCCTAGATCGGGGAAACCGCCCAGGTCAGAGATGGCGGTGTCACCTGCCTGTGTGTAGGTGAGGGTGAAGAGGACCGGCATTGGCGCTGGGCAGGGCATGAGCACGTCGAACGTGATCGTCAACCACGTGATGGCGCCGGGTGGGAGTGGGTGCGGGGTCTTGGCGTCCACGTACGACAACTGACCGCAGCTTCCCCATGCGCTCGTCGTTGCTCGCAGCCCGCCCAACGGAAGGACCGGTTCGATCCGGTCAAGCGTCGCGGTGGTGGCTGATCGATTGACAATCTCAACGCCCAGTTGCAACCTGTCGCCGAGCTGAGCCGAACACCGGTTGCCGGTCCAGGTCACCGGTTGTGCCTCGGCCGTCACAACCGAGGCGGTTGTCGGCGCGTGCGGGCCGGGTCTGGCGCTGTGGGCTTGGGTCTCGGCGCGTCGGATGCCGGCGAGGTATCCCGTGATGGCCCCGATGACGAGCGCGACAGCGATGGGACCGGCGATTCCCCGTCCCCGCCACCATGGCAGGGGTGGCCTACGAGGCCCGATCTCGATGACGTCCATCTCGTTGTCGCAAGATTGAGATCCGCTAGTGATGGCACCGACCTCCGGTCTGGTTGGTCCATCGGCATTGACGCCCTTCATGCACCCAACATATGACGGACAGCCAGACCGCGTGGGCCGGAAGCAGCCAACCGAGCAGCCAAGGCTGCAAGTCGTGGCGGACACTGGCGGACGTCAGAAGAACTTCGACAAGGACCGGGGGCACGCCGACAAGCAGGCTGCGGCGGACTCGTAATCCATGGGTCGTGGCGACAGCAACGGCGACAGCAACCGAGGCGCGTTGCACCAGCCACAGACGGGGATCGGCCGTCACGGCAGGCGAGGCGACATGGCGACGGCCATCGCTCGGTGTGTGCCTCTTAATCCGCGGGTTCGGGGTTCGAGTCCCTGGCGGCGCACCAGCAATCAAGGCTCTGGCCTGGTGGTCTCCCACCTGGCCAGAGCCTTTTTCGTGGCGTCGCGACGGCGGCTGCTCCGGAGCGGGTTACGACTGTGCGGACCGGGTGTGGTGGAGGCCGGGTTCCAGCGTCTCGTCGGTGTGGCACCGCGGAGCGTGGGCTGTGTAGAGCAGGGACAGCTGATGGTGAAACTGGCGCCGTTCGTCCTCGCTGAGGGAAGCGAGGAAGTTGTCCTCGGTCCGGCGCACTGCCTTGAGGGCTTCGGACAGTGCGGTGTGGCCGTCTGCGGTGACGCTGATGACCTGTCTGCGGCGGTCGCTGGGGCTGCGGTCGCGCCGGACGTATCCGTTGCGCTCGAGGTCGTCGATGACCGCGACCATCGTGGTGCGGTCGAGGCCCGTCTGCCGGCACAGGTCGCGCTGGGATACCTCCCCGTCCTGAACGAAGGCCAGTACCCGCAGGTCTCGGCCGCGTAGGCGGTAAGGCTGGAGCACCTGTTCCATCCTGACGCTGGCGAGGTTGGCCAACTTCAGCAGGAGGTATCCGGTAGTGGAGGAGATGGCTTCGGACGTGAGCACTCTCGTAGCTTAGTCATCCGCATGGCTGATTATCAGCTATGCTGACGATTGGCCGGCCGGCCCTGCTTTGGAGCCCGCATGAAGACGCGCGTCATCCTCACCATCGTCGGCGCGATCACCGCAACGCCCGCACTTGCCTTGTTCTGGCCGCGACTACTGGCGAGCAGTTATGGATTGTCCGATCCCGACCCCATGACAACCGCGCTGCTCCAGCACCGGGGTGTGCTGCAGTTGGCTCTTGGCGCGGCCATCATCTGGGGAGCCTTCTTCCTGCCGGTCAGAGTGCCGGCGGCGGCAACCGCCGTCATCACCAAGACAGCGTTTCTCGCCCTGACCGTCGTCGACGTCAGGATGCGAGCTGACATGAACCTCATCTCGCTGGTGTTCGATCCGCTCGCCATCGTCATCCTGGGCGTCGTGATCGTCCTTCACTTCCGCGAATCACCGCGCACCCCTGCACCAGCCTGAGATCCGGCGGTCACGACCAGGCCCCGCCGCAGGGGCTCACGACGACGTCTGCGTCGCGGCAACCCGGCTCGGGCAGGAGCGGCAACGCGCGGGAGCGGCGACACCGGCACGGGCTGTGGTCTTCACGTGCGGTGCGCTGTCATCCTCGTCCGAGTCAGTTCACCGTAGCCAGCGGACGCGCTCTTCAACTCCGGCGATCGCTCCCCGCCACCCGCCGCTGAACCGCCCAGCCTGGAGGGACGCGAGTTGGCGACGGGCGCCCCAGCCGGCGACCGGCCTGTCAACGACACGAAACAGGTCATCGAGGTAGTCCAGGGGCGAACCCACGGCCAGCTGCTTGAGCACATCGCCGAGCTCGAACGCCTCCGAGACCTCCCGGATGAGGTCCCGGTTGGCGATGAACAACGTCGGGACCCACTGCGCCGGCGGAAACCTCAGGCTGTACGTGATGAGGTCGAAGTCGAAGCTGTGTTCGTCGTCAGGCTCCGTCGGGGTGCTGCCCATACCGTCCAGGAAACTGTCCCACCCCGCGATGGTGGCCAGTTCGTGGGCTTCGGTCCGGGCCAGATACGTACGCATGGACTCCGCGGATCTGAACAGGAGCAGGCGACTCTGGGCGCCGAGGAATGCCGCATCGGTCTGTTGGTCGTCGAGGTGCGCGCGAAGCGTGTAGCCCCTTTCGCCGGATCGAAGTGTGATGGCAATCGGGTGAATAGTTGGACGCGGGTTCGTTGAGGTGTCGAACCCGCTTCCCGCCTCGAATCTCGGGTGCGTCCACTGTGCTCTGGGATTCTCGCGTTCGCGGGTCTCGCGTTCCCGGGCCTGACGTTCGCGGGCATCACGTTCGCGGTTCTGGCGCTCGCGGGTGTCGCGCTCGCGGTCCTGGCGTTCCCGGGTCTGACGCTCGCGGTCCTGATGGGCGCGGGTGTGGACGGCTGTCAGATGCTTGTACGCCGCGTTGATCTGCTGCATCTGCCGGGTGACTTCCTCCCGGACCTGCGCGGGGCTCGACTGGTGCCTGTCCGGATGCCAGATCTGCGCGAGTACGAGGTAGCGCTCCCGAATCTCCGTGACCGTCGAATCCCGTGTCACGCCGAGAAGCGCGTACGGATCCTGGCCGTCAGGGAACATGATATCCACCGGATCTTATGAACTCGGGGCGCGTGCCTGGTGATCTTAACAGCGAATATCGATACATACGCCCCCTGCCCGGCCCGGCCGTCCCAGGTGAACCTCAGGCACTGAGGTGTCGGCGGATGTCCCGAGCCAGGGCTGCCTGCGCCTCCTCGTCGATCGGGAGGACGCCGTTCTCGGCCATGAGGGAGTGGAACTGCTGCTGCTGGTAGGGCACGCCCGGTGGTAGCGGCGCGAGGTGCCAGTGCAGGTGCGCTTGCCCTGTTGGCTACGTCAAATGCTGTCTTTGCCGGCTGGCCCTTGACCTGGGCAACCTAAAACCCGGCGCCAGGTACCAGGAAGGCCTCGCAGGACCACCGGACCGTGCCTGCGCACCGGATAGGTTCGCGCGTGGTGGGTAGACGGCGCCCGTGCCCGCGAACCAGGAGCCGACAGCCGACGTCGACCCGGCGCGGCACGGGCGGTCGTGGGCCGGCCGGACGGTCGATCGCCTGCCGGAGCGGGGGCAGCATCTGGTACGCGCCCGCGCCTGGCGGTTACGCCTGTTCGGCCTGCTCGCCGTGCAGGCCGGCTTCGCCGCGGCGATCGCCTGGTTCGTGGGGTACCAGTTCCTGGACAATCCCTCCCCGGTCCTGGCACCGACCACCGCGGTCGGCATCGTGGCCGCCGCGATGGGAACACGGCTGCGGCGCACGATCGAGCTGCTGGTCGGGGTGATCCTCGGACTCGCGGTCGGTGACACGCTCATGCCGCTCTTCGGCATCGGGCCCTGGCAGACCGGCGCGGTCGTCGTGCTGGCGATCATCGTCGCCATCCTGCTCAAGGGCGGTGGTTCACTGCTCACCCAGGCCGGCGGTACCGCGGTGCTCATCGCCACCCTGGAGCCGCCGGTGCGTGAACTGTCCATCCCCCGCTTCGTGGACGCCTCGGTCGGGGGCCTGGTCGGGCTGGCCGTTGGTCTGCTGGTGGTGCCCATCCACCCGCAACGGACGGTGCAGCGGCTGGCTGAACCCGTCCTTGGTCCGGGGATCGCCGCCATGCACGACCTGGCTGTCGCGCTACGCGCCCGTGATCTTGAGCAGGCCCAGCGGAGCCTACGCCAGTTGCGCGACCTCGACCCCCGGCTGAACGCGCTGGAGGACGGGCTCGCCGCTGCCCAGGAGGTGGTGCGATTAGCGCCGTTACGCTGGCGCGACCGCACTTCTCTGGCCTTCTATACCAATGCCGTGCGGCACCTGGAGCGCAGCCTGAACGGTTGCCGATCCATCGCGCGGCGACTCACGACAGCACTCAAGGACGATGAACCCATACCTGAGGAACTGCCCGCGGCCATCGACCTGCTGGCCGACAGCGTGCAGAGCCTGAGGTGCACGATTCGCGCCGGCGAGAAGCCCCACGAAGCGCGCGAGCAGGTTTTGGCGGCCGTCGAGTTGGTCGGACGGGCGCAGGGAGTCCCGGACCCCACCAGCCCGCACACCCACCGGTTGGCCTACTCCGGGCTGATCGCCGTGGGTGAGTTTCGGGCAGTCGCGCACGACCTGCTCATCGCCAGCGGGATGGACACCGACGAAGCGGCAGCGCTGGTAAGGCGAGCGGTCGACAGGGACGAGCCGGACTAAACGCCAGGGATCGCGTCGAACAGCAGCCCGGCGGGCGGCGCGTGGCGACCCTCCTTGACGTGCGAGTAGTCGCGCGCCTCCGCCACGAGCCCAGCCTCGTCGAAGCGCAGCAACGTGCAGCCGGAGATGGTCGTCGGTTGACCCTTGACGTAGATCACCGCCCAGTACTCCACGGCCGCCGCGTCACCGTCGACCTGCGGCTCGGCGAACCACACCTCGGCGGGGCGGGTCTCCTCGGCGAAGCACTCCTTGAGGTAGGTCCGAAGCCCGGAACGCCCGCGGTACGGGCGGAACATCGAGGCCCAGTGGTCGCCGTCCTCGCTCTGCAGGGCGGCGATCGCCTCGACGTCCCGAGCCGGCCAGGCTTCGGTCCAGGTCCGTGCCCACCGCTGGGCCAACTCCCGAGTGTCCACGAACGTCTCCTCCGCCAACCGGTATCCGATGTCACCGCAGTGGTATCAGGGACCACCGACAGACACGCGGCCTACTCCTGAGCCGCCAGCCAGGACTCCCATGCCGTGGCATCGGCGAAGTCGAGCACGTCCACGTCCACGTCACGCCGGCTTCCGGGACGAGAGGACGTCGAGGTAGTGCGGATTGTTCATGACGCCCAGCACGTTGCCGAACGGATCGACCACCGCGGCCGTGACGAACCCCTCGTCCCCGTGCGGTGTGATCGGCTGGTACTCCGTCGCGCCCATCGCCAGCAGCCGATCGACGGTGGCGTGCAGGTCGTCGACGTGCCAGTGCATGACGGCGCCGCCGGGCCCGTTCGTGCCGGGCGGCGCGTACCTGCGGTCGATGATGCCCAGCTCCGCCTGGTAGTCGCCGATGCGGAACTCGGTGTAGGCGGGGCGTCCGTCCGGGCCGGAGCGCAGGAAGTAGGCCTCGATGCCCAGAAATTCCGCGTACCAGGCCGTCGCCGCTGCCACGTCGTCCGCCCAGATGTTGATTGTGGCGAATCCTCGCAGGCTCATCAGCTGTCCCCTCGTCGATGGGTTCTGTGGCCACGCTATCGACGATTGCGGAAGCTGCTGTTCCTCAATGACGACACAGGCGAAATGTGTGCCACACCGTTTTCCCGGGTAGGCGCCGCCGTCGGCCTGCTGAGGGGGACCAGCGTGGAAGGCTATCCGGGGGTAGGGGAGCATGGGCTGATCGGTGATCTGCAGACCGCAGCGCTGGTCAGCAAGGACGGCACGATCGACTGGTTCTGCGCGCCGCGCTTCGACTCGCCGAGCGTGTTCGGCGCCTTGCTGGATCGCAGCAAGGGCGGCCACTTCCAGCTCTCACCGGACGGCATCGAGTACACCAGCAAACAGCTCTACCTGCCGGGTACGGCGATCCTGATCACCCGCTTCCACAGCGCCGACGGTGTGGGCGAGGTGGTGGACTTCATGCCCGTCACCGGCGAACAGGTCACCGACCGGCACCGGTTGGTCCGGCTGATCCGGATGGTCCGGGGGAGCATGCCGTTCCGCTTCGACTGTCGGCCACGCTTCAACTACGGGCGCGACCCGTACGAGCTCGAAGTGCACCCGGAGGGCGACGTCTTCCGCAGCGCGACCCTGGCCCTCACCCTCGCCCCCTTCAAGAACACGGAACGGCTGATCGACGCCAGGGACATCCGGCGCGACGCGGAGGGTGTGCGCGCGGTGTACACGCTGCACGAGGGGGACGTCGGCGGCGTGGTCCTGGAGACGAACTGCCCGCACGCGCCGCGAGCGATCAGCACGGACGAGGCGTGCGAACTGCTCGCCGAGACCCGCGACTTCTGGCGGCGGTGGGTGGGCCGATCCCGCTACACGGGCCGCTGGAGAGAGATGGTCGAGCGGTCGGCGATGACCCTCAAGCTGATGACGTACGCCCCGACCGGCGCGCTGGTCGCCGCGCCCACCGCGGGGCTGCCGGAGCAGGTCGGCGGGCCGCGGAACTGGGACTATCGCTACACGTGGGTCCGGGACGCGTCCATCTCGGTGCACGCGCTGCTCGGCCTGGGCTTCACCGACGAGGCCCGGAAGTATCTGTTCTGGCTCGAGGCGCGCATCCGCGACGCAGCGAACGGCGATGTGCCCCTGCAGGTCATGTACCGGATCGACGGCTCACCGGACCTCGCCGAGGAGGTGCTGGACCACCTGGAGGGGTACCGCGGCTCGGCGCCGGTGCGGGTGGGCAACGGCGCGGCGGGTCAGCTGCAACTCGACATCTACGGCGAGGCGCTCAACTCGTTGGAGTTCGCCGACCGGCACGGGCTGATCGCCCCGCACGAGGGATGGCGGAAGGCCGCGGGTCTGATGGACTGGCTCTGCGAGCACTGGGACCAGCCCGAGGACGGCATCTGGGAAACCCGGTCCGGCCGGCAGGACTTCACCTACGGGCGGGTGATGTCCTGGGTGGCGCTCGACCGCGCCGTCCGCCTCGCGCAGCGACTCGGGCGGCCCGGCGACACCACCCGCTGGACGACCGAACGCAACGCCATCTACGAGCAGGTCATGGCGCGCGGCTTCCACACGGAGCGTCGCGCGTTCGTGCAGCACTACCGCACGCACATCCTGGACGCGTCGCTGCTCGCGATGCCCTCGGTCGGCTTCATCTCGCCGAGCGACCCGATGTGGGAGTCGACACTGCGGGCGATGGACGCCGAACTGGTCTCCGACAGCCTCGTCTACCGCTACGACCCGACCGCCTCGCCGGACGGCCTGGCGGGCACCGAGGGCACCTTCAGCATGTGCAGCTTCTGGTACGTCCAGGCCCTCGCGGACTCCGGACGGCTCGACGAGGCACGGCTGACCTTCGAGAAGATGTTCACCTACAGCAGCTCACTGGGCCTCTACTCGGAGGAGATCGCCCCCAACGGTGAGCAGATCGGCAACTTCCCGCAGGCGTTCAGCCACCTCTCGCTGATCAGCACGGCCGTCCACCTCGACGGTCTCCTCGACAGTCAGCAGTGACCACGACCGCCGGGTCAGAACAGGGTCAGGGGCTCGACAGGTATCGGCTCGGGCAGCGCGTCAAGCTCCGGTACGCGCGCTCGTACCTCATCGTGGAAGCGGCGGGCGAGCACGGGCGCGTCGGCGTTGTCCGGGGTGTGGACGAACATCGTCGGCGAGCGCCCCTCGCGCAGCCATCCGGCGACGACGTCGACCCAGCGCTGCCACCCCTCAACCGTCCGCGTGGCGTCGTCGCGGCCGAGGTAGCGGACGATCGGCCGGTCGGTCAGCGCGAGAGAGCGAAGCGGCACCCGGGGTTTCTTGAGCCAGGCGTCCCGCTCGGCGTCGCTGGTGGGCGGGCTGGCGAAGAACGCGGTGGTGTCGAAGGGGACCCACTCCGCGGCGGCGCCGGTGAGGGTCTCCGTGAGGAGCCGCGTCGCGCGGGGGTCGGTGAAGAACGCGGGATGGCGGACCTCGACGGCGTACCGGTGGGACCGGGGGAGCCGGCTCAGGAAGCGGCCCAGGGTCGCGACGTCGGCGGGCGAGAACGACCCCGGCAACTGGAGCCACAGGGCGTGGACGCGCGGGCCGAGCGGCTCGATCGCGTCCAGGAACGCGCGCAGCGGCTCGTCGGCATCGGTGAGCCGGCGTTCGTGGGTGACGATCCTGGGTAGCTTCAGGACGAACCGGAAATCGGGATCCGTCTGCGCGGCCCAGGACGCCACGGTGTCCCGGGCCGGAGTGGCGTAGAACGTCGTGTTGCCCTCGACCGCGTCGCACCAACTGGCGTAGTGCCGTAGGCGCTCCTGCGGCGCAAGGGGATGCGCCAGCAGCCGGCCCTGCCACGACCTGTGCGTCCACATCGCGCACCCCACGTGCAGACGCACAGCCGCCCCTCCCCGGGTGAACCGCCTGACCGGAGCCCACGGTATACGCGCCGGCCGCCGCCTCGTCCGCCTACCCGACGCTCAGGTCGAGCGTCGCGAGCTGTGCCGGGTCGGCCACCACCTCGATGCCGATGATCCGGTCGGTGACGATGAAGCTGAGCACGAGCTTGACGACACCGCCGAACCCCACGACCGCGCCCGGCATCCCATCGACGTACGCCGGCGACGCTCCCTGGGCGCGGCCGTTGAAGAAGCCGGCGATGACGGCCGAGCCGCGCGTCTCGGCGGCCGAACCCATGCTCGCGGCGACCGGATCGGCGCGCATGACGACGTGCGGGTCGAGCAGGCTGACGAGGTCGTCGAAGCGGCCCTCGCGCGAGGCGGCGAGGAAGGCTTCGACGACGCGCCGCTGACGGGTCGGGTCCGCCTCCCGGACGGTTCCGCCCTGGTGCACCCTGCGGCGGGCCCGGCTGGCGATCTGGCGGACGGCGGCGGGACTGCGGTCGACCACGGCGGCGATCTCCTCGAACGAGACCGCGAACATGTCGTGCAGGACGAACACGAACCGCTCGGTCGGCGCGAGGGTGTCCAGGACGACCAGGAGAGCCCGGCCGACCGACTCGGTCAGCATGGCCTCACGCTCGGGGTCGACCGGGGCGCCGTCGGTCGGGTCGGGCTCCGGTGCGGCGGTGTCCCATGGCTGCTCCGGATGGGCGGTGCGCGTCCGCAGTCGATCCAGGCAGACCCGGCCGACCGTGGTCGTCAACCACCCGGGCAGGTTGTCGATGCGCGCGACATCGGCGCGACTGAGCCGCAGCCAGGTGTCCTGGACGGCATCCTCGGCCTCCGCGCCGGAGCCCAGCATCCGGTGGGCGACCGCCCGTAGCCGGGAGCGGTTCTCCTCGAAGCGCCGGGCCAGCAGATCCGCCTCGATCATGACCTTCCCACCCCCGCGCGTACCTGAGCGTCTTGTGACCGCCGCCACATCTGTCACGCCGTCGGCCTGCCCGCCGACATCCCAGTGACAACCGGGACGTCGTACCGCGACGCACGCCGGGCAGCCTAACAAGACGGGACGACCGAAATGATCATCGAACCCCGCATCCAGAACCCCGCCGGCCTGCTGCCGGACGCCGTGAAGGCGATCAACCTGCTCTACAAGGCCGCCCACTCGGCCGGGGTGCCGGGCAGCACGCTGGAGCTGGTGCATCTGCGGGCCAGTCAGATCAACGGGTGCGGCCCGTGCGTCGACGCCGGCGCCCGGGGCGCGCGGAAGGCGGGCGAGACCGAGGAGCGGCTGTTCGCTGTGGCAGCCTGGCGGGAGACCCCGTACTTCACCGAGGCGGAGCGGGCGGCGCTGGCGCTCGCGGAGGCCGCCACCCGGCTCGCCGACCAGGCCGACGCCGTGCCCGACGCCATCTGGGCGGAGGCTGCCCGGCACTTCGGCGAGAAGGAGCTCGCCGCGATCGTGCTCTGGGTGGCGACGACCAACTTCTTCAACCGGCTCAACGTCACCACCCGGCAGTTGGCCCCGCAGAACTGGGGCTGACACGCCCCGAGCCTGATCGCCTGATGCTCAGCGGCCGCTCGACGACCGCTGAGCATCAGGTGATCGAGGGCCACTGATCGTCAACTTACGGTTGACGGCACGAGAGCGTCAACTTATGGTTGACGCATGACGGATCCTCTTCAGATGACCAATCCCGTTCGCCTCGACGACCTGATCCAGGCGATCAAGAAGGCGCACACCGACGCGCTCGACCAGCTCACCGACGCGGTGATCGCCGCCGACCACCTGGGTGACGTGGCCGACCACCTGATCGGTCACTTCGTCGACCAGGCCCGGCGCTCGGGCGCCTCGTGGACGGACATCGGCCGCAGCATGGGGGTCAGCAAGCAGGCCGCGCAGAAGCGCTTCGTGCCGAAGGCCTCGACCGACGCGGCGGCGCTCGACCCGAACGCCGGCTTCGGCCGGTTCACTCCCCGGGCCCGCAACGTGGTGATGGCCTCGCAGGAGGAGGCCCGCGCCAGCGGCCACGCCGAAATCGGCCCCGAGCACCTGGTGCTGGGCCTGCTGGCCGAGCCGGACGGGCTGGCGGCCAAGGTGCTGGCTGGTCGCGGCGCCTCCCCGGAGGCGGTGCGCGAGGCGGTGGGTGCCGCCCTTCCGCCGCCGGCCGACCAGGTCCCGGACCTCATCCCGTACGACGCGCGCGGCAAGAAGGCTCTGGAGCTGACCTTCCGGGAGGCGCTGCGGCTCGGGCACAACTACATCGGCACCGAGCACATCCTGCTCGCCCTGCTCGAGCAGGAGGACGGCGCGGGCGTGCTGACCGACCTCGGCCTGGAGAAGGCGACCGTCGAGGCCGACCTGACCACCGCCCTCGCCGCGGCCGTCGCGCAGAAGTGACCTCCCGCGATCAGGGCGTCGGGAAGCCGTAACGCAGGGCGTGCTCCGGATCGGCCGGGTCGATCTGGCGCACGCCCGCGTCGGCGAGGCGCTTGTTGACCTCGTCGAGCTGCTCGCGCACCAGCCGGGCCTCCTCCTCGGTGACCCGTCCCCGGTGCGGCTTGCCGGCGTGCTCCAGCGTGCCGTAGTCGATCTTCTCGGCGCTCCTGCGGGCCTTCGGCGGGCGGACCCGCTCGGCCGTCCTCAGCAGCTGCGCCATCGGCACGTCGGTCGCCATCGCGTCGAACTCGCTGGCGGTCAGCACCACCCGACGCGGCTCGCCGCCGCCGTGCCGGTCGTGGATCTCGACCACCGCCACGTCCAACGCGGCGTCGTCGATGTTCTCCACCTCGGCCGGGGTGGCGTCCAGTTGCACGGGCCCGGCGACCAGGTCCGGGTGCTCCAGGACGACGACGCGGACCACCTCGTCGTCGTCCTGCAGGACCGTACCGGTGAAGTCGGAGACGTGGATCGTCTTCTTGCCCATGCGCGGAGCTTCTCCTGTCGTTGGCCGGGGTGCCGGACCAGAAGAAATTACCCGACAGGTGTGCGAATGCCAGCGCTGGACGGCCCGGGTGTGTCGCAACCGGGGCGGGCCGGGTCAGCGGGTGTTGAGGCCTCGCCGGCTGGAGCTGCCGGCCGGCAACTTGTTCAGCTCCGCCCACGGCAGGGCGCGCGCGGCACCCGTCGTGCGGGTCCCGCGGTACCGCGGCTGGGCCGGGAAGCGTCCGGCGGCCTCCGCTGCCCGCCAGAGTCGCTCGGGGTCCTGCTGGTAGCGGTCGTTCGGCTGAATCGGCATGACCTTACCGTCCCAAACAAAGGTGTCCATGTATGGAAATACCTATGACGGTCGATCGGTGGGCCTGGTTCCGGGTGGCGGTGAAGTGATCCGCGTCGCTGGACCTGATACCCCCTAGGGGTATATGTTGCGGGCATGGAGAACACGAATCCCACACGACTGGCCATCGCCGCGACCCTGCACTGCCTCACCGGCTGCGCCATCGGTGAGGTGCTCGGCATGGTCATCGGCACCGCGCTCGGCTGGTCCGACCTGGCCACCATCGCCCTCGCCGTCGCGCTGGCGTTCGTCTTCGGCTACGCGTTGACGGTTCGCCCGGTGCTCCGTTCCGGCCTGCCGCTGGCGCGGGCGATCCGGGTGGCCCTGGTCGCCGACACCGTCAGCATCGCCGTGATGGAGTTGGTGGACAACGGCGTCATGCTGGCCGTGCCGGGCGCCATGCGGGCCGGCCTCACCGACCCGCTGTTCTGGGGCAGCCTGGCCGGCGCGTTGGCGGTGGCCTTCGTGGTCACGGTGCCGGTCAACCGGGCCCTGATCGTCCGCGGGAGAGGGCACGCGGCGGTGCACCAGCACCACCACGGCGGACATCACCCCAACGCTCCGGCGGCGTCGTAGGGATCGTCCGCCCGCCGGGGCCGCCCGGCGTACGGTGATCCACGACGGGCCGGCTGACGGGGAGGTGCACATGCTCGAGCGGCGGCTCCAGCTGCACCTGGCCATCTGGCTCGGCCTGTGGCCGGCCCCGCCGGGGCTGCACGTGATCGGCTCGCACCGGCGGGCGGAACCGGCCTGGGACGGCCGGCTGCGTCCGGCGCTCGCCGTGGACACCGGGCAGAGCACTGTGCTCTCCGTGCCGCCGGACCGGCTGGCGGCGGTCCGCGCTCTGGTCCGCGATAGGCCGGACCGGCTGCTTCCGGCACTGCCGGAGACCGTCGGGCTGCCCGACTGGTGCGTGCACGACGGCCCCTTCCGGTGGACCATGGCTCCCGCGCCGCTGCCGGACGTGGGGGAGTGGACCGAGTCGAGGGCCCCCGGGCTGCCGCCCTGGCTGCGGCTGTTCGACCGGCCGGTGCTGGTGGTCCGCGACCCGGACGGCAACTACCTGGCCGGGGCCGGGATAAAGCGGCACGACGCGTACGGGCACGAGCTGGCCGTCGGCACCGTGCCCGCCGCGCGTGGTCGCGGTCTCGCCCGCCGGCTGGTGGCGCAGGCGGCCCGGCGGGTGCTCGACGAGGGTGCGGTGCCCACCTACCTGCACGAGCGGGACAACCACGCCTCGGCCCGGGTCGCGGAGGCAGCCGGCTTCCCGGACCGCGGCTGGCGTGCGTTCGGGGTCTATCCGCGCTGAGGCTGCCGGCGCAGGGCGCGGACCGTGGACCCCGGGCCGGATCCACGGTCCGCAACCTTCCCCCAGGTCCCGGTGACGGGTGACCGGCCGCGCGGTGAACGGGCCGGTACGTGCCGATCACGCTACGTATCGAGCAAGCTCGGTGCAAGGTGCGAGCTGTCGGTTCGGAGTGTCGAATAGCGGACTTGACCTGGATCGGAGCTCACCGAGTGATCGGTGAGGCGTGGTCACGCAGAGTGCAGGTACGTCTGCCTCAGCTCGCCAGACCGAGTGCTTCCGCCGCCGCTCGACCGTTGGCGTGGCTCGCGCCGTACGTGGTGACGAAGGCGCGTACGCCCGCCGGGCGCCACTGCGCGGGCCAGCCCATCTCCACCACGGTCACCGGATGCTCCGCGGCCAGGCCGGCGATCAGCTCCGGGCCGCCGGGCAGCCGGTGCAGGTGCCGCCCGACCAGCACGATCGGCCGGTCGCCGGCCAGCTCGCGCAGCGTCGCCTTGTCGGTCTCGGCGGCGATCACCCGGATCTCCTGCACACCGTCCAGGTGTGGGCCGAGGCCCCACGGCACCCGCCCCTCGGCGATTGTGGACTCGGTGTGCAGCTGCACCACCAGTGGCCGGCCCAGGCCGGTGAGGATCCCCTCCACCTGGACCGCCCGGCGCGCCGCCGCGTACCCCAGGTCGGCTTCCGGTGTGGCCGGCGTCTCGCCGGCGGTCCGGGTCCACGCGGCGAGCGCCGCGGCGCGGCCGGCGGCCTCCTCGACGCGGGCGGTCGCCAGCCGGCCGTCGGTGAGCGCGTCGATGATCTCGGCGGCCACCCGCTCGACCAGTTCGGCGTCGACCTTCGCGCCGATGCAGAGCAGGTCGGCGCCGGCCGCCAGGGCCCGCACCGCGGCCGGGCCCACGCCGCCGGCCGCCACCGCCGCGCCCTTCATCTCCAGCGCGTCGGTGATGACGGCGCCGGTGAAGCCGTACTCGGTGCGCAGCAGGTCGACGAGGACGGCCCGGCTGAAGGTGGCCGGACCGGCGCCGGTCAGCGCCGGCACCCGGATGTGCGCGGTCATCACCGCGCGTGCCCCGGCGGCGACGACCGCGGCGAACGGCGGCAGGTCCCGCTGGCGCAGCAGTGCCAACGGAACGTCCACGGTGGGCAGCTCGTGGTGGGAGTCGGTGACGGTGGCGCCGTGGCCGGGGAAATGTTTGGCGCAGGCGGCGACGCCGGCGGCCTGCAGGCCGGCCACGGCGGCGGCCGAGTGGGCGGCGACCCGCACCGGGTCCGCGCCGAACGACCGCGTGCCGATCACCGGGTTGTCGTCGGCGGTGTTCACGTCCACCGTCGGGGCGAGGTTGACGGTGATGCCGAGGTCGGCCAGCTCGGCGCCGATCGCCTGGTAGACCCGCCGGGTGAGCGCCACGTCGCCGATCGCGCCGAGGGCGGCGTTGCCGGGGTACGGGCTGCCGGTGGCGTGGGCCAGGCGGGTCACGTCGCCACCCTCCTCGTCGATGGCGATCAGCACGTCCGCCCGGCCGGCGCGCAGTGCGGCGGTGCTCGCCGCGACCTGGGACGGGTCGTGCACGTTGGTGCCGAACAGGGTGTGCCCGGCCAGTCCGTCGGCCACCAGGTCGACGGCCCAGTCCGGGGGGACCGGTCCCGGGTACGCGGCGAGCAGCGTGCCGAGCGCGAGCCGGCGCAGTCCTGGATCGAGCCCCACGTGATCTCCCCCTTCGGTGCCCACGGGTACGAACGTCGTACCGGCGGTGGTCATCGCCCTGCCGGGTCGGCCGAGCGCTCCGCCTCCGGGTGGCCGATACGCTACGGCTACCCGTTCGCAGGTAGGTTTACAGTTAGCAAAGTTTACTAAAACTAGAGGACGTGGCATGAGTGCGACCCGGCTGCCCGGCACCCCCCGCCTGTTGCGGGCGCTCAACGACCGTGCCGCGCTGGAACTGCTTCTCGAACGGGGGCCGCTGACCCGGGCCCGGATCGGCGAGCTGACCGGGCTGTCCAAGGTCACCGCCTCCCAGTTGGTCGAGCGGCTGGAGGAGCGTGGCCTGGTCGCCCGGGTCGGCGAGCAGGCCGGCGGGCGCGGACCGAACGCCCAGCTCTACGCGGTACGCCCGGGCAGCGCCCACGTGGTGGGTGTCGACGTCGGGCCGGACCGGGTGGTGGCGGCCTGCGCCGACATCACCGGCGCCGTGATCGGGCGGGTGGAACAGTCCACCCGGGACACCGACGACCCGGTGGGTGTGGTGCACAACGCCGTGGTGCAGGCCGCGAGCAGCGCCCAGGCGCAGCTGAGCAGCGTACGGCGGATCGTGCTCGGCACCCCCGGTCTGGTCGACCCGCACACCGGCGACATCACCTTCGCCTTCAACCTGCCGCGCTGGCACAGCGGCCTGCTCGCCGCGCTGCGCGACGACCTGCACACCCCGGTGGTCTTCGAGAACGACGTCAACCTGGCCGCGGTGGCCGAGGCGCAGTCCGGCGCCGCGCAGGGGCTTGCCGATTTCGTGCTGGTCTGGGTGGGCGCCGGCGTCGGCCTGGCGATCATGCTGGGTGGGCGGCTGCACCATGGCAGCAGCGGCGCGGCCGGTGAGATCGGCTACCTGCCGGTGCCCGGGGCGCCCATCCCGCGTGACGTCTCCCGTCGCGCCAAGCCGGCCTTCCAGCAGTTGATCGGCGGGGACTCGGTGCGCGCGGTGGCCCGCGAACACGGCTACCAGGCTGCCGACGCCGCCGAGGCGGTCCGCGCGGCGGTCGCCGACGGCGACGCTGGCGGCCCGATGCTCGACGAGTTGGCCCGCCGGCTCGCGCTCGGCGTGGCCAGCACCTGCGTGGTGCTCGACCCGCCGCTGGTGGTGCTCGCCGGGGAGGTCGGCCAGGCCGGCGGCGCCGCGCTCGCCGACCGGGTGCAGCACGAGGTCGCGGCGATCACCCTGGTGCGGCCCCGGGTGGTGCCCACGGGGCTGACCGAGGAGCCGATCCTGCGCGGCGCGCTGCGCACCGCGCTGGACGCCGTACGCGACGAGGTGTTCGGCTCCACCGTCGGCTGAGCCCGCAGGGGCGGTCATGTGAAGAAATATTTCACCGCTGACCGGCATGCTGCAAGCTCTTGCCGTGGCCGCCCCGACGCGCCGGGCCGCCCGACCAGCGCGGACGGCCCGGGGCGCGACTCAGATCAGGTCGCGGCGACGGAAAACGGCGAACGCCGCCGCGGTCAGCCCGCCGGTGAGCACCAGCAGCACCACCAGCGACGGCCCCCAGGTCAGCGAGTAGAACCCATCGCAGAACCCGCCCGTTCTGCTGCCGTTGCACGACTGGCTGTCGTAGAACTGCGCCTCACCGCTGAGCCACGCCCCGATGTAGCTGGAGAGCATCAGCTGGTCCGGGCGCCTGGCGTCGACGATCTCCAGCACCAGCCGGGCTCCCAGCTCCCAGACCACCGCGTACGCGGCCACCGCGCCGAGCGCCGCCGACGTGTGCCGACCCAGCGTGGCGATGGCGAAGCCCAGCGCGCTGGCCAGCAACACCAGCACCATGCCGCGGCCGTGCACCGCCCCGAGGGAGCGCCAGAATTCGTCGCTGAGGCGACCGGCCAGCCCGGCGGACTGCCCGATCACCCAGAACGTCGCCAGATAGACCACCGAGGCCACCAGGGACACCACCAGCACCCCGCCCAGCAGGCTGCCCAGCTTCGCGCCGAGCACCGTCATCCGGCGCGGTCGCCAGAGCAGCAGATTCACCACGCCACCCGAGTTCAGGTCCGCGCCGATGTAGGAGGCGCCGACCAGGAACCCGAACAACACCAGGAACGCGATGAGGAAGTAGAGCAGCGGACGTGCCTGCTGGGCGAAGCTGAACACCCCGGGAAGGAAGTCGGCGGCGATCGGCAGCCGATCCCGCAGCGTCGGGTCGATCTCCGAGCAGTCGGAGGGGTAGTACCGCCCGTCGTCGCTCGACGGGAGCGCGCCGTTCTGTCGGGCCAGGCACTGCTGGTGCTCGTTCTCCATGCTCCGCCGCGCCTCGGCCGCCTGGTTCCGCGCGGAGCTGAGCTCCTCCGCGCTCGGCTTGTGCGAGCCGGCCAGGGTGGTCGCCGCTGTGACGCCGAACGCCAGCACCAGCAGGACGACCATGAGCTGCACGAAGCGGCGCGCGGACAGCCGCTCCAACTCGGCACGGACCAGGTTCACGCGTCCACTCCCCGTACGTCGAGATCGATCACAGCATCGCCCGCACCACCCGGCGGCAGCCCCGAGTCGTCGACCTGCCGAGGCACCGACGGATGCCCACCGGCGCCGGTCAGCTCCAGGAAGACGCTCTCCAGATCCGGCCGCAGCGGGGTCAGCTCGCCCACCCACAGCCCCTGTTCACCGAGCACCCGGCTGATCACCGTCGGGTCGGTCACGCCGCCCACCACCAGCGCCGCACCGTCCACGCTCGCCGTCAGCTCGGCCTCGTGCAGCAGCTCCACGGCGCGCTCCGGCTCGGCCACCCGGACCAGGAACTCGTGCCGGTCGTAGCCGGCCAGTACCTCGTCCACCCGGCCGGTCGCCACCCGCCGGCCCCGGGAAATGATCGTGACGTGGTCGCAGATCAGCTGGATCTCACCCAGGATGTGACTGGACACCAGCACGGTCACCCCGGCCGCCGCCAGCGCCCGCGTCAGGTCCCGCATCTCCCGGATGCCGGCCGGGTCCAGCCCGTTCGCCGGCTCGTCGAGGATGAGCAGCTGCGGATCCTTCAACAGCGCGGACGCCACCGCGAGTCGCTGCTTCATGCCCAGCGAGTAGCCCTTCACCCGCTCGTCGCCCCGGTCGCGCAGCCCCACCGTCTCCAGTACCTCATCCACCCGCGCGATCGGCACCCCGCCGGCCCGGGCCAGCAGACGCAGCGTCCGGTACCCGGTGAAGTTGCCGAAGAACTGCGGGCTCTCCACGATGGCGCCGACCCGACCGGCCACCCGGGTCAGCAGCTGCGGCGACGGCTCACCGAGCACACTCATCCGCCCGCTGTCGGCCCGGACCAACCCGAGCAGGGCACGCAGGGTGGTGGTCTTGCCGGAACCGTTGGGGCCCAGGAACCCGTGGATCTGCCCCGCCTCGACCAGCAGGTCGAACCCGTCGACCGCGACCCTCCGGCCGTTCCGCAGGCTGTGGAAGGTCTTGCGCAGACCCTCGATCTCGATGACCGCGCTCATCTGCGCGGCTCCGTACCTCGACGGGGCATGGACCGTCCTCCGGGTGTGGTGATCAACGACACGGCCCCTCACCCTATGACCGGGGCGTCGGCCATGGGGGGCACCGCGGCGGTGCGTGGTTGGATGGTCCGGTGACTGGTGACCTGATCCCCGGCGCTGCCAGCGCCGCGCCCGCCGCCGCACCCGTGGACCCGGATCTGGTGGTCAGCCTCGACGGCGTCGGCGTACGCCGGTCCGGCACCGCCCTGCTGCAGGATCTGACGTGGCGCGTCGAGCTGGACGAGCGCTGGGTGGTGCTCGGTCCCAACGGGGCCGGCAAGACCACACTGCTCAACCTCGCCGCCGGCCGACTGCACCCCACCACAGGTGTCGCCCACGTGCTGGGCGAACGGATCGGCCGCACCGACGTCAACGAGCTGCGTACCCGGATCGGGCTCTCCACCGCCGCGCTCGCCGAGCGCCTGCCCGCCGACGAGCGGGTCAGCGACGTGGTGGTGACCGCCGCCTGGTCGGTGGTCGGCCGCTGGCGGGAGAGCTACGACCGCGGCGACGAGGCGCGGGCGCGGGCACTGCTGAGCCAGCTCGGCATCGGCGGCCTCGCCGAGCGCCGCTACGGCACCCTCTCCGAGGGTGAGCGCAAGCGGGTGCAGATCGCCCGCGCGCTGATGACCGACCCGGAGCTGCTGCTGCTCGACGAGCCCGCCGCCGGGCTCGACCTCGGCGGGCGCGAGGACCTCGTGGCCCGCCTGGCCGAGCTGGCGTACGACCCGGACGCCCCGGCCCTGGTGCTGGTGACCCACCACGTGGAGGAGATCCCGCCGGGGTTCACCCACGCGCTGCTGCTGCGGGAGGGCGGGGTGGTCGCGCAGGGCCTGCTCGCCGAGACGCTGACCGGCGACAACCTCTCCAAGACCTTCGGCCTGCCGCTGGTGGTCGAGCGGTCAGGCGACCGCTACACCGCCCGCGCAGCCTGAGCGCCCGGCAGGGCGGGAGGTGACAGTGCCGCAGACCCGGGTGGTCGTGGTGGGCAGCGCCAACATGGACCTGGTCGCGATGGCGCCCGCGCTGCCCCGGCCGGGCGAGACGATGCTCGGCACCGACTTCGTGATGGTGCCCGGCGGCAAGGGCGCCAACCAGGCCGTCGCCGCGGCCAGGGCCGGCGCCTCCAGCGCCTTCCTCGGCGCGATCGGTTCCGACGCGTTCGGCGTCACCCTCCGGGCCCGCATCACCGCCGCAGGCGTGGACACCGGCCAACTGCGGGTGGTCTACGGCGCCTCCGGGGTGGCGCTGGTGATGGTCAACGCGCAGGGGGAGAACGCCATAGTGGTGACCCCCGGCGCGAACGACGCGCTGACCGGCCTCACCGAGGAGGAGCTGGCCACGGTACGCGGCGCCGACGTCCTGGTCGCCCAGCTGGAGATCCCGGTGCAGACAGTGGCGTCCGCCGCGGTGGCCGCCCGCGCCGCCGGCACCCGGGTCATCCTGAACGCCGCCCCGGCCCGGGACCTGCCACCGGAGCTGCTCGCCGCGGTGGACCTGCTCGTCGTCAACGAGGGTGAGGCGCAGGCGTTCACCGGCCGGGGTCGGGACGAGCCACGGGCGCTGCTCGACCTGGTGCCCCGGGCCGTGCTCACCCTCGGTGGTGAGGGCGCCTGGTACGTCGACCGCGAGGGCACCGAGGTGCACGTGCCCGCCGTCCGGGTCGACGTGGTCGACTCCACCGCGGCCGGCGACGCGTTCACCGCCGCGCTGGCCGTCGGCTGGGGCGAGGGACGCGACCTGGTCGACGCGGTGCGCTGGGCGTCGGCGGCGGGCGCGGCCTGCGTCCGCCGGCTCGGCGCCTCGGTGGCGCTGCCCCGCCGCGCCGAGATCGACGAGCTGTACGCCCCGGGCTGAGCCCACCCGCCCTACGCCGGCCGGCCGGGCGCCGCCCCGGTACGGAAGGCCCGGCGGTACGCCGACGGCGAGGTCCGCATGACCCGGCCGAAGTGGTGGCGGTAGGTGACCGGGGTGTCGAAGCCCACCGCCCCGGCGATCTGTTCGACCGGGACGTCCGTCTCCTCCAGCAGCGCCAGACTGGCCCGGACCCGCTGATCGATCAGCCAGCGGATCGGGCTGGTCCCGGTGGCTCGCGCGAAGTGCCGCAGGTAGGTGCGGGGCGACATGTGCGCCTGCCCGGCGAGCCGCGCCACGGTCAGCGGATCGGCGAGATGCGCGAGCGCCCAGTCGATGCTGCCGGCGATCCGGTCGTCGCCCGCGCCGCTCGGCACCGGCGTCTCGACGAACTGCGCCTGCCCACCGTCGCGGTGCGGCGGGATCACCAGCCGGCGGGCGACCGCGTTGGCGATCGCCGCGCCGTGGTCCCGCCGGACCACGTGCACGCACAGGTCGAGCCCGGCGGCGCTGCCGGCGCTGGTGAGCAGGTCGCCGTCGTCGAGGTAGAGCACGTCCGGGTCCACCACGACCCGCGGGTACCGCTGCGCCAGCAGCTCGGCGTACCGCCAGTGGGTGGTGGCCCGCCGGCCGTCCAGCAGCCCGGCGCCGGCCAGCGCGAACGCACCCGAGCAGATCGACATTATCCGGGCGCCACGGCGGTGCGCCCGGCGCAGCGCGGTCACCAGCTCGGGAGACGGATCGGCGGTCACGTCCGGCACGCCGGGCACGATCACGGTTGCCGCCGCCGCCAGCTCCGCCAGCCCGTACGGGGTGTGCAGGCTCGCCCCGCCGACCACCGGCACCGGGCCGGGCCGTTCCGCGCAGACCACCAGGTCGTACCAGTCGACGTCGAACTCCGGCCGGGGCAGCCCGAACACCTCGGTGACGATGCCGGTCTCGAACACCGACATCCCGCGGTACGCGAGCACGGCGACCCGGTGACCGGCGGACGGTCGCCGGGGTGTGGGCACCGGAATCGGCTCGACCGCCACCCTGGACGACACGGCGAGGCTCGGCATGGCGGGATGTTAGCGCAGGACGTCGTTCCCGCCACTCGTCGCGGGCCGAGGTGCCGGCGAAGGATCGGTGCATGACCTTCGCCTTCGCCGTCCCGGCCCCCGATCCGGCTGCCGCCGCCGCCCACTTCCTCGCCCGGCTCAGCGTCGAGACCGATGTCAGCGACGTGCACGCCGACCTGTCCGCCGGTACTCCCAGGCTTGTGGTGGTCGACTCCCGGGGAGCGGCCGCCTGGGCGCAGGGGCACCTTCCCGCAGCGGTGCACCTGCCCACCGCCGAGATCGCCACCCGGGCGACCGGGCTGATCCCGACCGGCTCGGCGGTGGTCACCTACTGCTGGGGGCCGGGCTGCAACGGCGCGACCCGTGCCGCGCTGGAGTTCGCCCGGCTCGGGTACCCGGTCAAGGAGATGCTCGGCGGGTTCGAGTACTGGGTGCGGGAGGGCCTGCCGGTGGTCACCGAAGCCGGGCCGACCCGGCGTCCGGTCGACGACCTGACCGCGCCGCGCGGCACGATCACCTGCGACTGTTGACGCCCGCCCGGTGGCTCAGCCGACCAGATCGTCGCTGAGCTTCTCGCCCCGCCGGCGCAGCATGCCCAGGCCCGGGATGCCGGCGACGGCGAGCTTGAGGTCGCGGGTGACGTCGAGCAGGTCGTGCAGGTCCGGCCCGACCCGGTCCAGGGTGGCCAGGATCGGCAGGATGTCCGCCGTCAGGTGCTGCTTGAGCTTCGGCAGCTCGTCGATCAGGCGGATCGCCGCGGTGACCTCCTCGTGGCTCAGCTCCCCGACGAACCGCCCCGCCATCGGCGCGGCCCGCCGCAGTGCCGGCTCGTACGCCGCCAGCAGCTCGGCCGCGGTGGCCGCAGCCTCGGCCGCGGTGCCCACGGTGGCCGCCGCCCGACCGGCGACCGTCTCGGCCTCGGCGACCACCGTGCCGGCCAGGCGGGAGACCTGATCGGCCTCCCGGACCACCACTGCCGCGGCCGCCGCCACCTCGGTGGCGGTGTCGATGGCGGTGGTCGCGGCGGCGCTGATCACGGCCACCTCACGGACCGCCGTCTCGGCGTCGGTGAGCACCCGGTCGGTCCGGTCCAGCGTCGTCTCGATCCGATCGACGACGCGGTTGATCCGGGCCAGCAGCGCCTCCACCCCGTCCAGCACCGCGAACGCGCGGACGGGCACGGCGGCGAACGAGGCGGCCGAGCCGAGCGCCTGGTCGAGAGCGGAGCGGGTCAGGCCGACCACCGCGGCGGGTGTGGGGAGAGGAAGCGCCATGGGATCAAGTGTGCGCCGCCCGCACCACAACCGCCCGACGGCGCTCGGCCGCCGCGCTCGTCACCGATGGTCCCCCTGCTGTTCGACGGCGCGCTGCACGGCCCGGTAGATCTGCCCGAACCGCAGCGCGTCCGGGGTGCGCAGCAGTAGCTGCTCGCGGCCGTGGTGCTGCACCCACAGCTCGTGCACGTGGTTGCCGCGCTCGTAGGAACGGTCCAGCCAACCGAGGGGGATCTCGAGGAACGGGGTCAACGCCAGCGCCCCCACCGCGCAGGCGGCGAGGACGATCAGCGCCATCTTCCAGTTGCCCCGGTCCTGCGCCGTGTAGGCCAGCGAGAGCACGCAGACCAGCGCGACCAGCGGGGGCAGGGAGAGCAGCAGGACCAGGACACCACGACCGAACACCCGGCCGCGCACCGCTAGCGTCTTCGGGCCGCGGGCGTGCCAGACGTACGTCACGTCGGCGAGGGCGACCATGTGACCGCCCGCCCGGATCGACTCGGAGGTCACCTGCACCGCGTCGTCCCGGTAATAGAGGACCATCACCAAGCCTAACCACCGGCGGGCAACCCGTACCCGTCGTGCGGTTTCGCGCGGATCTTGGACAGTTACCGTCCGCGCCGATCGGTAAGTGTCCAAGATCTGCGAGCTGGCGGAGTGCCGCCCGCGCGCGAGCGACAGTCGGCGGTCGGTGCGTACACGGTGGGCCGGGTAGCTTGCCGAGACATGTCCGAACAGGAACGCAACACCGAGGTGATCCGCCGCTACCTGCGCACGTTTGTCACCAGGGACCTCGTCGAGCTGCGGGCCGTGGTCGCGCAGGACGTCCGGATCTACGGATCAGGCACGGCGGTGCGGGGCCGGAACTTCGTGGAACAGGCCGTGCTCTCGCCCGGGTTGACCGTGCTCGATCAGCAGATCGTCGAGCTCTTCGCGGCCGACGACCGGGTCGTCGTCTCGGTGGCGCAGACCTACCGGCGGGACGCGACCGGGGTCACCGCCGTGCAGAGTGCCTGCAAGATGTACCGGCTTGCGCAGAGCCGGATCGTCGAATTCTGGGGCGAGCAGGACGTGTACGGCCTGCTGCGCGGGCTTCACCTGCTGCCGGACGAGCCGATCCAGTTCTGAGTCGGCCGTTATCGGCGGGTGCCGGGGCGGGCCGGGTGGCTGCGTTCGACCGCGCGTTGCACCGCCCGGTAGATCTGACCGAAGCGCAGTGCGTCGCCGGTGCGCAGCAGCCGTACCGGCTGGCCGCGCCAACGCGCCCAGATCTCCAGTTGCCGGCTGCCCCGGGCGTACGAGCGGTCCAGATGTTCGAAGAGGAAGTCGGCGATCGGGCCGACGGCCAGCCCCACCAGCACCGACGCGCCGACGATCGCGATCGTCACGGTGGTCGAGCGGTGCAGCCAGACGGCCACGGCGATGCCGAACACGGCCGCGACCAGCGGACCGGCCAGCGCGGCGCCGAGCGCACCCCGCCCGACGAGCACCCGCCAGGAGCGGCTGCCCCGGCGGTGCCAGATCATGGTGATGTCGGCCAGCGCGTAGCTGCGGCCGTCCACTCGAACGGCGGTGGAGGTGACCTGCACCGACCTGTCGTCGTAATAGGTGATCATGGCTGGACTCCCGCCCGCGGGGCTGACACCAGACTACTTACCCAAACGAGCCGGGTCGTAAGGTTGGCACGCGACTTCGACGAGGAAGTGAGGGCAGCGTGAGCGAGTTCGTTCGGCTGGAGACCAAGGACGGCATCGGCACCATCCGGCTGGAGCGGCCGCCGATGAACGCGCTCAACACCCAGGTGCAGGAGGAGTTGCGCGCCGCCGCGACGGCGGCGACCGCCGATCCGGAGGTCCGCGCCGTCATCGTGTACGGCGGGGAGAAGGTCTTCGCCGCGGGCGCGGACATCAAGCAGATGGCGGAGATGTCCTACGTGGACATGGCCGAGCGGGCCGCGAACCTGTCCAGCGCGCTCGGCGCGATCGCCCGGATCCCCAAGCCGGTGGTCGCCGCGATCACCGGTTACGCCCTCGGCGGTGGCTGCGAACTGGCGTTGGCCTGCGACTGGAGGGTGGTGGCCGAGGACGCCAAGCTCGGCCAGCCGGAGATCAAGCTGGGCATCATCCCCGGTGCCGGCGGCACCCAGCGGCTGGCTCGTCTGGTCGGCCCGGCCCGCGCCAAGGATCTGATCATGTCCGGGCGGATGGTGGACGCGCAGGAGGCGTTGCGGATCGGCCTGGCCGATCGGGTTGTCCCGGCCGCCGAGGTGTACGAGGCGGCGGTCGCGCTGGTGAAGCCGTACCTGACCGGGCCGGTGCAGGCGCTGCGCGCCGCGAAGCTGGCGGTCGACGGCGGCCTGGACATGGACCTGAACTCGGGCCTGGCCTGGGAGAGTCAGCTCTTCGCGGCGCTGTTCGCCACCGACGACCGGCGCGAGGGCATGGCGGCGTTCGTCGAGAAGCGTAAGCCGGGCTTCACGGGCCGCTGACCGGCCGGGGCCGGCGGTCCGCGCCGCCGGCCCGACGGTGAGCCGAGAACGGTTCACATTCTGCCTACCGGCCAGTAGCGTGGGCCTCCGGTCGGAAGCGACGAAGGGGAGCGGCATGACGGAGCGGGTCGAAGGCCACGGCGGGGAGTTGGCGCTCGCGGCGCTGCGGGCGCACGGGGTACGCGAGATGTTCACCCTCTCGGGCGGGCACGTCTTCCCGCTCTACGACGCCGCGCACAAGACCGGCTTCCCGATCTACGACGTCCGGCACGAGCAGTCCGCCGTCTTCGCCGCCGAGGCGGTGGCCAAGCTTCAGCGTCGTCCCGGCCTCGCCGTGCTCACCGCCGGTCCCGGCGTCACCAACGGCATCTCGGGCATGACCAGCGCCTTCTTCAACGCCTCCCCGGTGCTGGTGCTCGGGGGCCGGGCGCCCGCGTTCCGCTGGGGCTCGGGCAGCCTGCAGGAGATGGACCACCTGCCGCTGGTCGCCCCGGTCACCAAGCATGCCGAGACGGTGTTCAGCACCGACGACATCCCGCGTGCGGTGGGTGCGGCGCTCACCGCGGCGCTCACGCCGCACCGCGGCCCGGCCTTCCTCGACTTCCCGCTGGAGACGGTCTTCTCGGTCGCCGAGGCCGACCTGCCCGCCCCGACCGGCGTCGACCCGGTCGAGCCGGACCCGGTTGAGGTGAGCCGGGCCGCCACGCTGATCGCCGGCGCGCAGCGGCCGGTCATCATCGCCGGCTCGGACGTGTACGCCGGCGACGCGGTCGCCGCACTGCGGGAGGCGGCCGAGGCGTTGCAGGTGCCGGTCTTCACAAACGGGATGGGCCGTGGCTCGCTCCCGCCGGAGCACCCGCTCGCCTTCGCCAAGGCCCGCCGGGCGGCGCTCTCCGGCGCCGACGTGGTCGTGGTGGTCGGCACCCCGCTGGACTTCCGGCTCAGCTTCGGCGACTTCGGTGACGCCAAGGTGGTGCACATCGTCGACGCACCCAGCCAGCGCGCCGGGCACGTGCAGCCGGCCGCCGCACCCGCCGGCGACCTGCGCCTGATCCTCTCCGCGCTGGCCGACCACGCGGGTGACCGGGCCGACCACAGCGGCTGGATCGCCGACCTGCGCACCGCCGAGGACGCGGCCCGGGCCCGCGACGCGGCCGAGATGGCCGCCGAGACCGACCCGATCCGGCCGGCGCGGGTCTACGGCGAGCTGCGCCGGGTGCTGGCCCGCGACGCGATCACCATCGGCGACGGCGGCGACTTCGTCTCGTACGCCGGGCGGTACCTGGAGCCGGCCCAGCCCGGCACCTGGCTGGACCCGGGCCCGTACGGCTGCCTGGGCACCGGCATGGGCTACGCGATGGGTGCCCGGGTCAGCCACCCGGACCGGCAGATCTGCGTGCTGATGGGCGACGGTGCTGCCGGCTTCTCGCTGATGGACGTCGAGTCGCTGGTCCGCCAGAAGCTGCCGGTGGTGATCGTCGTCGGCAACAACGGCATCTGGGGTCTGGAGAAGCACCCGATGCGGGCCATGTACGGCTACGACGTCGCCGCCGACCTCCAGCCGGAGCTGCGCTACGACACGGTGGTCAGCGCGCTCGGCGGCGCGGGGGAGACGGTCGCCAAGGCCGCCGACCTGGGGCCGGCCCTGCAGCGGGCGTTCGACGCCGGAGTGCCGTACCTGGTCAACGTGCTCACCGACCCGACCGACGCGTACCCGCGGTCGTCGAACCTGGCCTGAGTCGCATCCGCCGCCGCGCCGTCGCCCCGAGCGGGCGGCGGCGCGGCGTCTTCCCGCAGCTAAATCAGCGGAATGTCGGGGCCGGTCGTCGTAACGTCAGCCGGGGATCGGCGGGATGTCAGACCTGTCGCCCATGGTGGTGTCACCACCGAAGACGACAGGAGTTGCGATGGACCACGCGATCCGCGCCGAGGGCCTGGTGCGGCGTTTCGGCACCACCACCGCCCTCGCCGGGGTTGATCTGGCGGTCCCGACCGGCACCGTCTTCGGCCTGCTCGGGCCGAACGGCGCCGGCAAGACCACCGCGGTACGGGTGCTCGCCACCCTGCTGCGTGCCGACGAGGGGCACGCCACGGTCGGCGGCTTCGACGTCGTCCGCGACGCCCATCAGGTGCGCCAACTGATCGGTCTGACCGGCCAGTACGCCTCGGTCGACGAGACCCTGACCGGCGCGGAGAACCTGCTGCTGATCGGCCGGCTGCTCGGGCTGAGCCGGGCCGACGCGAAGCGGCGGGCCCGCCAACTGCTCGCCGACTTCCAGCTCAGCGACGCCGCCGACCGGGCCGCCAAGACCTTCTCCGGCGGTATGCGCCGCCGGCTGGATCTGGCCGCCAGCCTGGTCGGCCGGCCGCAGGTGCTCTTCCTCGACGAACCGACCACCGGCCTGGACCCGCGCAGCCGCAACGACCTGTGGGACATCGTCCGTGCCCTGGTCTCCGACGGCGTGACGGTGCTGCTCACCACCCAGTACCTGGAGGAGGCCGACCAACTCGCCGGGGAGATCGCGGTCGTCGACCACGGCCGCGTGATCGCGCAGGGCACGCCGGAGGAGCTGAAGGCCAAGACCGGCGGTCAGACCCTCACGGTACGACCGGCCGACCTCTCCGACCTGGGGATCGTGACGGCCATCGCCGGCGAGGTGTCCGGCGTGACTCCGGAGGTGGCCCAGAACGCGGTCACCGTCGCGGTGAACGATCCCGGTGTGCTGCCCGCGGTGGTGAGCCGCCTCGACGCGGCCGAGATCGCGGTCGCCGAGCTGGCGCTGCGCGGCGCCAGCCTGGACGAGGTCTTCCTCTCCCTCACCGGCCACCGGGCCGAGGACGCCCCGGCCGGCACCGATCTGGAAAGGACCCCGGCGTGACCGCCACAACTCTCGCCCCTGCGCTGACGCCGGCGCGCCGGCTCAGTCCCGCCGCCGGGCTGCGGCACACCTTCACGCTGGCCTGGCGCAGCCTGGTGCAGATCAAGCACAACCCGATGGAGCTGCTCGACCTGAGCATCCAGCCGGTGATGTTCGTGCTGCTGTTCACCTACGTCTTCGGCACCGCCATCGCCGGGTCCTCCGGCGAGTACCTGACCTTCATGCTGCCCGGCATCATGGTGCAGAACGCGCTCTTCGCCACCATGACGACCGGGTTCGGGCTCAACAACGACCTCACCAAGGGCGTCTTCGACCGGCTCCGGGCGCTGCCCATCGCCCGGTGGGCGCCGCTGGCCGGGCGGATCCTCGCCGACACCGTCAAGCAGGCCTGGTCGATCGCGCTGCTGCTCGGCGTCGGGGCGATCCTGGGGTTCCGGGTCGGCAACGGGCTGCTCGGGGTGGTCGGGGCGTTCGCGCTGCTGCTGGCGTTCACGCTGGCCGCGTCCTGGATCTCGGTGCTGGTCGGGGTGCTGGTGAGCGAGCCGGACAAGGTGCAGATCTTCGGCTTCATGGTGATCTTTCCGCTGACCTTCACCAGCAACATCTTCGTGCCCACCGACCGGATGCCGGGCTGGCTGCAGAACTGGGTGGAGGTCAACCCGGTGACCGTGGTGGCCGACGCGCTGCGCGGGCTCCTGGTCGGCGGCCCGGTCGCCGGCCCGGTGCTGCAGACGCTGCTGTGGGGCGCCGGCATCGCGGTGATCTTCGCGCCGCTGGCGGTGCGGGGGCTCAAGCGTCGGGTGTGACCCGCGGCGGCGCCGACACCGGCACGGCCGCGTAACCGCTCACACCTCCGGCCGGTCACCCTCGCGCGGCGGTTCGCCGTCCCGGCGGCGCAGGTCGTCCTCGCGCCGGCGCAGGTCTTCCTCCCAGCGGCGGAACAGCTCCTGATCCTGCTGCTGGGCGCGATCCTGCACGGAGCGGAGGAACTCCGGATCGTCGTCGGGCGCGACCGGGCGGCGGCGTGGCTGCTCGGTGGAGGCGGTGCCGGCCGGCCAGGGCTTGCGGGTGCCGGAGCCGGGCTCCCGGCCCGCGACGAACCAGGCGATGGAGCCGACCAGCGGGAAGAACAGGATGATCAGCACCCAGGCGATCCGGGGCAGGGCACGGATCTGGCCCTCCTCGGCGGAGAGACAACTGATCAGCGCGCAGACCGCGAGGACGATCTGCACCAGGAAGAGGAGTACGTACAGCCGGGCCATACGCCTATCATGGCGCACCCGGACCCGTCACCACAGTCCGTGAACCACCAGCAGCGCGCCGAGCAGCGCGAGCCCGACGGTGGCCAGCGCGGCCAGGCGCAGTCGCGGGCCGCCGGTGCGAGCCGGCCCGCTGCCGCCCCAGGGCCAGCAGAGCACGAGCACGGCCCCCCAGAGCAGCGCGGCGACGGCGGCGATCAACGCATCGGTCGGGTCGCCGGTCGAGCCCAGGCGGACGGCGAGCGCGGTCACCACCGTCAGCGTCAGCATGGTGCGCCGCCAGGCCAGCCGGGTCCGCTCCGGTTGGAGCCCCGGGTCGCGTCCGGCGCTCACCCGTCGCCGATCGTCCTGGCGAGCACGGCGACCACCAGCAGCACCGCGCCGGCACCGACGGCGAGGGCGAGGACGGCGGGGAAACGGGAGGCGGGCAGCTCCTGACCGAGCCGGATGGCCCGTTCGGTTCGCGCCCAGTGGTCCACCGCGCGAACGGCGACGGTGCCGCCGAGCAGCAGCAGCGCGACAGAGATGATCTCCCGCAGGTGGGTCAGCGGCAGCGGCGGCAGGAACTGCGCGGCGGCCAGCCCGCCGCCGACCAGCGCCAGGCCGGTGCGCAGCCAGGCCAGGAAGGTGCGCTCGTTGGCCAGGGAGAAGCGGTAGTCGGGCGGCTCGCCGACCGAGCGTAGGTCCGCCGGGTCGAACCACCGCCTGATCGCTTCCCACACACTGGGGATTATCCGCTTGTCCCGCCGCTTAACCTGACCCGGTGACCGATCTTGATGTGATGACACTGCGCGCCGCCTACGACAACCAGCTCCGCCCGGAGATCCCGGACCCGGTTCCGGCCGGGGTGACGGTGGAGCGCGACGGGCCCCTGGTCCGGATCTTCGGGCTCGACGCCGGTGGATTCCTCACCTACCGCGACCTGGGCGGGTTGACCGGCGACGCGCTGGACGAGCTGATCGCCCGGCAGGTGGAGCTGTTCCGCCAGCGCGGCGAGTCGGTGGAGTGGAAGCTCAACGGGCACGACGAGCCGGCGGATCTGGCGGACCGCCTGCGCGCCGCCGGCTTCGTGGCGCAGGAGCGGGAGACCGTCGTGATCGGGCCGGTCGCGCCCCTGGCGGCCGCGCTGCCGGTCGCCCCCGAGGGGGTACGCCTGCGGGAGGTGACCTCCCGGTCCGACCTGGAGCGGATCGCCGCCATGGAGGAGGAGGTCTGGCAGGAGGACCGCTCGCACCTCGTCTGGGGGCTGGCCAAGGAGATCGACGCCGACCCGCACTCGATCACGGTGGTGGTGGCCGAGGCGGACGAGACGGTGGTGAGCGCCGGCTGGGTGCGATTCCCGGCGAACACCGGCTTCGGCACCCTCTGGGGTGGGTCCACCCTGCCGCAGTGGCGTCGCAAGGGCATCTACCGGGCGCTGGTCACCTACCGGGCGCGGCTGGCCGACCAGCGGGGCCGGACGCTGCTGCAGGTCGACGCATCCGAGGACAGCCGACCGATCCTGCAGCGGCTCGGCCTCGTCCCGGTCACCACCACCACCCCGTACGTCTACACTCCGTGATCATGGAGCAACGGTTGACGGACGAGGAGCGACTGACCCTCAAGACGGGCGCCTTCGGGGCCGTCTTCCTGGTCTCCAACGCCGAGCCGGGCATGCTGGGTGTGATCCGGGAGAGCGTCGCCGCCTCCGGCGCGCTGGCCGACGCCAGCGGGGTGGTCAAGGAGGCGTTGACCACCGGTCCGCTGCCCCGGATGCCGCGGGACTCCCAGTTGGAGATCGAGTCGGTGGTGCTGCCGGCTCTCGACCGGGCGATGCGGATCCTGCGGGAGAAGTCACCGGCGGACGTGGACGCGTACCGCGCGGTGGTGTTGACCGCGGCGCACCGGGTGGCGCGGGCGCACGACGGGGTGGCGCAGGAGGAGGCGGCGGTCATCGACCGGATCCGGGGTGCGCTGGCCTGACCGGCTGCGCCGCTGCCGGCGCCGGTGAGCTGTGTCACTCTGAGTGCCGCGGGAGCCGCAACCTACTGGCAGGTAACATTGCGCCGTGGGCAACCGCACAGCAGCTCGCGGTTGACCGGGCGTCGACCGACGCGCGAGGCTGCGCCCGAGACCGGGCGAGCGAATCGCAACACCACACAGGAGGGTCGTCGAAGCGCGATGAATATCGTCGTACTCGTCAAGCAGGTGCCTGATTCGGGCGCGGACCGCAACCTGCGCAATGACGACAACACCGTCGACCGCGGTTCGGCGAACAACGTGATCAATGAGATGGACGAGTACGCCATCGAGGAGGCGCTGAAGATCAAGGAGGCGCACGGTGGTGAGGTCACCATCCTGACCATGGGTCCGGACCGGGCGACCGAGTCGATCCGCAAGGCGCTCTCCATGGGCCCGGACAAGGCCGTGCACGTGGTGGACGACGCCCTGCACGGTTCCTGCGCGGTGGCCACCTCGAAGGTGCTCGCCGCCGCGCTCGGTCAGCTCAACGCCGACCTGGTGATCTGCGGCGCCGAGTCCACCGACGGCCGGGTCCAGGTCATGCCGCACATGATCGCCGAGCGGCTCGGCGTCGCGGCGCTCACCGGTGCGCGCAAGCTCACCGTCGACGGCGCCACGCTGACCGTCGAGCGGCAGACCGAGGAGGGCTACGAGGTCATCACCGCCGCCACGCCGGCTGTGGTCTCCGTCTGGGACACCATCAACGAGCCGCGCTACCCCTCCTTCAAGGGCATCATGGCCGCCAAGAAGAAGCCGGTGCAGACGTTCTCCCTGGCCGACCTCGGTGTCGCGCCGACCGAGGTGGGCTTCGACGGCGCCACCAGCGCCGTGGTCGAGCACACCAAGCGCCCGCCGCGTTCCGGCGGCGCCAAGATCACCGACGAGGGCGAGGGCGGCGTGAAGCTGGTCGAGTTCCTCGCTACCGAGAAGTTCGTGTGAGAGCGGGGTCTGGACATGTCTGAGGTTCTCGTCGTCGTCGAAGCCACCAAGGAATTCGGCGTCAAGAAGGTCACCCTGGAGATGCTCACCCTCGCCCGCGAGCTGGGCACCCCGAGCGCGGTGGTGCTGGGCGGTGCTGGCGCGGCGCAGGCGCTGAGCGCCAAGCTGGGCGAGTACGGCGCGGAGAAGATCTACGCCGCCGAGGGTGACGAGATCGACGGCTACCTGGTGGCCCCCAAGGCCACCGTGCTGGCCGAGTTGGTCAAGCGGGTGCAGCCGGCCGCCGTGCTGCTGGCCTCGGCGCAGGAGGGCAAGGAGATCGCCGCCCGGCTCGCCGTCAAGCTGGACAACGGCATCCTGACCGACGTCGTCGGCCTGGACGCCGACGGCACCGCCACGCAGGTCGCCTTCGCCGGCTCCACCATCGTCAAGTCCAAGGTCACCAGGGGCCTGCCGCTGGTCACCGTCCGCCCCAACTCGGTCAACCCGACCCCGGCGGCGGCCACCCCGGCGATCGAGCAGCTCACCGTGTCGGTCACCGACACCGACAAGCTGGCGAAGGTCGTCGACCGGGTCGCCGAGCAGAAGGGCTCCCGCCCCGAGCTGACCGAGGCCGGCGTGGTCGTCTCCGGCGGTCGCGGCGTCGGCAACGCCGACAACTTCAAGCTGGTCGAGGAGCTGGCCGACCTGCTCGGCGGCGCCGTCGGCGCGTCCCGCGCCGCTGTCGACTCCGGCTTCTACCCGCACCAGTTCCAGGTGGGCCAGACCGGCAAGACGGTCTCCCCGCAGCTGTACGTCGCGCTCGGCATCTCCGGTGCCATCCAGCACCGCGCCGGCATGCAGACCTCGAAGACCATCGTCGCGGTCAACAAGGACGGCGAGGCGCCGATCTTCGAGCTGGCCGACTTCGGCGTGGTGGGGGACCTGTTCAAGGTCGTTCCGCAGGCCGCCGAGGAGATCCGCAAGCGCAGGTAACCGACCGCCGGTGCCGTCCGCGGCACCCTCGGAACGACGAAAGAGTGGCCGCCCACCGTCGGGCGGCCACTCTTTTCGTACGGGTGCAAAGGGAGCTGATCGGCGGGCCGGGGAGCTGAGCCGGCCCGCCGATCAGCCCGTCAGGGTGCCCCTCAGCAGGCTGTCACCGGAGTGGCGGGTGTTGTTGTCGTACTGCTCCGCGGAGACGTCGACCACCGTGTAGCTCTTCAGGTCGACATTCGGGGGCAGGGGCAGCAGAGCGTCCGAGTCCCCACCGAGGGTGCCGATCGAGAACATCTCCATGTTCGTCGGGTTGATGAGCCAGACCTCGTAGTACCCCGACACGCGCGGGAGATTCGCCACGCGCAGATGTAGTTGGCCGCTCTGGAGCACCCGCGCGTCACCCTGGGCCGACTTCGGTGTCGAGCCGAAGGCCGCGAGCGGCGCGCTGGCCACCACCGCCTGCGTCGGAGCGGGCTCCGGGTCGTCCTGGCGCAGCACCGAGACCGTGCCCACCACGCCGACCGCCGCGGCCGCGACCGCGGTGACGGCGGTGGCCGCCCAGCCCGACCAGCGAGCGCGGCGGCGGGACCGGGAGCGGGCCCTCTGACCGGCGGCACCGGGCCCTGCTGGCTCGTCCGCCGTACCGCTGACCGGCTCGGCCGCCTGCTGCCTACGCGTCTCGGCCAGCGACGGCAGGCCCTCCGCGGCCCTGATCTCCGCAGTGATGCCCTGCCAGACGTGCTCCGGCGGGTCGGGGAGATCAGCCAACCCCTGCGTCTCCGCGCCGAGCCCGGCCACCTGCTGGAGGCTCTCCATCTCGACCCGGCAGTGCACGCAGGTGTCGAGGTGGGTGCTCTCCCCGTTGTCCGCCTCGCTCTCACCGAGCGCCAGAAAGACCAGCCGGTCGTGGTCCAGGTGCTGCACCGTCCACCTCCCATCTGCGTTTCAAGCTCGCCATGCCGCGCCGGATGTGACTCTTCACGGTGCCCAGCGGCACGCCGGTCACCGTGGCTATCTGCTGGTGGGTCAGGTCGTCGTAGAAGGCCAGCTCCAGCATGCGTCGTTGGTCGTCCGGGAGGCGAGCCAGCTCGTCGGCGACCACCAGCCGATCGACCACCCGGTCCGGATCGGGACCGCTCTGCGCCGGCTCGGGCAGCTGGCGGACCGTCTCGACCACCCGGGTCTCGCGGGCCGTGGCCCGCATCCGGTCCCTTCGCCGGCGTCGGCGCGTTCACCGCCACCCCCGCGTACGCCGCCACGTCGAAGGTCTCCGTCGTACACGGCATCCCGGACACCCCGGTCGACGTCTACGTCAACGGCAAGAAGACCCTCGACAACTTCAAGCCCGGCGACGTGGCCGGCCCGCTGAACCTGGAGGAGGGCGAGTACGACATCGCGCTGACCAAGCCCGGTGAGGCGATCGACAAGGCGATCCTCAAGGTCGACGACGCCTCGGTGCCGGGCGGAGCGAACATCAGCATCGCGGCACACCTCGACGCCGCCGGCCAGCCGAAGATCACCCCGTTCGTGAACGACGTCTCCAAGGTCGGCGCCGGCAAGGCCCGGCTGATCGTGCGGCACACCGCCGCCGCCCCGGAGGTGGACGTGCGTGCCGGTGGCACCCCGGTCTTCGAGGGCCTGACCAACCCGAACGAGGCCAAGGGCGACGTCGACGCGGGCAGCGTGCAGGCGGACGTGGTGCTGGCCGGCACCGACACCGTGGCCATCGGCCCGGCGGACCTCAACCTCAAGGAGGGCACCGCGACGATCGTCTACGCGATCGGCTCGGCCGAGGCCAAGAACCTCGACGTGGTCGCCCAGACCATCACCGGACTGCACTCCGCCCCGGGCGCAGTGCCGAGCGGCGACGGCGGTCAGGCCGGCACGGGCGTGGACACCTGGTGGTACGCGCTCACCGGCGCCGGCGTACTCCTGCTGCTCGGTGGCGGGGTGCGGATGGCCACCGCGCGGACCGGCCGCAGGTGACGGTGCGCAACCGCGGAGCACTGGCGGCCCTGGCCGCCGGCGTTGCCGCGCTCACCGTCGCGACCCTCGTGGCGTGCCGCTCGCAGCCCGGCGGGGACGTGGGCGCCGAGGAGGCGAGCGCGCTGGCCAGCGTCACCCCGGTGCCGCCGGCGGCCGCCCCGTCGGTCCCGGTCACCGCCGGGGGATTGCCGGCCGGCGCGGAGACCGTCCCGCCGGTCCGACTGGTGATCCCGGAGATCGGCGTCACCGCCACAGTCGACGCGGTCGGCATCAACGAGCGGACCAACGAGTTCGAGGTACCGCCGAGCGTCGACCGGATCGGCTGGTACCGGTACGGCCCCGGCCTGGAGGCGAACGCCGGTTCGGTGGTCATCGCCGGCCACGTGGACAGCGCCAGGCAGGGCAGGGGAGCGTTCTTCCGGCTGCGCGAGCTGGGCCAGGGGGACACCATGACCGCGACCGGCAGCGACGGCAAGGCCCGCCGGTACCGGGTCGTCGCCCGGGAGGAGTACGCCAAGACCAGGATCCCGCTGGACCGGTACTTCGCCCGGGACGGCAAGCCACGGCTGACCCTGATCACCTGCGGAGGGCCGTTCGACGCCGCGGCGCGCAGGTACCGCGACAACATCGTCGTCACCGCGGTGCCGGCCTGACCGGACGGCTCCCCCGGGCCGTTCGACGTGCGGACCCCGGCAGTCGGGGTGGGGAGGTTGCCCCCTTCCCGCCCCGGCGGCGCCACGCCCAGGGAGGGGTCCCCTCCCGCATCCGGTCCCCGCCCGGTCGGCCGTAGGCTGAACGGTGATGGCTTACCTGGATCACGCGGCGACGACTCCGATGCTCGACGAGGCACTGGAGGCGTACGTCGCCACCGCCCGCGAGGTCGGCAACGCGTCCTCCCTGCACGCGGCGGGTCGCCGTGCCCGCCGCCGGGTCGAGGAGTCGCGCGAGCGCGTCGCCGCCGTGCTGGGTGCCCGGCCGTCCGAAGTGATCTTCACCGGTGGCGGCACGGAGAGCGACAACCTCGCGGTCAAGGGCATCTTCTGGGCCCGGCGCGGAGCCGGCTCCGACCGCCGGCGGGTGATCTCCAGCGCCGTCGAGCACCACGCGGTGCTGGACGCGGTGGACTGGCTGGCCCAGCACGAGGGGGCCGAGGTCGGCTGGCTGCCGGTGGACGCCGCCGGCCGGCTCGACCCGAACGACCTGCGCGCCGAGTTGACCGCGCACGCCGACCGGGTGGCCGTGGTCACCGCCATGTGGGCGAACAACGAAGTCGGCACCGTCCAGCCGGTGGCCGAACTGGCCGCCGTCGCCGCCGAGCACGGCGTGCCGTTCCACACCGACGCCATCCAGGCGGTCGGGCAGGTGCCGGTCGACTTCGCCGCGAGCGGGGTCGCCGCGCTGACCGTCACCGGACACAAGCTGGGTGGCCCGACCGGGGTGGGCGCGCTGCTGCTCGCCCGGGACGTGGCGGCCACGCCGCTGCTGCACGGCGGCGGGCAGGAACGCGACGTTCGTTCCGGCACCCTGGACACCGCCGGCATCGTCGCCTTCGCGGTAGCTGTCGAGGCGGCGGTGAAGGGCCAACAGGAGTACGCGGCCCGGGTGGCCGCGCTCCGCGACGACCTGATCGAGCGGGTCCGCCGGGCGGTGCCCGAGGTGGTCTACAACGGCGACCCGGTCGACCGGCTGCCCGGCAATGCGCACTTCTCCTTCCCGGGCTGCGAGGGCGACGCCCTGCTGCTCCTGCTCGACGCCCAGGGCATCGCCTGCTCGACGGGTTCGGCCTGCTCGGCCGGGGTGGCCCAGCCCTCACACGTACTGCTGGCGATGGGCGCCGACGACGACCGGGCCCGCTCCTCGCTGCGCTTCACTCTCGGCCACACCAGCACCCAGGACGAGATCGACGCTCTCATCGCAGCCCTCCCAGGGGCCGTCGACCGAGCCCGCCGAGCCGCCGCCCTCCGCACCCCCCGCTAGCCGCCCCCCGCCCCCCGCCCCCCGCCCCCCGCCCCCCGCGCCCTCGCCCCGTCGATCTAGGGCAAGTCGTCGTGGAGTGATCTCTAATCACGACGATTCGCCCTAGATCGACGGGGTGGGGTCGGCGCGCGGGGGCGGCGGGGGCGGCGGGGCGGGGGGCGGGCGGTCGGGGTGCGGCGTTCGGGGGGTCTGGGGCGGGGTGGATAGGGTGGTGAGGGGGAAGGGAGTCGGCTGGTGAGGGTGTTGGCGGCGATGTCGGGCGGGGTTGACTCGGCCGTGGCGGCGGCGCGGGCGGTGACGGCCGGGCACGACGTGACCGGGGTGCACCTGGCGTTGGCCCGCAATCCGCAGACCTACCGGACCGGGGCGCGAGGCTGCTGCACGCTGGAGGACTCTCGGGACGCCCGGCGGGCCGCCGACGTGATCGGCATCCCGTTCTACGTCTGGGACATGGCCGACCGGTTCCACGAGGACGTGGTGGACGACTTCGTGGCCGAGTACGCGGCCGGCCGTACGCCGAATCCCTGCCTGCGCTGCAACGAGAAGATCAAGTTTGCCGCGGTGCTGGACCGTGCGGTGGCCCTTGGCTTCGACGCGGTGGTCACCGGCCACCACGCCCGACTCGGCTCCGACGGGTTGCTGCGCCGCAGTGTCGACGTGGCCAAGGACCAGTCGTACGTGCTGGCGGTGCTCACCCGCGAGCAGTTGGACCGGTCGATCTTCCCGCTGGGCGACTCGACGAAGGCGCAGGTCCGCGCCGAGGCCGCCGAGCGTGGCCTGGCGGTGGCCGACAAGCCGGACTCGCACGACATCTGCTTCATCGCCGACGGCGACACCCGTGGCTTCCTGGCCGGCCGGCTCGGCGAGGCGCCCGGCGACGTGGTGGACGCGAGCACCGGCGCGGTGGTCGGCAGCCACACCGGCGCGTACGCGTACACGGTGGGTCAGCGTCGCGGGCTGCACCTGGACCGGCCCGCCCCGGACGGCCGGCCGCGCTACGTGCTCTCCATCACGCCCAAGACCAACACGGTGACGGTCGGCCCGGCCGAGGCGCTGGAGGTGTCCGAGGTGCGTGCCGAACGACCGGTCTGGACGGGTGGCCCGCGCCCGGACGCGCCGGTCGAGTGCGAGGTGCAGCTGCGCGCGCACGGCGACGTGGTGCCGGCCACCGTCGCCCTCGACGGCGCCACGCTGCACGCCGAGCTGCGCCGGCCGGTACGCGGCGTCGCCGCCGGCCAGGCCGTGGTGGCGTACCGGCCGGACCCGGCCGGCGACGTGGTCCTCGGCTCCGCCACCATCACCGGCTGACCCGGCACACCATCTCCCTGGCCGTCGCGGCCCGGGAGGCCGGCGTACCGGATACCCTTCCGCCGTGACAGATCAGGTGTGGCCCTGGCCGGCCGGCGCCGCGACCGGCATCGGTTCGCTGCCCGGCACCGACATCGCCGAGGCCCAGCGGGTGGTCCTCGGTGAGCTTCCCGCGCTGCCCCACCTTCCGGAGCTGCCGGCCCGCGGCCCCGGAGCCGACCTGATCGGTCGCACCGCGGGGCTGCTGGTCGAGTTGCCTGTCGAGCTGTACACCGGGCGCTGGCGGGTCGCCCCGCGTCCGGGTCGCGACCTGCGCCGGGCCCGCGACCTGATGGAACGCGACCTGGACCAGCTCGCCGAGCAGGCCGAGGAGTACGCCGGGCCGATCAAGGTGCAGGCCGGCGGCCCGCTCACTCTGGCCGCCTCCCTGGAGCTGCCGATCGGCGGCCGGCTGCTGCGCGACCCCGGCGCGGTCCGTGACCTGACCGGCTCCCTCACCGAGGGGTTGCGCGCGCATGTCGCGGCGGTCGCCCGGCGACTGCCCCGCGCCTCGGTGCTGCTCCAGCTGGACGAGCCGTCGCTGCCGACCGTGCTGGCCGGGCGGGTGCCCACCGAGAGCGGGCTGGGCGCGTACCGGGCGGTGGAGTCGGCGGACGCGGCGGCGCTGCTGCGCACCGTCGTCGAGGGGGTCGGTGTGCCGACCGTGGTGCACTGCTGCGCCCCGGACGTGCCACTGGAGTTGATCCGTTCGACGGGCGCCGCCGGGGTGGCCCTCGACCTGGGCCTGCTCACCGAACTGGACCCGCTGGGCGAGGCGATCGACGCCGGCCTCGGGTTGCTGGCCGGGGCCGTGCCGACCCGAGCGCCGTCGACCGGCCAGGCACCGACGTCCGCGCAGGTGGCCGACCGGGTGCGCCAGCTCTGGGACCGGCTGGGGTTCCCCCGCCGGCAGCTGGCCCAGCAGGTGGTGGTCACCCCCGCCTGTGGTCTGGCCGGAGCCAGCCCGGAGTACGCCCGGGTGGTGCTGGCCGCGTGTCGGGACGCCGGCCGGCGGCTCGCCGAGGATTGAGGTTTCCTGTCGTACCCGCTGGGCAGGATGACGGACATGATTGGACAGCTACGTTCAGTGGTGATCGACTGCCCGGATCCGCGGGCGCTGGCGGCGTTCTACGCGGAGCTGCTCGGTGTTCCCCTGGCCGAGGGTGACTCCGATGACGACGAGTGGGTGGTGCTGGGCGGTCCGCCCGGGCACCAGCCGCGCCTGGCGTTCCAGCGGGCGCTCAACCTGCGTCCGCCGGCCTGGCCGGATCCGGAGCGCCCACAGCAGTTCCACCTCGACGTGACGGTGGACGACATCGAGGCCGCCGAGAAGGGGGCGCTCGCACTCGGCGCCCGCCGGCTTCCTGGCGAGGGCGAGGGCTTCCGGGTCTACGCCGACCCGGTCGGCCATCCGTTCTGCCTCTGCTGGGACTGACAGTGGTGCGGGTTGCGGCGGCCGGGCATCATGGCCGCCGTGGCCCACGACCCTCTGCGCGCCTCTGGCTCGCTCTTCGGCCTTGCCTATGGTGACGCGATAGGCAAGCCGACCGAATTCCTGACCGTCGCCGAGATCGAGCACCGGTACGGGCCGGCCGGTCCGCGTGAGCTGACCGGCGAGCCGGCGCTGGTCACCGACGACACCCAGATGGCGCTGGCGGTGGGCTGGGCGCTGCACGAGGCCCCGTCGCTCACCGCACAGGGGGTGGAGCCGCTGCTCCGGCGGCGCTTCCTGGCCTGGGCGGTCAGCCCGGACAACAATCGCGCCCCCGGCATGACCTGCCTGCGCGCCTGCGCCGAGCTGGGTCGCGGGCTCCGCTGGCAGGAGGCGACGGTGGCCGGGTCCAAGGGGTGCGGGGCCAACATGCGGGTCACGCCGGTCGGGTTGCTCGACGTGGATCTGGACACGTTGGCCGGGTTGGCGCAGTTGCAGGCGGGGCTGACCCATGGCCATCCGACCGGGCTGGCGGCCAGCGAGCTCACCGCGTACGCGGTCTTCGCCCTGCGCGGGGGCGCCAAGCTCGCGGAGCTTCCCGCGATTCTCACCGAGCGGGCGCGGAGCCAGCGCCGCGTGTACCGGGAGCAGTGGCTGGGTGACCTCTGGCAACGCGCCGGGGTCGGCACCGCGGAGGACTTCATCGCCCGGGGCTGGGACGAGTGCCTGGCGGTGCTGGCCCGGCTGACGGATGCCCTGGGCCAGCCGGATGACGGCGGCGACCCGTGCCGGGCCACCGGGGAGGGTTGGGTCGCCGAGGAGGCGCTGGCCACCGCTGTGCTCTGCGCCGTACGGCACGCCGACGACCCGGTCGCGGCGCTGGCCCGGGGTGCGACCACCGCCGGGGACTCCGACTCGATCGCCGCCCTGGCCGGCGCCTTCGTGGGCGCGGCCGCGGGGATGACCGCGTGGCCACCGGGGTGGGCCGACCGGATCGAGTACGCCGACCAGCTCGCCACGCTCGGCGCGGCCTGGGACTGATCCTGGTCCCCGTCTCCGAACCCGGTCAGCGGGTGGGCAGATGATGCAGGCTGCGGACCGACCGCCACAGATCGGCGTCGCAGGTGCCGGCGCGGTCGGCGAAGGCGGCCGAGGTGATCCGGGACGGCTCGGTCAGGCTCAGGTAGCTGTCGTGCTCGGCGCCGGGATCCCAGTCCCGCGTGGGGATGCGCACGTGGTCGTCCCGGTCGCTCTTGTCCTGGCTGGTGATCTTCAGTACGTCGGCGCCCCGGGAGTCGGCGCGCAGCACCAGACACGGCCGCACCTTCGACCCGCTGCCGTCGGCGTACGGCACGTCTGCCCACCAGATCTCGCCCGGCGCCGGCGTGCCCGCCCTCCGGTCGGCGCCGCGGGATCGGGGCCTGGTGGCCGGCCGGTCGGCGGAGCGGGGTCGCGGCGGCGCGGGGCGACGTCCGCCGGTCGCGGGGCCCCGGCCCGGCCGGCTGCCCGAGCGCCGGTCCGCCACCCGGTGCCGCCAGCCGTTCCACGCCCAGCCGGCCGCCACCGCCAGCAGGATCGCCACCGCCCAGAGCAGGGCCTCGGGCATCGCTACCTCCGCCGTCGTCCGGCGGCCCACACCGGCCCCCGTCGTCCGGCGATCCTCGCACGCTGATCACCACCGTGCCCGCCACCCACGCACCGCCGACCGCGATCGCGAGAACGCGGTGCGTGGGTGGGCGACTGTTTGTCCCACCGGGCCGATAACGTGCCGGGGTAGCGTGATCAGGGAGGTCGCAGGCGTGTCCGAAGGTGGCGGTGTGTCCGAGGAGCAGATCGGTCAGCAGGTCAGCCCGGCGCAGGAGGCGGCGGCCGGCGTCGAGCCGACGCCGCAGGCGCGGGATCGGCACGCCACGCTCAGCCGCGAGCTGACCGAGCATCAGTACCGCTACTACGTGCTGGACGCGCCGATCATCGCCGACGCCGAGTTCGACCGGCAGCTGCGCGAGCTGGAGGCGCTGGAGGCTGAGTTCCCGGCGCTGCGCACACCGGATTCACCGACCCAACGGGTCGGTGGCACGTTCTCCACCGACTTCACCCCGGTCACCCACGCCGAGCGGATGCTCTCGCTGGACAACGCCTTCGCCGACGAGGAGCTGGCCGCCTGGGCGGAGCGTGTCGAGCGGGACGCCGGCGGCCCGGTGCCCTACCTCTGTGAGCTGAAGGTCGACGGGCTGGCGATCAACCTGACCTACGAGGCCGGCCGCCTGGTTCGGGCGGCCACCCGCGGTGACGGCCGCACCGGCGAGGACGTCACCGCCAACGTGCGCAGCATCCGTGGCGTGCCCGGCCAGCTCACCCCGTCCGCCGAGTTCCCGGAGATTCCCGGGCTGCTGGAGGTCCGGGGCGAGATCTACTTCCCGATCGCCGCGTTCGCCGACCTAAACGCGGGTCTGGTGGAGCAGGGCAAGGCGCCCTTCGCCAATCCCCGCAACGCCGCCGCCGGCAGCCTGCGCCAGAAGGATCCGCGGGTCACCGCGTCGCGGCCGTTGCGCCTGGTGGTGCACGGCATCGGCGCCCGCCGTGGTTTCCAACCCACCGCGCAGTCCGCGTCGTACGCGGCGCTGAAGTCGTGGGGCCTGCCGACCAGTGACCGGTGGCGGGTGGTGCCGGATCTGGCCGGCGTGGCCGAGTACATCGCCCACTACGCCGAGCACCGGCACGACGTCGAGCACGAGATCGACGGAGTGGTGGTCAAGGTCGATCCGGTGGCCATCCAGGGTCGGCTCGGGTCGACCAGCCGCGCCCCGCGCTGGGCGATCGCCTTCAAGTACCCGCCGGAAGAGGTCACCACCAAGCTGCTCGACATCGACGTCAACGTCGGGCGCACCGGGCGGGTCACCCCGTTCGCCGTTCTCGAACCGGTGCGGGTGGCCGGCTCCACAGTCGCGCTCGCCACCCTGCACAACGCCCGCGAGGTGGAGCGCAAGGGCGTGTTGATCGGCGACACGGTCGTGCTGCGCAAGGCCGGCGACGTGATTCCCGAGGTGCTCGGCCCGGTCGTCGACCTGCGCCCCGCCGACGCACGGCCGTTCGTCATGCCGACCACCTGCCCGGCCTGCGGCACTCCGCTCGCGCCGGCCAAGGAGGGCGACATCGACATTCGCTGCCCCAACACCCGCAGCTGCCCCGCCCAGCTCCGCGAACGGGTGTTCCACCTCGCCGGCCGCGGCGCGTTCGACATCGAGGCGCTCGGCTACAAGGGCGCGGCGGCACTGCTGGACGCGGAGATCATCACCGACGAGGGGGACCTCTTCCAGCTCGACGCCGAGCAGCTGTCCCGGTCCCCGTTCTTCGTCAACAAGGACGGCAGCCTGGGCAGCAACGCGGTCAAACTGCTGGACAATCTGGCGGTGGCCCGGGAGCGCGACCTGTGGCGGGTGCTTGTGGCGCTCTCCATCCGGCACGTCGGCCCGACCGCGGCCCAGGCGCTCGCCCGGCACTTCCGCTCCATGGAGGCCATCGACGCGGCCAGCGAGGACGAGCTCTCCTCGGTCGACGGGGTCGGTCCGACGATCGCGGCCAGCATCCGGGAGTGGTTCGCCGTGGACTGGCACCGCGAGGTGGTCCGCAAGTGGGCCGAGGCGGGCGTACGGATGGCCGAGGAGGCGGTCGACGAGGGGCCGCGCCCGTTGGAGGGGCTGACCGTGGTGGTGACCGGCACGCTCGCCGGCTTCTCCCGGGACCAGGCCGCCGAGGCCGTGCAGAGCCGGGGCGGCAAGGTCAGCGGCTCGGTTTCCAAGAAGACCAGCTTCGTGGTGGTGGGGGACAACCCGGGGTCCAAGGCCGACAAGGCGGCCAGCCTCAAGGTGCCTGTGCTCGATGAGGACGGGTTCCGGGTGCTGCTGGACGCGGGTCCGGACGCGGCGCGGGACGTGGCCCGGCCGGAGAGCTGAGCGGCTGCGGCGGCCACTGGCCGCGCATACCAACTTAATTACGACTACGACCGATTCGTGACTGTCATACCGGGAAACCCGGGGCTGAGGGCGTTTCATTGGGTCACGGCGTGCACACGGCACGCCAGCCGTCGGTCGGGAGGTCTGATGGAGGTCGCCGACCCGCGCAACTCCGTCCCGCCCGGACGGGTGGCGCCGTTCACCGCCTTCATCGTCAGCATCCTGGTGGTCGCCGCGTTGACCGCCGCCGGTCCACTCGCGACACTCCCGGCCGAGCTGTCCCGGTTGCCTGTGGCGTTCTGGACGATGGCCGCGCTCGCGCTGGTCTGCGACGCCCGCCCGTTCGTGCCGCCGGGGCGCCGGCAGTCCTCCGCGGTCTTCCCCTCCACCTGCTTCACCTTCGCGATCCTGCTCGGCTGGGGGCTCGGCCCGGCGGTGGCCGTGCAGGCGGCGGGCGTGGTCGTGTCGGGCTGGCGGATGCGGCACGCCGCGTGGCGGACGGCGTTCAACGTCGGCCAGTACGCCTGCGCTCTCGCCGCCGCGTACGGGATCCTCCGGCTCGGGCCGGGCATCGTCTTCTCCGGCGGTCGGTTGCACTGGCCGGACGTGGCCGCCGTGGGCGGTGCCACGGTGGCCTGGTTCGTGGTCAACTACGGGTTGGTCAGCTGGGCGGTACGGCTGCGCTTCGGCGACCGGTGGTGGCCCACCGTCCGGCAGGGCCTCGGTTTCGAACTGCTCTCCACGGGCTCGCTGCTGCTGCTCGCCCCGGTGCTGGTGGCCGCCGCGCGGGTCAGCGCGGCGCTGATCCCGCTGGTGCTGGTGCCGCTGTTCGCCGTGTACCGGATGGCCCGGCTGACCGTCGAGCAGCAGCACCTCGCCGCCGCGGACCCGCTCACCGGGCTACCCAACCGCAAGGCGCTGCTGACCGAGGTGGCGGAGCAGGTGCACGTGCACGCCGAGCGGACCGCCCGGGGCGAACCCGACGGGCACCTGGCCCTGCTGCTGATCGACCTGGACCGCTTCAAGAACGTCAACGACGCTCTCGGGCACGCCGTGGGCGACCGGCTGCTCGTCGAGGTCAGCGCCCGACTCACCGACGTGGAGCCCCGTCCGCAGATGATCGCCCGGCTCGGCGGGGACGAGTTCGCCATCGTGATGACCGGGCTGACCGACGCGAGCCAGGCGCGCGACCTGGCCGACCGGGTGGTCCGGGCGCTGGCCGAGCCGGTGCCGCTGGACGGGCTGCCGCTGGACGTGGGCGGATCGATCGGGATCGCCCTGTTCCCGGAGCACGGGGAGGACTTCGCCACCCTGATGCGCCACGCCGACGTGGCGATGTACGACGCCAAGCACCGCAACGACACAGTCGCCGTCTACGCCCCGGAATCCGATCACAACTCCGCCGAGCGGCTCGGCCTCCTCGCCGACCTGCGCCGGGTCCTGGAGTCCGGCCCGTCGGTCGACGACGCGCTGGACGCCGAGCCGGCGGGGCACGCCCACCCGACGGGGACGGTCGACGGGGCCGGCCGGGACGCGCAGCTGACCGAGCCGGACGGCGCCGAGCGGGCTGCCGACGTACCCCTCGGTGCGGTGGCGGAGGTGCGCGGCGGGGACGGTGCGGCGCTGCCCAGCGGTGACCTGCACCCCGCCGAGTCGGCGCCGCACGCGGGCGCGTCGCCGGTGGTAGCCGGGGCACCGCCGGCCGGCGGCCGGTGGTGGGGTCGCCGCCGGCGGCCGGGCACCGAGCTGGTGCACGCCGACGAGCTGATCAACCGGATCGCCACCGGCGCCGACCCGATCCGTGGCCGGAACACCCGGGCGACGGTCACCGGCGCCCGCCCGGGTCCCGGCCGGGACCGGCGCGCCGGCGGGCACGGGCGGCGATCGCCCAACTCAGGCGCGGTGTCCGCGCTGGCCGGCGGTGCCGGTCCGCGACGCGACGTCGGGCCGGGCACCCCGGATGAGCCGCTCGGGCCGACCGGGTGGGCGCACTCCGGCGATGAGCCGGCCGACGACGCCGGCGAGATCACCATGTACTACCAGCCGCAGATCGCCATCGCGACCGGCGAGGTGGTCGGCGTCGAGGCGCTGCTGCGCTGGCGGCACCCGCGGCGGGGCATGGTCGACCCGGAGGAACTGATCCGGGTCGCCGAGCAGAGCGCTGTGATGCGGCTGCTCACCCGGCGGGTGGTCGACGACGTGGTGGAGCAGCTCGCCAAGTGGTCGGCGGCCGGCATCGGGCTGCGGGCCGCGCTGAACGTGAGCGTGCGGGACCTGCACACCGGCGAGATCGCCGACCAGATCGCCGACCGGCTGACCCGCTACGGCGTGCCGGCCGAGCGGCTGCAACTGGAGATCACCGAGGGTGCCCTGATGGCCGACCCGCGCCGGGTGCTGGCCACCATCTCCCGGCTGCACGGGATCGGGGTGGCCATCGCCCTGGACGACTTCGGCACCGGGTATTCCTCGTTGCAGCACCTGCGCCGGCTGCCGCTGTCCGAGGTGAAGGTGGACCGCTCGTTCGTGCTCGGGATGGCCGACGACGCCGACGACGCGGCGATCGTCCGGTCGATGATCGAGCTGGCCGGCGCGCTCGGGCTGCGGGTGGTCGCCGAGGGCGTGGAGGACGAGCGGACCTGGCGGATGCTGCACGCCGCCGGCTGCGACGCCGCGCAGGGCTGGTTCTACGCCCGACCGATGCCCGCCGAGGAGCTGGCCACCTGGCTGGCCCGGTACCGGCCGGTCCGCCCGAGCGGCGGCCCGGAGCCGGACGCCGGCCGTCGCCCCACCCGCTGACCCGCAGACGGCCCGGCCCGAGAGGCCGGCGGAGGGGGAGTCGTGGACGCGGCACCGGAGCGGAACAATAGACTCGCTCCGGTCACCGCGCGTCACGCTCCACCCGTCGCGCGATCGGCACACCGCCCGACCAGCAGGACATCAGAAGGGGGCACGGATGGCCGCCATCTCCCGCGAGGAGGTCGCGCACCTGGCGCGCCTGTCGCGGCTCGCCGTCACCGAGGAGGAGCTGGACATGTTCGCCGGCCAGCTCGACGTGATCCTCCAGGCGGTCGCCCAGGTCGGCGAGGTCGCCGCGGCGGACATCCCGCCGACCTCGCACTCGGTGCCGCTGACCAACATCTTCCGCGAGGACGTGGTCACGCCGTGTCTGACGCCGCAGGAGGTGCTGTCGGGCGCACCCGACGTCGAGGACCAGCGGTTCCGCGTACCGCGGATCCTGACCGAGGATGTGGCCTCATGAGCGATCTGACCAGAATGACCGCGACGGAAATCGCCGCCCTGGTCGCCGGTGGCGAGACCTCCGCCGTCGAGGTGACGCAGGCGCACCTGGACCGGATCGCCGCCGTCGACGACCGGGTGCACGCCTTCCTGCACGTGGACACCGACGGCGCGCTGGCCGCCGCCCGCGCGGTGGACGAGCGCCGGGCCGCCGGTGAGGAGCTGGGCCCGCTGGCCGGCGTGCCGGTCGCGGTGAAGGACGTGCTCGCCACCCGCGGCGTGCCGACCACTGTGGGGTCGAAGATCCTGGAGGGCTGGCGCCCGCCGTACGACGCGACGATCGTGCAGCGGCTGCGTGCGGCCGGCACTGTGATGCTCGGCAAGACGAACATGGACGAGTTCGCCATGGGCTCCTCCACCGAATACTCGGCGTACGGCCCGACGCACAACCCGTGGGACCTGGGCCGGATCCCGGGCGGCTCGGGTGGCGGCAGCGCCGCCGCGCTGGCCGCGTACGAGGCGCCGCTGGCGATCGGCTCGGACACCGGCGGCTCGATCCGCCAGCCCGGCGCGGTCACCGGCACAGTGGGCGTGAAGCCCACCTACGGCGGCACCTCCCGCTACGGGCTGGTCGCCTTCTCCTCGTCGCTGGACACGCCCGGCCCGTGCGCCCGTACGGTGCTCGACGCGGCCCTGCTGCACCAGGTGATCGGCGGGCACGACCCGCGCGACTCCACCTCCATCCCGCAGCCGGTGCCGGACGTGGTGGCGGCGGCGAGGCTCGGCGCGACAGGTGACCTGACCGGCGTGCGGCTCGGCATCGTCAGCGAGTTCGTCGGCGAGGGCGCCGAGCCGGGCGTGATGGCCGCGTTCCGCGAGGCGGTGGACGCGCTGGCCAAGCTCGGTGCGGAGATCGTCGAGGTGTCCTGCCCGACGTTCGCCTACGCGCTGCCGGCGTACTACCTGATCGCGCCGAGCGAGTGCTCCTCCAACCTGGCCCGGTTCGACGGTGTCCGGTTCGGCCTGCGGGTCGGCGACGACGGCAACCGGTCGCTGGAGGAGGTCATGTCGCTGACCCGGGAGGCCGGCTTCGGCCCCGAGGTCAAGCGCCGCATCATGATCGGCACGTACGCCCTGTCGTCGGGTTACTACGACGCCTACTACGGGCAGGCGCAGAAGGTCCGGACGCTGATCACGCGGGACTTCACCGCCGCGTTCGCGCAGGTCGACGCGCTGATCTCGCCGACCACCCCGTCCGTGGCGTTCCCGATGGGCGCGCGCACCGCCGACCCGTACCAGATGTACCTGGCCGACCTGTTCACCATTCCGACCAACCTGTACGGCGGGCCGGGCATCTCGGTGCCCTGCGGTCTCTCCGAGGGGCTGCCCGTCGGCCTGCAGGTGATGGCACCGACGATGGCCGACGACCGGATGTACCGGGTCGCCGCCGCGCTGGAGTCCGCGGTCGGCACGTTCACCCCACCGGCACTGTGAGGCAGGAGCCCAGATGACGACGACGCTGCCCGCGTACGACGAGGTCGTCGCGCGCTACGAACCGGTGATCGGCCTGGAGACCCACGTCGAGCTGGGCACGAACACCAAGATGTTCTGCGGCTGCCCCACCGACTTCGGTGGCGAGCCGAACACCCGGGTCTGCCCGGTCTGCCTGGGCCTGCCGGGCTCGCTGCCGGTGGCCAACAAGGCGGCCATCGAGGCGATCATCCGGATCGGCCTGGCGCTGAACTGCTCCATCGCCGAGTGGTGCCGGTTCGCCCGGAAGAACTACTTCTACCCGGACATGCCGAAGAACTTCCAGATCAGCCAGTACGACGAGCCGATCTGCGTCGACGGCTACCTGGACGTCGAGGTCAACGGCGAGACGGTGCGCATCGAGATCGAGCGGGTGCACCTGGAGGAGGACACCGGCAAGACGCTGCACGTCGGCGGTGCCACCGGCCGCATCCACGGCGCGACCGAGTCGCTGGTCGACTACAACCGGGCCGGCATTCCGCTGGTGGAGATCGTCACCAAGCCCATTCCGGGCACCGGCGCGCTCGCCCCCGAGGTGGCCAAGGCGTACGTCACCGAACTGCGGGACGTGATCCGCACCCTCGGCGTCTCGGACGTGCGGATGGAGGAGGGTTCGCTGCGCTGTGACGTGAACACCTCGCTCAACCTGCCCGGGCAGGAGTGGGGCACCCGCACCGAGACAAAGAACGTCAACTCGCTGCGCTCGGTGGAGCGGGCGGTCCGCTCGGAGATGCTGCGGCAGGCCTCGGTGCTGGACGCCGGCGGCCGGATCACCCAGGAGACCCGGCACTTCCACGAGGACACCGGCGACACCACCCCGGGGCGTTCCAAGGAGACCGCGACCGACTACCGGTACTTCCCGGAGCCGGACCTGGTGCCGATCGCCCCGGACCCGGCCTGGGTCGCCGAGCTGAAGGCCGCCCTGCCGGAGCTGCCCCGGGTGCACCGGCGTCGGCTCCAGGAGCAGTGGGGGCTGTCCGACCTGGACATGCAGTCGGTGCTGAACGCCGGCGCGGTCGAGCTGATCGAGGCGACCGTCGCCGCCGGCACCACGCCGGCCGCCGCCCGTAAGTGGTGGCTCGGTGAGCTGTCCCGCCGGGCCAACGAGAGCGGCCTGGAGCTGGCCGACATCGGCGCCACCCCGGCCCAGGTCGCCGAGTTGCAGGGCCTGGTCGACGCCGGGAAGCTCAACGACAAGATGGCCCGCGCGGTGCTGGAGGGCGTGGTCGACGGCGAGGGTTCGCCCACCGAGATCATGACCAACCGGGGCCTGGAGGTCGTGTCGGACACCGGCGCGCTCACCGCCGCCGTGGACGAGGCGATCGCCGCCAACCCCGGCATCGCCGACAAGATCCGCAGCGGCAAGGTCGCCGCGGCCGGCGCGCTGGTCGGCGCGGTCATGAAGACCACCCGCGGCCAGGCCGACGCGAAGACCGTCCGCGAGCTGGTCCTGGAGCGCCTCGGCGTCCAGGGCTGAGCCGTAAGGAAGGGCCCCTTCTTATCGCCTGGTGCATAAGAAGGGGCCCTTCCTAACAATGCTGCCGCCTCGCGCGGCGCGACCCCGCACCCCTCGCGAGGGCGTCAACGGCGACGCCCGGATGGAGTCACAGTGAACCAGCACGACCTCGATGTCCTCGACGAGATCCAGCGGCGGGTGCTCTGGCTGGCCACCCGGATCGTGGACGCGGCCAACCACGACCGGGCCACCGGCGACGGGGTGAAGGTCGGCGGGCACCAGGCGTCCAGCGCCTCACTGGTCACCGCGATGACCGCGCTCTGGTTCGCGCACCTGGACGCCGAGGACCGGGTGGCGGTGAAGCCGCACGCCTCCCCGGTGTTCCACGCCATCCAGTACCTCCTCGGCAACCTGGACCGCTCGTACCTGCCGCGGCTGCGGGCCCGTGGCGGCCTCCAGTCGTACCCGTCGCGCACCAAGGACCCCGACGAGGTGGACTTCTCCACCGGCTCGGTCGGCCTCGGCGCGGCGGCGCCGCTCTTCGCCGCCGCCACCCGGCGCTACGTCGACGCGCACTTCGGCGCCCGCCCGCACTCCCGGTTCGTCGCGCTGATCGGCGACGCGGAGCTGGACGAGGGCAACATCTGGGAGGCGGTCGCCGACCCGGCCACCACCGGCCTGGGCAACGTCATGTGGCTGGTGGACTTCAACCGCCAGTCGCTGGACCGGGTGGTGCCCGGCATCCGGATCAACCAGTGGCGCGGGCAGTTCGAGGCGGCCGGCTGGCACGTCGTGGAGGTCAAGTACGGCCGTCGGCTCGCCGAGGCGTACGCCCGGCCGGGCGGCGAGTCGCTGCGCGACTGGATCGACGCGATGCCCAACGAGCAGTACCAGTCGTTGTTCGGGCTGGCCGGCCCGGAGCTGCGCAAGCAGTTCCTGGACGGCGCGCCGGCCGAGGTGGGCGCTTTCGTCCAGGGCATCGAGGACGAGGAGCTGGGCCCGCTCGTCACCGACCTCGGCGGGCACGACCTGGAGGCGATGCTCGACGCGTACGCCCAGTGTGACGCGGTCACCGACCGGCCCAGCGTCGTCTTCGCGTACACGGTCAAGGGGTGGGGGTTGCCCATCGCCGGCAATCCGCGCAACCACTCGGCGCTGCTCAGCACCGAGCAGGTCGACACGTTGCGCGCCGCGCAGGGGTTGACCCGGGACACCGAGTGGGACCGCCTCGACCCGGCGTCACCCGCCGGCATCCGGGCCGGCGCCCGCCGGGAGGCGCTGTCCCGCGCGCCCCGCGAGCGGGCCCTGGGGGTCACCGTTCCGGAGAGCACGGGAGTACGCGCGGCCAAGCCGATCTCCACACAGGAGGTCTTCGGCCGGGTGCTGGTGGACCTGGCCCGGAACCGGGAGGTCGGCCGCTACCTGGTGACGACGGCACCGGACGTGGCGACCTCCACCAATCTCGCCGGGTTCATCAACAAGACCGGGGTGTTCGCCCCCACCGAGCAGCGTTCCTGGACCGAGGACCGGATGCTGCGCTGGACCGAGAGCCCCGCCGGGCAGCACATCGAGCTGGGCATCTCGGAGATGAACCTGTTCCTGCTGCTCGGCCAGCTCGGCCTCTCGTGGGACCTGTCCGGGCAGCCGCTGCTGCCGGTGGGCACGGTCTACGACCCGTTCGTGCTGCGCGGCCTGGACGCGTTCCTGTACGGCACCTACTCCGGCTCCCGGTTCGTGGTCGCCGGTACCCCGTCGGGCATCACCCTGGCCCCGGAGGGCGGCGCCCACCAGTCCACCATCACCGCCTCTGTCGGGCTGGAGCTGCCCGGGGTGACCTTCGTCGAGCCGGCGTACGCGACAAGCCTGGACTGGCTGCTCTGCGACGCGCTCGGGCAGATCGCCGGCGGGTCGGCCCCGGCCGCGACCGCCGCGCCGGCCGAGGACGGGGCGTACTACTTCCGGCTGAGCACCCGGCCGCTGGAGCAGGCACCGTTCGAGGCGGCCCGGGCCCGGCTCGGCGACGCGGTGCTGCGCCGGCAGGTGGTCGCCGGGGCGTACCGGCTGGTCGACGCCCACCAGGCGTACCCGCACCTGGCCGACGCCCCGGTGGTGCAGCTGGCCGCCTCCGGCGCTGTGCTGCCCGAGGTGCTGGCCGCCGCCGCGGAGCTGGCCGAGGAGGGCGTCGCCGCACACGTGGTGGACGTGACCTCGCTGGATCGGCTCTACCGCGCCTGGCAGCGCACGCTGCGCCAGGGCGTGCGGACGGCGACGGTGCCGAGCGTTCCGGGTGCGCTGCGGTCCGCGTTCGCCGACCGGGTGCCGGTGGTGACCGTGCACGACGCCGCGTCGCACGCGATGGCCTGGCTCGGCTCGGCGCTCGCCGCGCCGGCGGTGCCGCTCGGGGTGGACGAGTTCGGCCAGTCCGGCAGCGTGACCGAGCTGTACGAGTTGCACGACCTGCTGCCCGGCAGCATCGTCAACGCCGCCCTGGCAGCCATCGCCCTGCGCTGACCCCGAGTTACCGACGTTGCGGCCCCGGCCCGCGCTCAGCGGGTCGGGGTCGGGGTGACCGAGGGGGACGGCCCTGCGGTCGGGCCCTCCACCACGTGCCGTTCCAGGTTGACCTGGGCCTGCCCGGTGCCGCCGACGGTGATGTCGTCGTACGCCTGGAGCATCTTCTGCTGGTCGAAGTAGAGCACGCTCATCGACAGCGGGGTCGGCTTCTCACCCTCCAGGCCGCGCAGCCCTGCGCCACCGGTGGAGCCCTCCACCATCAGCGTGGTGGGCTGCTGGCCGGGGGCCTGGGGCAGCTTGGAGATCTGGCGGGCGTGGGCGTGCCCGGCCAGCACCAGCGGGCAGGTGCCGGCGAGCGGCCCGGCCGATGCCGGATCGTGCACCAGCGCGATGTTCACCGGCCGCGGTGAGCGGCGCACAGTGGTGGCCAACTGCTCGCCGGCTCCGATCACCTGGTCGGCCACCTTCTGGGTGAGCCCGCTGCCGGCCGGGGACGTGTTCTTGTCCGGAGTGAAGCGCGGGTCGCCGATGCCGGCGATGGTCAGTCCGGCGACAGTGGTCGTCGTGTTGTTCAGCACTATCGCGTTCGGTTGGCGGGCCACCGCGGCACCTGTGCGGCCGGAGTCGTGGTTGCCGCGGATGAAGACGTACGGCTTCTTCAGCAGGCCGATCGAGCCGACGAAGGACGCCTCCGGCTCGCTGCCCCAGTCGGTGATGTCCCCGGTGTCGATCACCACGTCGATGCCGAACTGCTCCACCACCGTCCGGATCAGCTGCCAGGCGGTCGGGTTGAGGTGCAGGTCCGAGATGTGCAGCACCCGGGTGGTGCCGGGGGCCGGCTCGTACACCGGCAGCGCCGACACAGTGGTGTAGAGCTGGCTGACGTTGCCGACGATGCGTTGCAGCTGCTCGGCGTACTTGGTGTAGTCGTTGGCGATCCGGCGGGCGTCACCGACGATCGCCGGCGCGTTGACCAGCAGCCCCTCGTAGCGCGGCTCCTCGATCGCCTGCGGGCGCAGGGTGGCCGCCGCTGTGCCGAGGCTGCCGGCGGTGACCAGCAGCGCCAACCCGCCCGCCCAGGCGGTGCGTCGTACGTCGCGGAAGGCCAGCCCGGCCAGGATCAGGGTGACCAGCACCGCCGAGGCGAGGGTCCGCAGGCCGAGCCGCATCACCCCGGACCGGACGTCCTCGACGGCGCTCTGGCTGGCCCGGCTGATGCTCGCCGGGTCGTCGATGAGCGCCTCGGTGCGCCCCTGGTCCAGTGCGCCCAGTCGCACTGTGAGGTGCGTCGGCCCGTCGTGGCTGTCGAGCAGCAGCGCGCCGAGCGGCGGCACGTCGACGGTGGTGCCGCCGGTGCTGGCGGGGGTGAGGGTGAGGTTGGCCCGGAACGGCCCGATGTCGGTGTCCACCCGGCCGCCGGCGAGCACCCCGAGCACCGCTCCGGCCAGGGCCACGGCGAGCACGGCGAGGATGACCCCGGTGCGGCGTACGGGACCGGGCCGGCCGGCCGGCCGACCCACCGACCGCCGCGGCGCAGCGTCGGTCACCGGCTCGTCCCGGTCCCCGGTGCCGTCATGCTGCTCGTCGTGCTGCCCGTCCATGCTGAGAGTCTGACCTGCCCGTCGGAGGATCTTGGCAAACCTGACCGGATGGTGACGCGAATCAGCTGCGACCGCCGTCGCCGCCGGCGAAGACCACCCGCAGGAGACGGTCGTCGTCGGCCGCCGGGTCGCCCCGCCCGTCGTGGTTCGAGGTGCTCACCCAGAGTGAACCGTCGGGCGCGGCGGCAACCGCTCGCAGCCGGCCGTACCGGTTGGTGAGCAGCTCGCTGGGCTGCCCGAGCAGTGCGCCGGTGTCGGTCAGCTCCATCACCCAGAGCCGCTTGCCGCGCAGGCAACCGGTGACCAGCAGCCGATCGGTGGCGGCCAGGCCGGAGCAGGACGCGTCCGAGGTCGCCCACTGGGTGATCGGGTCCGTGTACCGCTTGTCGCCGGCCCGCCCCTCGACCTGCGGCCAGCCGTAGTTGCCACCCTTGGTGATCTGGTTGATCTCGTCCCAGGTGTTCTGGCCGAACTCGACGGCGTACATCCGTTTGGCCGCGTCCCAGGCGAAGCCCTGCACGTTGCGGTGCCCGAGCGACCAGACCGGGGAGCCGGGGTACGGATTGCCCGCCGCCGGCTTGCCGTTCGGGGTGATCCGCAGGATCTTGCCGCCGAGGCTCTTCACGTCCTGCGAATTCGGGCGCTGCCCGGCGTCGCCCGTGCTGACGTAGAGCTGCCCGTCGGGGCCGAAGCCGAGCCCGCCGCCGTTGTGCACATTGGCTTTGGGAATGCCGGTGACGATCGGGGTGGGCTGCCCGCCGAGTTGCAACCGGACGACCCGGTTGTCCTGCTCGGCGGTGTAGTAGACGAAGACCGTCCGGTCCCGGTCGTAGCCGGGGGAGACGGCGATGCCGAGGAGGCCGCCCTCGCCGGCCGCCGCGACGTCGGTGATGGTCTGCACGACGCGGACCCGCAGCCCGTCCGGCCCGGACTCGGGGCCGACCTGGAGGATCCGGCCGGTGTCCCGCTCGGTGACCAGCGCCCCGCCGTCCGGCAGGAAGGCGATGGCCCAGGGCACCCGCAGGCCCTTGGCGAGCACGGTCGCCACCGCCTGCTGGCCGGCGCCGCCGGGGCTGGCCGACGCCGACGGGGTCGGCAGGTTGGGCGGCTCACCGGCCGGGTCCGGCTCCGGCTCGCCGAAACTGCAACCGGCGGTGAGGAGCAGTGCCGCGCAGGACGCCGCGAGGGCCGCCCGGAGGCGGCGGGCGCGGAAGTACGGGGGACGGGCGCTCACCCGGCCCAGGGTAGCCCGCCGGCCGGCCCGGCCGGGCCCGACGGGATCCGATCGGCGGTGCCGCCAGCCCCATTGGGCCGCTCAGCGTGCCCGTACGGCCAGCAGCGCGGTGTCGTCCTCACGGTGTCGGATCGAGGTGAGCAGCAGGTCGCACAGGTCGTCGAGGGGCAGCGTGTCGGTGCCGGCCAGCCGGGCCACCAGCTCGGCCAGCCCGTCGTCGATGGGTCGGTCCCGCCGTTCGATCAGCCCGTCGGTGTAGAGCAGCAGGGTGTCGCCGGCGGCCAGGCTGGTCGACCGGCTGGTTCGCCGCGACGGGCGCGCCAGGCCGAGCAACGGCTCCGGCGGCGCTTCGAGGATCTCCACCGCCCCGCCGGCGCGGACGAGCAGGGCCGGCGGGTGCCCGGCGTTGCACCACGTCAACTCCCGGGCGCCGGAGCGCTCGGGGCAGATCCGGACCAGCGTCGCGGTGGCCGGGATCGGCAGCCGCAGCCCGCGCATGGTGCCGTCCAGATGGGTCATCAGTTCACCGACCGTGTCCGGCCGGCCGAACGCGTTGCCGCGCACCAGGTTGCGCAGCTGACCCATCGTCGCCGCCGCCTCGATGTCGTGCCCGGCGACGTCCCCGATCGCGACGATCAGATCCCCGTCGGGCTGGACGAAGGCGTCGTACCAGTCGCCGCCCACCTCCACCCGGTCGGCCGCCGGCTGGTAGCGCGCCGCCAGCTCCAGCTCGGATACGACCGGCAGCCGCGGCAGCATGCTGTGCTGCAGGACCTCGGCGACGTGCCGCTGCTCCCCGTACATCGAGCTGTTGCCGATCGCCTGCCCGGCCCGGCGGCCGATGTCCACAGCGGTGAGCAGGTCGCGGTCGTCGAACTGCTGGCGTCGGGAGTCGTTGACGAGGGTGATCGCGCCCAGCACGGTGCCGCCGGCGGCCCGCACCGGCACTGTCAGGTAGGAGGCGATGCCCAGACGGTCGGCGATCGACGCCATCTCCGGGTTCGTGGTCCCCCGCGTCACGTCGGCCAGCGAGGCCACGCCACCGAGTCGGGGCTGGCCGGTCCGCAGCACCGCCCGGATGATCGACTCCGGGCTCAGCCCGGTGCGCAGCAGCGTAGCGAAGCGGTCGACGTCCGTCGTCCGGGCCGGATCGCGGTGCACCGCGACCACCTCGCGCGGCAGGCCGGCCGGCCCGACCAGGGTGAGCAGGCACCAGTCGGCGAGCAGCGGCACCATGGTCGCGGCGAGCCGGCGCAGCGCGGTGCCCACGTCCAGCGTGCCGGCCAGCGTCTCGCTCACCCCGGCGAGCAGTTCCAGCCGCTCGTGCGCCTGCACGACCCGCCGGCGGTCCTCCTGCGCGCCGTCCAGCGCGATCCGCAGCCGCAGCTCCGACGAGCAGGCGGCGGCCAGGTCGGCCAGCGTCCGCAGCTGCCCGGCGGTCCAGGCGCGCGGTTTGCTGTCGATGGCGCAGAGCGCGCCGAGCACCCGGCCGGAGAGGTCGGTCAGCGGCATCCCCGCGTACGCGACCACGCCGAGGTCCTCGACGGCCGGGTTGTCCCGCACCCGGGGGTAGAGGCGGGCGTCCGGCAGCACCATGGGCACCTCGATGTCCACCACGTGCTGGCAGAACGAGTGGCTCAGTGGGGTGTGCCGAAGCTCCGCCCAGGGCTCCGGCAGCCCGACCGCACCCGGAAAGAACTGCCGGTCGGCGGAGACCAGGGAGACCAGCGCGACCGGAACGTCCAGCAGGTCACTGACCAGCCGGGCGAACCGCTCGAACGCCTCGTCCGGGGCGGCGCTCAGCCCGGTGTCGGCGAGCGCCCGCAGCCGTGCCGGGTCGCGGAGCGCCACGGGTGGGGCGATCACGCGCCGGGGGCGGGCGGAGGAGCCGTCGGTCATCGTGGAACTTTCTGCCGGGGGTGGAGGCCGAACTGGGCTCCGAGCCTTCGTTATACCTCGCGGGCGCCCGGGCCTAACATCGTTGTGCCGAGGCTCGCTCGCCTCCGGCGCCGGCCCCCGGATCCCCGTTTGCCGCCGTGCCCGCACCCGCCGCCGCGGGGGCGGCTATCGTCGGCGGACGTGAAGGTATGGATCCCGCACCAGGCCGGCCTGAACCTCATCGGCGAGCTGCCCCCGGACGTGACGGTGGAGGTCGTCGAGCACGCTGACCGGCTGCCTTCGGCGGTGGCCGACGTGCGGTTCTGGGTGCCGCCGTTCCTGGCCGGTTCGGACGCGACAGCCCTGCTGCACGAGCTGCCCGACCTGGCGGCGGTGCAGTTGCTCTCCGCCGGGGCGGACGCCTGGGCGGGCCGGATGCCGCCCGGCGTCACGCTGTGCGACGCCCGGGGCGTGCACGATCCGTCCACCGCCGAGTGGGTGGTCACCGCGATCCTGGCCCAGCTGCGGGCGTTCCCGGCGTTCGTCCGGGCGCAGGCGGACCGGCGGTGGGCGTTCCACGAGGCCGCCCCGACCGACGAGCTGACCGGCAAGCGGGTGCTCATCGTCGGGGCCGGGTCGATCGGCACCGCGGTACGGGACCGGCTCGCCCCGTTCCAGGTCAGCTTCACCCTGGTCGCGCGGACCGCCCGGCCGGGGCAGGGGGTGCACGGCGTCGACGAGCTGCCCGGGCTGCTGCCCGAGGCCGACGTGGTGGTGGTGCTGGTGCCGCTCACCGACCAGACCCGCGGCCTGATCGACAAGGAGTTCCTCGCGGCGATGCCGGACGGGGCGCTGCTGGTCAACGCTGCCCGGGGGCCGGTGGCCCGCACCGAGGCGCTCGTCGCCGAGCTGGGCACCGGCCGGATCTCGGCGGCGCTCGACGTCACCGACCCGGAGCCGCTGCCCGCCGACTCTCCGCTCTGGACGATGCCGAACGTGCTGCTCACCCCGCACGTGGCCGGGTCGGTGCGGGGGTTGCTGCCGCGGGCCTACCGGCTGGTCGGCGATCAGGTGCGCAGGTTCGCCGCCGGGCAGCCGCTGATCAACACGGTGGTCGACGGCTACTGACGGGGAGGTCTCAGCCGGCCGCGTCGGGCAGTGGCTGGCCGGTGGCGGCGACCAGCCGGGGCAGGTCCGTGCCGCGTACCGCCGGCAGGACGACCTGCTGGCCGTCGTCGAGCCGGGCGACCGCCCGCCCGCGCGGGTCGGTGGCCAGCTCGACGACCCGGTCCCAGCCGATCCGGCGCTGCCCGGCCAGCGCCCGCAGGCGCAGCTCCCGGGCGTCGGCGTCGGTGCCGGCCCGCCAGGCCCACACCGCGACGGCGAGCGGGACGAGCAGCACCGGCAGCAGGTACGTCCGGGCGTTGGCCAGCGGCAGGGCGCCGATGAAGGCGATGACCGAGGCCACCAGGATGGCTTGGTTGTACCGGAAGCGGACGGTGTCGGGCGTACTCACCCTCTGATGATCCCACCACCGGCCGGTCCGGCTCGCGGCGGGCGGGGCCCGGCCGACCCGCAGGCCGTACAGTGACACGGGTCACTGCCTCCTCCGGGTGACCGGCGCGTAACCGATCTGGCCGCCGTTCGTTCTCGATTGTTGGGCACCGGACCCGCAACGTCCGATGCCTACACCGCCGCACCGCCCCCGTGCCCCCTCACGAAGGCGACCGCCGTGCTCCTCGCGTACCCGTTCCGCCTCCTCGTCCCTCGCCGGGCGGCACCGGAGGCCGCCGTGTCCGCGGCGGTGGCGCTGCTCGTCCTCGCCGGCGCCGCCGACCTGGTCCCGACCTCGGTGGTGAGCGCGCTGGCCGGCGGCGCTGGCGCCACGCTCGCCGGGGTGCGGCTCTCCCGGCTGGCGACCCGCCGTCCCGCCGAGCTGTCGCCCACCGACGTGCCGCCCGTCGACCCGTCGACCGCCGAACAGTGGCGGCGCGCGGCCCGGCGTTCGGCGGGCGTACTGCTCGATGCGGCGGTGGTGGCGGCCGGCCTCACCGCCGCCGTGCTGCCGCTGGTCGACACCGGGCACCGGACCGCCACGCTGACCGGGTTGCTGGTCACTGCGGTCCTGTCCACGGCCGGACTGCGCCGGCTTCCCGGCCGGGCGCGGCCACCGGCCCGGGTCCGGCTGCGTCACCTGATCGAGGCCACCGGCCCGGCGGTGGGGCTGGCCCTCGCCGCCTGGCTGCTGCTGCCCCACGACATCCTGCCGGTGCCCGGCCGGCTCGTCGCGGCCCTGGGGCTGGGCGGGCTGGGCATGGCAGCGCTCAATGCGTTCACCGGCCCGCAGCGGCGCTCAGGCGCCGCAATCTGCCGGGGTGGAGTTCTGCTCACCCTGACCGGCCTGGCACTGGTGGCGACCCTGCCGCCCCCCGCGCCGGCCGGTCGGGCGGCCCTGTTGGCCGTACCGCCGCTGGTGCTCGGAATGCTGCTCACCGCGCTCGGTGCGGGCGACGCGATGGATGCGGGCGGTGTGGAACCGGCGGAGGGTGAGCACACCACCGCCTGGCCCCGGTCGGTCCTCCCGGCGGCGTTGCTGCTGCTGGCTTCGGGTCTGCAGCTGGGCGCGGGCCGTTCACCGGATCGGATGAGCGTGCTGCTGGCCGTGGCCGCGGTGCCACCACTGGTGCTGCGCGAGCTGCTGCGCTCCGGTGACGCGGCCACCCCCGACCGCCGTGCCGCACACCGTCGGCGTGCCGGCCGCGCCGTCCGGCACCGCCGCGCGATGCAGCCAGGCTGGCTCGGGTCGCCGGAGGGTCACACCGGTACGCCCGACGACGGGCCAACCAGCTCGAACGGCGTCGGCTCGACCTGGCCGCCCGACGGCGAGGTGTCGTGGTCGGCGCTCGGCCCTCGGTCCGTGTCGGCCGGCGACGGTCCGGGCGACCGCGCGGCGCTGCTGGACGCCCTCGCCTCGATCGGCGACGTGCCCGCGCCGGCCGGCGCGCTGCTGTTGGTCGACCTGCACGGCGCGGACGGGATCGGCCCGGCGGCCAGGGAGAACATGCTGGCCGAGGCGGTCCGCCGGGCCCGCGCGGTCGTCGCCCCCGGGGACCTGGTCACCGGGTGCACGGGTGCCGGCTTCGCGGTGGTCACCGCCGCCGGCCCGGTGCTGGCGTACGCGTTGGGCACCCGGCTGCTGACCGCGCTCGCCCCGCCCTACCGGCTGGCCGGGGCGGTGCTGCGGGTGCAGGCGAGCATCGGGCTGGCCGAGGTGAGCGGTGCCGGGCCGGCGGACGTGCTCCGCCAGGCCGAGCTGGCCCGGCGGCGGGCCGTGCAGCTGGGCCGGGACCGGGTCGAGTGGTACGACGCGTTCCTCGAGGAGCAGCTCGTCCGCCGGCTCGACCTGGAACGTGAGCTGCCGGGCGCGGTGGCGCGCGGCGAGTTGGATCTGGTCTACCAGCCGGTGCTCGACCTGGCCAGCCGGCAGCCCGTGGGCGCCGAGGCGCTGCTGCGCTGGCGCAGCCCGGTGCTCGGCACTGTGCTCCCGGCCGAGCTGCTGCCGGTCGCCGAGGACCTGGACCTGGTCGGCGAGCTGGAGTGGTGGGTGCTGGACCGGGCCTGCCGCCAGTTGGCCGACTGGTCGGCGGGCACCCGCGAGCTGTGGATGGCCGTCAACGTCACCACCCGGGAGTTGACCACACCGGACTTCGTGCAGCGTGCCGCGGCCGTACTGGCCGCGTACGGGGTGTCGCCGGAGCGGCTGGTGGTGGAGGTGGCCGAGCCGAGGGTCGCCGCCGACCTGACGACCGTGGTGGCCCGGCTGGCCGGCCTGCGGTCGCTGGGCGTCCGCACCGCGCTGGACGACTTCCGGGCCGAACACGCCTCGCTGGCCCAGCTGCGCCGGCTGCCGATCGACCTGCTGAAGGTGGGCCCGGAGCTGGTGGGCGCCCGACCGGACGGGCAGCCGCCGCTGATCGACGTGGTGGTCAATGTCGGCGAGCGGCTGGGGGTCGAGATCGTCGCCGAGGAGCTGGAGTCACCGAACCAGGTCGAGGGGGCGCACCGGGCCGGCTGTCGGTACGGGCAGGGCTTCGCGCTGGCTCGCCCGGCGACCGCCGAGCGGGTCGAGGCGTACTTCGAGGAGTTTCCCTCGGCTTCCCGCTGACGACTCCCGTGGGTGAACCGGTTCACCTGTCGCGGGGCGGCGCGGTGCTGCCGCGCGGGGTGAGGTGCGGGGTCTCGTCCTGGACCCGGGTGGCGGGGTCTCCGGCGATGACGGCGAGAAGCTGCCGGGCGGCGTGCGCGCCGTACGCCGGGATGTCGCGGCCCAACGCGGTCAGTGACGGGTGCACCAGCCGGCAGAGTGGGGAGTCGTCCCAGGCCACGATGGACAGATCGCCCGGCACGGTGAGCCCCATCTCCTGGGCCACGGAGAGCCCGGCGATGGCCATCACGTCGTTGTCGTAGATGACCGCGGTGGGCCGATGTGCGGAGCTGAGCAGGCGGCGGGTGGCCCGGCCGCCCTCCTCGCCGGTGTAGTCGGACCAGACGGTGACCGCGTCGACCAGGCCGAGCCGCTGGCACACCGCGGCGAAGGCCTCGGTGCGGATCTCGGTGTGCCGCAGGTCGGGCAGGCCGCCGACCCGGGCGATGCGCCGGTGCCCGAGCGCGACCAGGTACTCCACCGCCTCGGTCAGTGCGGCCGCGTCGTCGGACCAGACGCTGGCCAGGTCGCCGGTGCCGCCCGGCCCGCCGATCACCACAGCGGGTAGCTGGAGCTGTTCGAGCGCGGGGATCCGGCGGTCGTCGGTGCGCAGGTCGCAGACGAGCACTCCGTCCACCCGACGTTCGCCCCACCAGCGCCGGTAGACCGCGATCTCGGCGTCCTGGTCGGCCACCACCTGCAGGGTCAGCGCGTACGAGCGGGCGGAGAGCTCGGCCTCGACGCCGCTGATCAGCTCCATGAAGAAGGGCTCGATGCCCAGTATCCGGGCCGGCCGGCACAGGGCCAGGCCGACCGCCTCGGCGGTGGCGCCGGAGAGCGCCCGAGCTGCGCTGCTCGGGCTGAACCCGATCTCGGCGGCAATGGCCAGGATGCGCTGCCGGGTGGCCTCGGAGACGCCGGGCTGCCCGTTGAGCGCGTACGACACGGCGCCCTTGGACACCCCGGCGCGTCGGGCGACGTCGGCGATGGTCGGCCGCTTCACCGGCGTGCTCCTTTGCTCTCCGCCCCCAGGGGCCGGGTCTTCTGGCCTGCCGCCACACGCTCGGCCCGGCCAGCGTGGCGCGGGGCGTGTCGGCGGCATCAACCTAGCGCAGCCGGTGCCGGCGGCCGATGACCACCGTCCACGTTCAATCCGCCACTGAATGCGGCGGTGCTTGCACGGTTCAGCGTACCGACGCTCACTCGATGTCGGGGCGGGGCCGACGCGCGGAGCTGCGGCGGAAAGCGCTCTACCACGCGTGTTCGCGCTCCCACGGGCCATTTCGAGCGCCGAGCGCGCATGTCGTAACAAGCCGTTGACACCCCTGGAACCGGCCCGTACGGTGGCCTCACTTATCCGGTTCAGTCAACGTCTCTCGATGCCGGGAGCGTTCCCAGTTGCTCGGAGGATGCCATGAAACGGTCCTGGACCCGATGGGCCCGCGCCGTCGCCGCGGGCACGGCCGGCCTCGCCCTGGTCGCCGCGTGCAGCGGCAAGAGCGGGCAGGATTCCGACGCGGCGGACGGTCAGGTCACCCTGAAAATCAACTTCTGGGGCGACTTCGGCCTCCAGGACCTGAAGACGAAGTACGAGGCGGCCAACCCGAACGTCAAGATCCAGCTGAACTCCGGCGAGTACAACGCCCAGCACGAGGACCTGCAGAAGAAGCTGGTCGCCGGCTCCGGCGCGGCGGACATCGCAGCGATCGACGAGGGCTTCATGGTCCAGTTCCGCAGCCAGTCGGACAAGTTCGTCAACCTGCTGGACAAGGGCGCCGGCTCGTACGAGAGCAAGTACCTGCCCTGGAAGTGGAAGCAGTCGCTCTCCGCCGACGGCAAGACCCAGATCGGCCTCGGCACCGACACCGGCGGCCTGGCCATGTGCTACCGCACCGACCTGTTCAAGGCCGCCGGGCTGCCCACCGAACGCGACCAGGTCTCCGCCCTCTGGCCCACCTGGGACAAGTTCATCGAGGTCGGCCAGCAGTACACCGGCAAGACCAACAAGAAGTTCATCGACGCCGGCAGCAACCTGTTCAACCCGATCCTCGGCCAGCAGCCGGTCGGCTTCTACAACGAGCAGGACCAGCTCCAGATGGAGCAGGGTCCGAAGATCGCCTTCGACTACACCATCAAGGCGATCCAGGCCGGGCTCTCGGCCAACCTGGCCAGCTTCCAGGCCGACTGGGACAAGGGCTTCACCAGCGGCTCCTTCGCCGTGCTCGCCTGCCCGGCGTGGATGCTCGGGCACATCAAGGACACCGCCCCCGGCACCGAGGGCAAGTGGGACATCGCCGCGGTTCCCGGTGGCGGTGGCAACTGGGGCGGCTCGTTCCTGACCATCCCCAAGCAGAGCAAGCACGTCGACGAGGCGTACAAGCTGCTGGAGTGGCTGGTGCAGCCGGAGCAGCAGATCGAGATCTTCAAGAAGGTGGGCAACCTGCCCTCGCAGCCGGCCCTCTACAGCGACCCGGCCATCGCCGACTTCACGAACCCGTTCTTCAGCAACGCGCCGGTCGGGCAGATCTTCCCGAAGATGGCGCAGGGCCTCACGCCGCAGTACCTGGGCAAGAAGAACGGGCCGACCCGGGTGGCGGTGGAGAACGTGCTGACCCGCGTGCAGAACAAGACCCTCAAGCCGGAGGCCGCCTGGGCCGAGGCGATCAAGGAAGCCGAGAAGGCCAGCAAGTCCTGAGCCGTCGGCGCGGGGGCGCGCCGGTCACCACACCGCCCCCGCGCCGCCCGCGCGCGTACCCCGTCTCTTCGGCCCTGGAGTGTCCCGATGTCCACCACCCGCGCCGCGCCCGCGTCGTCGGGCCGCCGTGCCGCCGCCGGGCGGCACGGCACCGACCCGGACCACCGTCGACCCAGCTGGCGGGACCGGCTGTACCGCTTCGACATGCGCTACATGCCGTACGTGCTGATCGCGCCCTTCTTCCTGATCTTCCTGGTCTTCGGGCTGTTCCCGCTCGTCTTCAACGGCGTCGTCGCGCTGCGCAACTATCGACTGGACGACCCGACGCTGACCGGCTGGGCCGGCCTGGCCAACTTCCGTCAGCTCTTCGGCGACGAGGATTTCTGGAACGCCCTCTACAACACCTTCGGCATCTTCCTGCTCTCCTCGGTGCCGCAGCTGCTGCTCGCGCTGATCGTCGCCTCGCTGCTGAACCGCCGGCTGCGGGCACAGACCTGGTGGCGCGTGGGCGTGCTGCTGCCGTACGTCACCCCCATCGTCGCCTCGACGATGGTGTTCAGCGTCTTCTTCTCCCGCGACTTCGGGATGGCCAACTGGGTGCTCGGCCTCTTCGGCATCGGCGGCGACGAACCGATCAACTGGCGGGCCGACAAGCTGCACGCCTGGATCGCCATCGCCACGATGGTCAACTGGAAGTGGATCGGCTACAACGCACTGCTCTACCTGGCGGCCATGCAGTCCATCCCGCGCGATGTCTACGAGGCCGCCGCGGTCGACGGGGCCGGTCCGTGGCGGCAGCTCTGGCGGATCACCGTGCCGATGATCCAGCCGGTGATCGTCTTCACCGTCATCCTCTCCACCATCGGCGGGTTCCAGCTCTTCATCGAGCCGATGCTGTTCGACCTCAACTCCCAGGCCGCCACCGGTGGACCCAACGGCGAGTGGCAGACCATCGCCCAGCTGATCTACAAGGTCGGCTGGAAGGACCTCAACCTCGGCTACGCGGCCGCGATGAGCTGGGCCCTCTTCCTGATCATCCTGGTCGTGGCCGGGATCAACACCCTGCTGACCAACCGACTCTCCGGAGGGCGATCCAGGTGAGCGCCATCGACACCGCACCGCCACCGCCGGCGGTCAGCACGAGCCGCCGCAGGCGGGCCGCCCTGATGGGTCGCGCGCCACAGGACACCCCGGCCGGCATCGGGACGTACCTCTTGCTGGCCACCACCATGCTGTTCGCGGCGTTTCCGCTGTACTGGATGTTCGTCATCGCCACCAGCAACGACGAGGCACTGGCCCAGATCCCGCCCGCGGTGATCCCCGGCGACCGGTTCCTGGTCAACCTGGACGAGGTCTTCTCCCTCCAGGACGTGTACTTCGCCGCCTCGCTGATCAACAGCGTCATCGTCTCGACAGTGGTGACCGCCGCGATGCTGTTCTTCTGCTCGCTGGCCGGGTTCGCCTTCGCCAAGCTGCGCTTCGCCGGCAGCAGGTGGCTGATGCTGTTCGTGGTGCTCACCCTGACCGTGCCGAACCAGCTCGGCGTCGTCGCGCTCTACATCGTGATGGGCAAGCTGGGCTGGAACGGCACACTGCTGGCGGTCATCGTGCCCGGCCTCGTCACCGCGTTCGGCGTCTTCTACATGCGGCAGTTCATCCTCAACACGGTCCCCGACGAACTGGTCGAGTCGGCCCGGATGGACGGCGCCACGACGATGCGGGTCTACTGGAACATCGTCCTCCCGGCGATCCGGCCGGCCCTCGCGGTGCTCGGCCTGCTCACCTTCGTGTCCACCTGGAACGACTTCCAGTGGCCGCTGATCACCCTCGGCGGCACCGACTACCCGACCTCGATGGTCGCCATCTCCGACCTGGCCAGCGGCAACTACGTCATCTACCGACGGGTGCTCGCCGGCGCGTTCGTGGCTACCATCCCCCTGCTGATCATGCTGTTCATCGGTGGACGCCAGATCGTCCGCGGAATCATGGAAGGTGCGGTGAAATCTTGAGCCGACAGGCACTCCACGACGGCTGGACCCTGCGGGCGGCGCCCGGAGCGCAGGTCCCGGCGGAGATCGCCGACCGGTCCGTGCCGGCCACCGTGCCCGGCTGCGTGCACACCGACCTGCTCGACGCCGGCCTGATCCCCGACCCCTACCTCGACGACAACGAGGTGGCACTGGCCTGGATCGGACGCACCGACTGGAGCTACCGGACGAGTTTTCGCCGCCCAGCGGGCGACCACGACCGGGTCGACCTGGTCTGCGCCGGCCTGGACACCGTCGCCACCCTCAGCGTCAACGGCGTCGAGGTGGGCCGTACCGAGAACATGCACCGTGGCTACCGGTTCGACGTCCGCTCGCTGCTGCGGGACGGCGACAACGACCTGGTGGTCGAGTTCGGTTCCGCCTACCGCTACGCCGAGGCGCAGCAGGAGCGGCTCGGCGACCGGCCCAACGCCTACCCGGAGCCGTTCCACTTCATCCGCAAGATGGCCTGCAACTTCGGCTGGGACTGGGGGCCGACGCTGGTCACCGCCGGCATCTGGCAGGAGATCGGGCTGCACGCCTGGTCCACCGCCCGGTTGGCCACCGTCCGTCCGCTGGTCACCCTGGCCGGCCGGGACGGGCGGGTCGAGCTGCACGTGGAGGTGGAACGGGTCGCGGACGTCCCGCTGACCGTCCGGGCCGCCGTCGCCGGTGCCCGCGCCGAGGTGGTCGTCCCGGCCGGGCAGCGCACGGCCGTGCTGACGCTCGCCGTCCGCGAGCCCGCGCTGTGGTGGCCCCGGGGGTACGGCGAGCAGGCCCGCCACCTGCTGGAGGTCACCCTGCACGCGCCGGACGGCGACGCCCTGGACAGCTGGTCCCGGCGGATCGGCTTCCGGTCGGTCCGGCTGGACACCACCCCCGACGAGCACGGCACCTCGTTCGCGCTGTCGGTCAACGACGTCCCGGTCTTCGTGCGGGGGGTCAACTGGATCCCGGACGACGCGTTCCCCACCCGGGTCACCCGGGAACGGCTGGCCGGCCGCTTCGACCAGGCGGCCGCGGCCAACATCAACCTGCTGCGGGTCTGGGGCGGTGGCCGGTACGAGTCGGCGGACTTCTACGACCTCGCCGACGAGCGGGGACTGCTGGTCCAGCAGGACTTCCTGTTCGCGTGCGCCGCGTACCCGGAGGAGGAGCCGTTCGGCAGCGAGGTGGCCGCCGAGGCCGCCGAACAGGTCACCCGGCTGGCACCCCACCCGTCGCTGGTGCTCTGGACCGGCAACAACGAGAACATCTGGGGCTGGCACGACTGGGACTGGCAGGAGGCCCTGGGCGGGCGTACCTGGGGGCGTGGCTACTACCTGGACGTGCTGCCCCGCATCGTCGGTGAGCTGGACCCGACCCGCCCGTACTGGCCGGGCAGCCCCTGGTCGGGCACCGAGGAGATCCACCCCAACGACCCGGCGCACGGCACCACACACATCTGGGACGTGTGGAACACCGACGACTACCGCAAGTACCGGGAGTACGTGCCGCGCTTCGTCGCCGAGTTCGGCTACCAGGGCCCGCCGGCGTACGCCACAGTGCGCCGGGCGCTGAGCGACGAACCCCTCGCCCACGACTCACCGGGCATGGCGCACCACCAGAAGGCCGCCGACGGGGACGCGAAGCTCCAGCGGGGCCTGGACGCGCACCTGCCCGTTCCGGCGGACTTCGACGACTGGCACTACCTGACGCAGCTCAACCAGGCCCGGGCGATCCAGCTCGGGGTGGAGCACTTCCGCTCGCACCGGGACGTCTGCGCCGGCACCATCGTCTGGCAGCTCAACGACTGCTGGCCGGTCACCTCCTGGTCGGCCGTCGACGGCGACGGCCGGCGCAAACCCCTGTGGTACGCGCTACGCCACGCGTACGCCGACCGGCTGCTCACCGTCCAGCCCCGCGACGGGGGGCTGGCGCTCGTCGCGGTGAACGACGGCGGCACGCCCTGGCGGGCGTCGGCCTCGGTGACCCGGCTGACCCTCGCGGGAGAGCCCCGGGCGAAGACCACGATGGAGCTGGACGTGCCCGCGTACTCGGCGGTGACGCTGGCGTTGCCGGCGGAGCTGGCCGATCCGGAGGAGAGCCGGCGGGAGCTGCTGGTCGCCGAGGCGGGGGAGAGCGCCGAACGGGCGCTGTGGTTCTTCGCCGAGGACCGGGACGTCGACTGGCCGGCCGCGGCCTGGGACGCGACGGTGGAGCCGGTCGACGGCGGGCAGCGGGTCCGGGTCACGGCCCGCACGGTGCTGCGTGACCTGACCCTCTTCCCGGACCGGCTGGACCCGTCGGCGTCCGTGGACCGGGCACTCGTCACACTGCTGCCCGGCGAGTCGGTCACCCTCACGGTGCGCGCCGACGCTCCCCTGGACGACCGGGCGCTGACCACCCGCCCGGTGCTGCGCTGCGTCAACGACATCTGAAAGGAGGGGCCCCTTCTTAACGCCTCCGGTAGAGGAGGGGCCCCTTCTTAACAACCTGGGTGGAGCGCCCTCAACGATTGAAGACTTCTTCAACTGCTAAAGTCTTTGTATCGATCGGGAGGGTGCTCATGTCGGTCCCGCTGTACCAGGCGAAGGCGGAACTCTTCCGCACCCTCGGGCACCCGGTGCGCATCCGGGTCCTCGAACTGCTCCAGGACGGCCCCAAGCCGGTCCGTGACCTTCTCGCCGTGATCGAGGTCGAGGCCTCCAACCTCTCCCAGCAGCTCGCCGTGCTGCGCCGCGCCGGGATGGTCACCTCACACCGCGACGGTCCCCTCGTCATGTACGCGCTCAGCACCCCGGACGTGGCCGACCTGCTGGCCGCCGGGCGGCGGATCCTCGGCGCGGTCCTCACCGACCGGGACGGCCTCCTCGACGAGCTGCGCGCCACCGGTGGGGACAGGTGAGCGGCGCCATTCCCCTCGCCCGCGAACGGCTCCTCGGGCTGCTGCCCGGCCGGGCCGACTGGGCGGCCGTCCACCGCTCACCGCGCCGGGACCTGCTGGCCGGGCTCACCGTGGCGGTGGTGGCGCTGCCACTGGCCCTGGCATTCGGCGTCACCTCCGGCCTGGGCGCCCAGGCCGGGCTGATCACCGCCGTGATCGCCGGCGCGGTGGCCGCCGTCTTCGGCGGCTCCAACCTCCAGGTCTCCGGGCCGACCGGGGCGATGACAGTGGTGCTGGTGCCGGTGGTGCAGCAGTTCGGAGCCACCGGCGTGCTCATGGTCGGGGCGATGGCCGGCCTGGTGCTGATCGCGCTCGCCGTGGCCCGCCTGGGCCGGTACGTCCGCTACCTGCCCACCCCGGTGCTGGAGGGCTTCACCGCCGGCATCGCCGTGGTCATCGCCCTGCAACAGGTGCCCGCCGCGCTCGGCGTCACCGACGCGCACGGGGAGAAGGTCTGGGCCGTCGCCGCCGACGCGGTCGCCCGTTTCGTCGTACACCCGCGGCCGGCCGCGCTCGCTGTGGCCCTCGCCGTCGCGGCGCTGATGCTGCTGGGCGCCCGGTGGCGACCCGGCCTGCCGTTCTCGCTGCTCGGCGTGGCGGCCGCCACGGTCCTCGCCGAGGTCGTCCCGGTCGACCTGATCCGCATCGGCGCGCTGCCGCAGGGCCTGCCCACCCCCTCGCTCGGCTTCCTCGACCTCGGCGCGCTGGGCGTGCTGCTGCCCAGCGCCCTCGCCGTCGCCGCGCTCGCCGCCCTGGAGAGCCTGCTGTCCGCCACGGTCGCCGATGGCATGACCGTCGGCGAACGGCACGACCCGGACCGGGAGCTGTTCGGTCAGGGGCTGGCCAACCTCGCGGCCCCGCTCTTCGGCGGTATCCCGGCGACCGCCGCCATCGCCCGTACGGCGGTCAACGTCCGCGCCGGGGCGGCCTCGAAGCTGGCGGCCCTCACCCACGCCGTCGCCCTCGCGGCGATCGTGCTGGCCGCCGCGCCGTTGGTCGGCCGGATCCCGCTCGCCGCCCTGGCCGGGGTGCTGCTGGCCACCACGGTCCGCATGGTGGAGGCCGGCTCGCTGTGGGCGTTGGCGCGGGCCACCCGGGGCGACGCGGTCGTGCTGGTGCTCACCTTCGCCGTCACCGTGATCTGGGATCTCATCACCGCCGTCGCGGTCGGCGTCGCCGTCGCCGTGGTGCTCGCCCTGCGCGCGGTGGCCCGCAGCGCCCGGCTGGAACAGGTGCCCCTCGACCCCGGGGAACACAGCGCCGAGGAGTACGCGCTGCTCACCGAACACATCGTCGCGTACCGGCTGGACGGGCCGCTCTTCTTCGCCGCGGCCCACACCTTCCTGCTCGAACTGTCCGAGGTCGCCGACGTCCGTGTCGTCATCCTGCGGATGTCCCGGGTGACCACCATGGACGCCACCGGCGCGCACGTCCTCGGCGACGCCATCCGACGGCTCCGCGGACGCGGGATCACCGTCCTGCTCTCCGGCATCACCCCCGCCCACGACCAGGTACTCGCCACCCTCGGAGTGGCTGATGACCTACGCCGCGAGGGGCTGGTCTTCCCCGACACCCCGGCCGCGATCCGCCACGCCAGGGGGGCCGCACTCTCTCCGGCAGCCGACCGGACTGGCCGGATGTGACGGGTTGAGAAGTGCGCGGCCGGGGTCGGTGCGGGTAGTGCGACTTGCCCCGCTACGACAAGATCTACCGCGACGGGTCCGCTGCGTCGGAGAGCGGCTGACGGAACAGGCGAAGACATCGAGCCAAGCGGTACCCCGGGGAGCACAATGATCACCGAACATGTCCGAGACGCGGCGGCGACGGCGTTCGTCTTCGGCTTCTTCGCCACCAGCTGGTTCGGCTGGGCGCAGGAGGCGCCCCCGAAGCGGTGGCGGCCGGTGCTCATCGTCGGTTCGGTTCTCGCGCTGCTCACGGCGGCGGCCGGCGCGCTGCTCGCCTGGCGTCACTGGTCGGACGGTACGGCGTTCGACGCCGACACCAGCCCCACCTTCGGCCTCGTCGTCGGCATCGAGTTCGCCGCCGCCGCGGTCGGTGCCGGGCTGCTCGCCCTGCTGCGGCGTCGTGAGCTGACCGCCCCCTGGATCGCCCTCGTCGTGGGCGTGCACCTCTTCCCGGTCGCGGCGCTGATCGACTACCCGTTGATTCATCTGGTCGCCGCGCTCGTCACAGTGGTGGCGCTCGCGGCCGTCCCGGTGGCCCGGGCCCGCGCCGTGGCGGTGAGCGCGGTGGTCGGGCTCGGCACCGGCGGCGTGCTCCTGATCGCCGCAGTGTCCTCGCTGCTCATCGCCCTGTTGGCCTATTGAGGCTGGCCGCTGCCAGACCGGATGACGTGATCAACACGGGATCGCTGATATCGCGGTGTCCGGGTCGACGGGATACCCCGATATCGCCGATCCCGTGTTGATCACACGAGTGCCTACTCCGGGACGCGGCGGTAGGCGCCGTCGCTGGCCGAGGTGGCCATCGAGGCGTACGCCCGCAGCGCCGCCGACACCGGCCGCTGCCGGTCGGTCGGGGTGTACGGCTTGTCGCGCTTCTCCTCGGCCACCCGTCGCGCCTCCAGCTCGTCGGACGGCACGTTCAGCTCGATGGACCGGCCCGGGATGTCGATGACGATCTCGTCGCCCTCGCGGACGAGCGCGATCAGCCCGCCGGAGGCAGCCTCGGGGGAGACGTGCCCGATGGAGAGCCCGGAGGTGCCGCCGGAGAAGCGGCCGTCGGTGAGCAGCGCGCAGGACCGGCCCAGCCCGCGGCCCTTGAGGAACGAGGTGGGGTAGAGCATCTCCTGCATGCCGGGGCCGCCCTTGGGCCCCTCGTACCGGATCACCACCACGTCCCCGGCGACCACCTGCTTGGCCAGGATCGCGGTCACCGCGTCGTCCTGGGACTCGTAGACCTTCGCCGGGCCGCGGAAGGTCAGGCAGTCGTCCGGCACGCCGGCGGTCTTCACCACACTGCCCTCGGGTGCCAGGTTGCCGTGCAGGATGGCCAGCCCGCCGTCGGCGGAGTACGCGTGCTCGCGGTCCCGGATGCAGCCGCCGGCCGCGTCGGTGTCCAGCGACGACCAGCGGTTGGTGGTGGAGAACGGCTCGGTGGTGCGTACCCCGCCCGGCGCGGCGTGGAACAGCTCGACCGCCGTCGGCGTCGGCGAGCCGCCGCGTACGTCCCAGTCGGTCAGCCACTGCGCGAGCGAGGGCGAGTGCACTGCGTGCACGTCCCGGTTGAGCTGCCCGGCCCGGTCCAGTTCGCCGAGGATCGCCGGGATGCCGCCGGCCCGGTGCACGTCCTCCATGTGGTACATCGGCGAGTTCGGCGCGACCTTGGCCAGGCAGGGCACCCGCCGGGAGATCGCGTCGATGTCGGCGACACCGAAGTCCATCTCGGCCTCGCGGGCGGCGGCGAGCAGGTGCAGCACAGTGTTGGTGGATCCGCCCATCGCCACGTCCAGCGCGACCGCGTTCTCGAAAGCGGCCTTGGAGGCGACGGTGCGGGGCAGGACCGAGTCGTCGTCGCCGTCGTACCAGCGCTTGGCGATCTCCACGACGGTGCGGCCGGCCTCGACGAAGAGCGACCGGCGCGCGGCGTGGGTGGCGAGCGTCGAGCCGTTGCCGGGCAGTGCAAGCCCGATCGCCTCGGTGAGGCAGTTCATCGAGTTGGCGGTGAACATGCCGGAGCAGGAGCCGCAGGTGGGGCAGGCGGAACGCTCGATCTCGCCGAGCTGGTCGTCGGTGACGGCCTCGTTCGAGGAGGCGATCATCGCGTCGATCAGGTCGATCTTGCTGTGCACGACGCCCTCGATCGCCATCGTCTTGCCGGCCTCCATCGGGCCACCGGAGACGAAGACGGTCGGGATGTTGAGGCGCAGCGCGGCCAGCAGCATGCCGGGGGTGATCTTGTCGCAGTTCGAGATGCAGACCAGGGCGTCCGCGCAGTGCGCGTTGACCATGTACTCCACCGCGTCGGCGATCAACTCGCGGCTGGGCAGCGAGTAGAGCATGCCGCCGTGGCCCATCGCGATGCCGTCGTCGACCGCGATGGTGTTGAACTCCCGCCCCACTCCGCCGGCCTCGGCCACCGCGTCGGCGACGAGGCCGCCCATGTCCTTGAGGTGTACGTGCCCCGGCACGAACTGGGTGAAACTGTTGGCGATGGCGACGATCGGCTTGCCGAAATCGTCGTCGGTCATCCCGGTGGCCCGCCAGAGGGCCCGGGCGCCGGCCATCGTCCGACCGTGTGTGGAGGTCCTCGACCGCAGCTCAGGCATGCGTACCAGCATGACACCGCCGGGGCTCCGGCCGTCCGGAGCGGGCGCCGTGTCCCAACAGATGCACACCCGGTCCCCACGACGAGCGCGCATCCGGCACTCTTGAGTGCGTGCACTTCCCCCCGGGCATGGTCGCGGTGGCGGCGCTGAGCGGGCTCGTCGCCATTGCCGCCGCCGCACTGCTGACCGTGATCGCCCGGCGGCGCACCGGGCCCCGCCGCCCGGCGCACGTGCTGCTCGCGGTTGCCGCCGGCACCGCCCTGCTCAGCCTCCTGGCCGGGGTGGCGACAGTGCTCGTCACCGGCGAGCACTGGGCGCACGAGCAGGGACAGCGCACCGGCTGGGCCACTGTGGTGGCGATCGGCACGGCGGTGAGCGCGCTGGCCTTCGCCGCCGGCCTGCTCCGGCTGCCCGGGCTGGCGGCCACCGCGGCGGGGACCGCCCGGCTCGCCCTGGACGGGTTGATCATGGCCGCGGCGCTGTGGTTCGTCGGCTGGGTGCTCTTCTCCGAGCCCACCCGGCTGCTCGGCGCCGCCACCCCGATGGCCTGCCCGGCGATCCTGCTGGCCACGGTGAGCGCCGCGCTCGGCGCCGGGCTCTGCGTGATCGTCGTCTTCCGGGCTGCCGCCCCGCGTCGCCGGCTCGCCGCACTCGGCGCGGGCATCAGCGCGGTGGCCTGCGGCGGGTTGGGTCTCGCCGCCGGGCTCTGCCAGGCCGGGCCGAGCATGGCCCTGACCGGCGCGGCGGTGCTCGCCGCCGGTCTGCTGACCGTCGCGCTCGCGGTGCTTCGCGCCGACCGGCCGGGTCAGGTCGACCTGGACCTGATCGGTCGCGACGGCGAGTACGCGATCGCCCCGATGCTGGCGATGGCCGCCTCGGCGATGTACCACCTCCTGCAGGACGGCCGGTTCACCGCGGCGGGCATCGTCGCCGGCAGCGTGGAGGGCTTCGCCCTGGTGGCCCGGCAGTACCTCACCCTCAATGACGTCCGCAACTACGCCGGCCGGCTGGCCGAGCGGGAGGCGCACTTCCGCGAGCTGGCGCACACCGACCCGCTGACCGCGCTGGCCAACCGGCGCGGGCTGCTGCGTGCGCTGCACGACAGCGCGGCGGCGGGCACCCCGTGCGTGCTGCTCGGTCTGGACCTGGACGGCTTCAAGAACGTCAACGACATGCGCGGCCACGACGTGGGCGACGCCGTGCTGGCCGAGGTGGGCCGGCGGCTGCGCGGCAACCTGCGCCCCGGCGACGTGGCGGCCCGGCTCGGCGGTGACGAGTTCGCAGTGCTCATGGGGGGCCGGCCGGCCGACGCCGATCGGGTCGCCGAGCGGCTGCTCGGGGTGCTCAACAGGCCGTACGACCAGCCCGAAGGGCCCGTCTTCCTCTCGGTGAGCATCGGGGTGGCCGGGTGGGCCGGCGAGCCGGACGTGGAGTTGCTGCTGCGCCATGCCGACCTGGCGCTGCGCTACGCCAAGCAGCGCGGCAAGAACCGGATCGAGCGCTACGACGCCACGTACGACCAGCTGCTGCGTCGGCGCACCACGCTGGAGCACGAGTTGCGCGGCGCCATCGAGCGCGACGAGCTGCGGCTGGCCTTCCAGCCGGTGGCCTCGCTGCCGTCGGTGCGGCCGGTCGGCGCCGAGGCGCTGCTCCGCTGGCACCATCCCCAGCTGGGTAACGTCCGCCCGGACGAGTTCATCCCGCTGGCCGAGGAGTGCGGCATGATCGCCACCCTCGGCGCCTGGGTGCTGCACCAGGCCTGCTACCAGCTCTCCCGCTGGCTGGCCGACGGGCACGACGTCTGGGTCTCGGTGAACGTCTCTCGGCGTGAGCTGCACGCCCCGGAGTACGTGGTCCAGGTCGCCGAGGCGCTGCGCGCCCACCACGTGCCGCCGCAGCGGCTGGTGCTGGAGGTCACCGAGCACGCGGTCGCCACCGACCTGGACGAGCTGATCCGGCGGCTGACCGCGTTGCGGCTGACCGGTGTCCGGATCGCGCTGGACGACTTCGGCGCCGGCTACTCCTCGCTGGGGCAGCTGCGCCGGCTGCCGATCGACATCCTGAAGATCGACCACAGTCTGGTCGCCGAGCACGAGCCGGTCCGCCCGGTCGGCGCGGACGGTCCGGCGTTCGCGCCGATGGTCGACATCGTCATGCGACTGGGTCACCAGCTGGGGCTGGAGGTGATCGCCGAGGGGGTGACCAGCCCCACCGAGTTGGCCGCGGTGGTGGCCGCCGGCTGCCGGTTCGGTCAGGGCGCGCTCTTCGGCTGGGGCGTGCCCGCCGAGCACCTGGAGGCGATGCTGGAGGCGGCCACCTCGCCGGGTGCGCGGCCCACCCCGGTGCCCACGCCACGCCGGGTCTCCGGGGGGTCCGGGCAGGTCATTCCGGTTGCCGAGGGCGCGTCGCCGCCCGACTCGCCGCGCTCCGTTAACCAACATGTGGGATCAGTTGACTCATCGCGTGAGATGCGTCAGGCTTAGCCACATGTCGTCGTACCGGTCGCGAGTACTTACCTGAGCGCACTCTCCCTCATCGAGAGTGCGCTGGCCCCGTGCATCTGCACGAGGGCCGTTTTTATTGCCATCGGAACCTGTCGGGGCGGGCCCCGCCCGCGTCGCTTCGCTTGACAAGCCCCAGCCATTCCAGCCGAAGGCCAGAACCGCCATGACGAGACCCACGCCAGAGACCCTCGCCCACACCGCCCGGCGCGCCCGCGCGGGCGCCGAGCCGGCCGGCGACGTCGACTCCACCGCCGCGCGCACCGCGGCCACCCCGGCCGTCCCGGCGGTACGGACACCCGCTCCGGCGCAGGTCTCCGGCGCCGGCTCGCTCGTGCGGTCCCTGGAGGCGCTCGGCGTCGACGTCGTCTTCGGCATCCCGGGCGGTGCGATCCTGCCGGCGTACGACCCGCTCTACGACTCCACCGTCCGGCACATCCTGGTCCGCCACGAGCAGGGCGCCGGTCATGCCGCGACCGGCTACGCGCAGGCCACCGGCAAGGTGGGTGTCTGTATCGCCACCTCCGGCCCGGGCGCGACCAACCTGGTCACCCCGATCGCCGACGCCTACATGGACTCGGTGGCGATGGTGGCGATCACCGGCCAGGTGGCCCGCCCGTCGATCGGCACCGACGCCTTCCAGGAGGCGGACATCCAGGGCATCACCCTGCCGATCACCAAGCACAACTTCCTCGTGCAGAACCCCGAGGAGATCCCGCAGGTGCTGGCCGAGGCGTTCCACCTGGCCAGCACGGGCCGGCCCGGCCCGGTGCTGGTCGACATCCCCAAGGACGTGCTCCAGGCGCCGACGACCTTCGCCTGGCCGCCCACCCTCGGGCTGCCCGGCTACCGGCCGACCCTGCACCCGCACGGCAAGCAGATCCGGGAGGCGGCCCGGTTGATGGCCGGCGCCCGCCGACCGGTGCTCTACGTGGGTGGTGGGGTGCTCAAGGCCGGTGCCACCGACGGGCTGCGCCGGCTGGCGGAGCTGACCGGCATCCCGGTGGTCACCACGCTGATGGCGCTCGGCGCGTTCCCCGACTCGCACCCGCAGCACCTGGGGATGCCCGGCATGCACGGCACCGTCGCCGCGGTCTACGGCCTGCAGAAGGCGGATCTGATCGTCGCGCTGGGTGCGCGGTTCGACGACCGGGTCACCGGCAAGCTGGACTCGTTCGCCCCGGACGCGACGGTTGTGCACGCCGACATCGACCCCGCGGAGATCGGCAAGAACCGGCACGCGGACGTGCCTATCGTCGGCGACGCCCGGCACGTCATCGACGAGCTGATCGCGGCGGTGACCGTCGAGCGGGCGGCCGGGCACGACAGCGACCTGGGCGACTGGTGGACCCAGCTCGACGATCTGCGCAACCGTTACCCGCTGGGCTACGACGAGCCGGCCGACGGCACGCTCTCCCCGCAGTACGTGATCAAGCGGCTGGGCGAGATCGTCGGCCCGGACGCGATCTACGTGGCCGGGGTGGGCCAGCACCAGATGTGGGCCTCGCAGTTCATCTCCTACGAGAAGCCGCACACCTGGTTGAATTCCGGCGGGCTCGGGACGATGGGCTACGCCGTGCCGGCGGCGATGGGCGCCAAGGTCGGCAAGCCGGACACGGTGGTCTGGGCGGTGGACGGCGACGGCTGCTTCCAGATGACCAACCAGGAGCTGGCCACCTGCGCGCTGGAGGGCATCCCGGTCAAGATCGCCGTGATCAACAACGGCAACCTCGGCATGGTCCGGCAGTGGCAGACGCTGTTCTACAACGAGCGCTACTCCAACACCGACCTCGGCACCCACAAGCACCGCATCCCCGACTTCCTGAAGCTCGCCGAGGCGTTGGGCTGCGTCGGGCTGCGCTGCGAGAACGCCGATGACGTGGACAAGACCATCGCCGCCGCCATGGAGATCAACGACGCCCCCGTGGTGATCGACTTCGTGGTCGGCAAGGACGCCATGGTCTGGCCGATGGTCGCCGCCGGCACCAGCAACGACGAGATCATGTTCGCCCGGGGCGTCCGCCCGGCCTTCGACGAGGATGACATCTGACATGAGTGAGCACAGCGAACGAATCAGCAAGCTCAGCCTTGCGCATGGTCAGGGCACGACCGAGCGGAGCGAGGTCGCGGCATGACCATGCACACCCTGTCCGTGCTCGTGGAGAACAAGCCGGGCGTGCTCGCCCGGGTCTCCGGCCTGTTCTCCCGGCGCGGATTCAACATCGACAGCCTCGCCGTCGGTGAGACCGAGAACCCGGACGTCTCCCGGATCACCATCGTGGTCAACGCGGAGTCGTCCCCGCTGGAACAGGTCACCAAGCAGCTCAACAAGCTGGTGAACGTGCTCAAGATCGTCGAGCTGGACCCGCAGGTCTCGGTCGCCCGGGAGTTGCTGCTGGTGAAGGTCCGCGCCGACCGGTCCGCGCGGACCCAGGTGCTGGAGACGGTCAACCTGTTCCGCGCCCGGGTGGTCGACGTCGCACCGGACACGCTGACCATCGAGGCCACCGGCACCCCGGACAAGCTCGACGCGCTGCTGCGCGACCTCGAGCCTTTCGGCATAAAGGAAATGGTCCAGTCCGGGCTGGTGGCGATCGGGCGCGGCTCGCGTTCGATCACCGCCGGTCCCGCGCTGCGGGCCGCCTGACCCATCCGCACAGACCACGACGGGCCGCCCCGGCCGTCGTACGAAAGGGAACTCTCATGAGCGTTGAGGTGTACTACGACGACGATGCCGACCTCGGCCTGATCCAGGCCAAGAAGGTCGCGGTGATCGGCTACGGCAGCCAGGGCCACGCCCACGCGCTGTCGCTGCGCGACTCCGGCGTCGACGTGGTGATCGGTCTGCCGGAGGGCTCGAAGAGCCGTCCCAAGGCCGAGGAGCAGGGCCTGCGGGTCCTCACGCCGGCGCAGGCCGCTGCCGAGGCCGACGTGATCATGGTGCTCGCGCCGGACACCGCCCAGCGTGCCCTGTACACCGAGTCGATCGCCCCGAACCTCGCCCCGGGCAAGGCGATCTTCTTCGGCCACGGCTTCAACATCCGGTACGGACTGATCAAGCCGCCGGCCGAGGTCGACGTGGCGATGGTCGCCCCGAAGGGCCCCGGCCACCTGGTCCGCCGCCAGTACGCCGACGGCAAGGGCGTGCCCTGCCTGGTCGCCGTCGAGCAGGACGCCAGCGGCAACGCGCTCGCGCTCGCCCTCGCGTACGCCAAGGGGATCGGCGGCACCCGCGCCGGCGCGATCCGGACCACCTTCACCGAGGAGACCGAGACGGACCTCTTCGGCGAGCAGGCGGTGCTCTGCGGCGGCGCGGCGGCGCTGGTGCAGACCGGGTTCGAGGTGCTCACCGAGGCGGGCTACGCCCCCGAGGTGGCCTACTTCGAGTGCCTGCACGAGCTGAAGCTGATCGTCGACCTCATGTACGAGGGCGGCATCGCGAAGATGCGGTACAGCATCTCCGACACCGCCGAGTACGGCGACCTCTCCCGTGGCCCGCGGGTCATCGACTCCCGCGTCAAGGACGAGATGCGCAAGATCCTCGGGGAGATCCAGTCCGGCGAGTTCGCCCGCGAGTGGGTCGCCGAGGACGAGGCGGGCCGGCCCAACTTCACCAAGTGGCAGGCCGAGGGTGCGGCGCACCCGATCGAGGAGACCGGCCGGAAGCTGCGCGGCATGATGAGCTGGGTCGACCGCCCGATCACCGAGACCGCCTGACGTCGCCGCGGGGACCGTCCGGCCGTCCAGACACGGCCGGGCGGTCCTCGCGCGTTTCGTCACCCGATGTTGGACGCCCACGTCCACGTCCACGGCCGGGTCGTGCAGCCCGGCCGCTCACCTGCTGAGACCGGGTGACCAACGCCTCGGCCAGCGTCGGACGACGTGTGGAGGCGGGCCGGAGCAACAGTGACGGTCGGGTGAACGGGCGATGTCCGGCGTCCGACCCGGCGTGTGAGGGCCCTCACCCCGAAGACCGGAACATGCCGACCAGCGGGGCCCCTACGATCGCGGGTAGGTGCGCAGCCCGCACCTGACGGCCACGGTACGGATCAGCGCAGGGCGCAGTGCGGCGCCTTGCCGCCCGCGCCGATCGTAAACACGACCTCTACGAGGACCGATGAATCCTGTCGTACTGATCGCCGAAGAACTCGCCCCCGCCGCCATCGAGGTGCTCGCCCACGACTTCGACGTCCGTCACGTCGACGGCACCGACCGTCCGGCCCTGCTCTCGGCGCTCTCCGAGGCCGACGCCGTCATCGTGCGCAGCGCGACCCAGATCGACGCCGAGGCGATCGCCGCCGCACCGCGACTCAAGGTGGTCGCCCGGGCGGGCGTCGGGCTGGACAACGTCGAGGTGCCGGCCGCGACCGCGCGGGGCGTCATGGTCGTCAACGCGCCCACCTCGAACATCGTCTCCGCCGCGGAGCAGGCCGTCGCTCTGCTCCTCGCCGTGGCCCGCAACACCGCGAGCGCGAGCGCAGCGCTCAAGGCGGGGGAGTGGAAGCGGTCGAAGTACACAGGCGTCGAGGTGCAGGGCAAGACCGTCGGCGTGGTCGGGCTCGGCCGCATCGGGGTGCTCTTCGCGCAGCGCATCGCCGCGTTCGGCACCCGGCTGATCGCGTACGACCCGTACATCCAGCCGGCCCGGGCGGCGCAGCTCGGCGTACGCCTGGTGGGCCTGGAGGAGCTGCTGCGGGAGAGCGACTTCATCTCCATCCACCTCCCGAAGACCCCCGAGACGGTGGGCCTGATCGGCGAGAAGGAACTGGCGATCGTCAAGCCGGGCGTGCGCATCGTCAACGCCGCCCGCGGCGGTCTGGTCGACGAGCAGGCGCTCGCGAACGCCATCGCCGAGGGCCGGGTCGCCGGTGCCGGCGTCGACGTCTACAGCAAGGAGCCCTGCACCTCCTCGCCCCTGTTCGCCTTCGACAACGTGGTGGCCACCCCGCACCTGGGTGCCTCCACGCACGAGGCGCAGGACAAGGCCGGCCTGGCGGTGGCCCGGAGCGTGAAGCTGGCGTTGCAGGGCGAGTTCGTCCCGGACGCGGTCAACGTGCAGGCCGGTGGCGTGGTCGCCGAGGACGTGCGGCCGCTGCTCCCGCTGGCCGAGAAGCTCGGCCGTGCCTTCACCGCGGTCGCCGGCGGTGTCGCCGCCAGCGTCACGGTCGAGGTCCGCGGCGAGATCGTCAGCCACGACGTGTCGGTGCTCAAGCTCGCCGCCACCAAGGGCCTGTTCAGCTCCGTCGTCGAGGAGCAGGTCACCTACGTCAACGCCCCGCACCTGGCAGCCGAGCGCGGCGTCGAGGTCACCCTGGCCAGCCTGGCCGAGACCGCCGAGCAGCCCACCCTGGTAACTGTGCGTGGCGCGCTACCGGACGGCCGGACGGTCAGCGTCTCCGGCACGGTCACCCACTCCGGCGCTCGCGACGTCCTGAAGCTGACCGAGGTGGACGGCTTCGACGTGGAGATCGGCGCGGAGGGCATCCTGCTCTTCCTGCGCTACGCCGACCGGCCCGGCGTCGTCGGCACCGTCGGCACCCTGCTCGGCGAGTCGGGCATCAACATCGCCGCGATGCAGGTGGCCCGGCGCGAGGCGGGTGGCGAGACGCTGATGACGCTCACCGTCGACCAGGCGCTCGGCGCGGACCTGCTCACCTCGGCGGCCGACTCGATCGGCGCGACGGCGGCCAGCGCGGCGGACCTGCGCGACGAGTAGTCACGGCAGCACCACGGGGGGCCCGGCGATCCGCTGGGCCCCTTGTCGTACCCGGGGGTCGGGTTGCCTGCCGCCCGGGCCGGATCAGCCGGGCAGCCGGGCCGGGGGCGGGTAGACCGAGCCGTCCTGCGGGTCGAACAGCATCAGCCCGTGCTCGCCGGCCAGCCGCTCGATGTCCAGCAGCACCTGGTCCGCGCAGGTCGGATGCAGGTTCAGCTCGACATGGTCGTGGGCGGCGTGCAGTGGCGCCACCGCCCACGGGCTGTCCGGGCCGGGGTGCCGGTCCGGGTACGAGGCGGTGATCGCCCGGTAGAAGGCCACCACTCGAGGGTCCGGGTAACGGTCCACGTGCCGCCCCTGCCGGCAACCCTCGACCGCGGCCCGCACGTCCTCGGGCGTCGCCCCGTCCTCCAGGGCCCACACGCTCAGATCGAAACTCACGGCGGACAGCGTGCCATCAGTCGTTCACCATGTCGAAACTGCCTCGCCGCAGGCCAATCACTGATCTGCCAAGCCCCGGCCGCGACGGTCCGCTGTGGAGACTCTTGCGTCGAGTTGCGTCGATTCGCTAGCGTACCGACTGCGGTCACTGGCCGAGTTCGCGGCGTCGGCCCGTCTTCGGGTGGCGCGGTCGACGTCCGGCCCCGACCGGTCCGCACCCCTCGATTGTGCGAGCCACGCGCACTCGTCGCTGACCGGCCCCCACGGCCGTTGCCGAGGCTGTGGGGGCCGATCGCGCTCAGCGCCGGTGGGCGAAGAGCGCGCGATAGTCCGAGCCGCCGCGGAACCAGGCCAACCCGGTTTGGCCGGCGGCGTAGAGCGCTGTGGCGTAGGCGTCGGCCACCGTCAGGTCGGGGCCGACGACCGTGGCGGCGACGAGGTGGTTGGCCGGCTCGCCGGTGTGCGGGTCCACCACGTGCCCCTGTCGTCCGGTCACCCCGGACGTGCCGACGGCGCCGGCGGTCATCTCCAGCACCAGCGGCGCGCGTTCCGGCGCGGTCGGGTGGTGCACCGCCACCCGCCACGGCCCGCCGTGCGGCGCGCGGCCGCGGACCACGAGGTCGGCGCCGGTGAGCACGGCGTAGTCGTGGATGCCCGCGGCGCGCAGGCGTGCGGCCGCGCGCTCCACCGCCCAGCCGCCGAGCAGGCCGCCCGGGTCGAAGCCGCCCGGCACCGACCAGGCGTCGAACCACCCGTCGGTGGCGGCGCGCATCGCCGTGCAGCGGTCCACCAGGTCGGCCAGCGGGGGGTACGAGTCGGGGCTGATCTCGCCCCGGCGCAGCCTCGAGACCAGGCTCTCCGGCCGGTTCGGACCGTAGGTGAGATCAATGGCGCGTAGCTCCGCGACGCTGTCCCGCAGTGCCTCGCCGACGCCCCGGCGGCCGAGCCATTCCGGGGCGTTGAGCAGCAGCGTGTACTCGGCCGTCGGAGTGCGCACGGTGTGCTGCACGGCGATCCGGCCCTGGCTGGCGGCCGCCGGATCGATTCGCTGCCGCCGGCTGCCGAGCCGGAGGTCCGGCCGGCGGTTCCGGAACGCCGACAGGTCCGGCCAGCGGGTCCGCGGCTGCTCGTCGATGCGCATGGCATCTGCCCCCTCGCAGTTGGGATCGCGTCGTCGACGACCCCGGTTCGCAGGCCCCCGTGACCCGCTGACTCCCACGGTAGGCAGCGGAGATGACCGCCACATGAGTCCCGCCTGAGAGGGTGCTGTGTATCGCGGTTTCCCACATCTTGGAAGCCGCGTACCGGGAGGCGGGACAGAGACGTACCGTTGCGGCGACGGTGCAGTCGAACGAAGGAGTGCGGGCGTGGCGCGGATCGCGGTGGTGGCCGGGGACGGCATCGGGCCCGAGGTGGTCGCGCAGGCCCGCAAGGTCCTCGACGCCGTGCTGCCCGGCGTGCAGGCCACCGAGTACGACCTCGGTGCGGCCCGCTGGCACCGTACCGGAGAGGTGCTGCCCGACTCGGTGCTGACCGAGCTGGCCGGCCACGACGCGATCCTGCTCGGCGCGGTCGGCGACCCGACGGTCCCGCCCGGAGTGCTGGAGCGGGGGCTGCTGCTCAAACTCCGGTTCGCCTTCGACCAGTACGTCAACCTGCGCCCGTCCCGGCTCTGGCCCGGGGTCGCAGGCCCGCTGGGCAACGTGAAGCCGGGCGAAGTCGACCTCGTGGTGGTGCGTGAGGGCACCGAGGGGCTCTACGCGGGAGCCGGCGGCTCGCTGCATCGCGACACGCCCGCCGAGGTCGCCACCGAGGAGAGCCTGAACACCCGGCACGGCGTGGAGCGGGTCATCCGCGACGCGTTCGTCCGGGCCGGCCGCCGGGAGCGGCGCAAGGTCACCCTGGTGCACAAGACCAACGTTCTCACCCACGCCGGGTCGCTCTGGGCGCGCGCCTTCGACGCGGTCGCCGCCGAGCATCCGGACGTCGCGACCGAGTACCAGCACGTCGACGCGGCCGCGATGTTCCTGGTCACCCAGCCGCAGCGCTACGACGTGGTGGTCACCGACAACCTGTTCGGCGACATCCTCACCGACATCGCCGCCGCGGTCACCGGTGGGATCGGGCTGGCCGCCAGCGGCTGCATCAACCCCGAGGGGGCGTACCCCTCGATGTTCGAGCCGGTGCACGGCTCGGCACCGGACATCGCCGGGCAGGGCGTCGCCGACCCGGTCGCCGCTGTGCTCTCGGCCGCGCTGCTGCTGGAGCAGCTCGGGCACGCCGAGGCCGCGGCCCGGGTCAACGCGGCGGTCGCCGCCGAGCTGGCCGGCCGGATCCCGGGCGTGGCGCTGCGTACCGCCGAGGTCGGCGACCGGCTCGCCGCCCACGCCGTAGCCTGACCCACCCACGGCCGCGCGCCGGCGAGCAAACATCCGGGGTCGTCCATGCCCCGAGCGGCGCTACCCGCTGAACGACCGTTCGGGGTAAGTTTCTGGCACAACCATGTCGGTGTGCGATCCCGCATGCCGTTGTCCCGCAGGGAGGTCAGCGCGATGAGCGGTGGTGACAAGCTCGACTTCGAGATCCGTCCGAATCCCGCGCCGGTATCCGCCACCGACCGGGCCGCCCTGCTGGCCAATCCCGGGTTCGGACGGGTCTTCACCGACCACATGGTCACCGTCCGCTACGCCGACGGCAAGGGCTGGTACGACGCCCGGGTGGAGGCGCGCGGGCCGATCCCGATGGACCCGGCCAGCGCGGTGCTGCACTACGCGCAGGAGATCTTCGAGGGGCTGAAGGCGTACCGGACCGCCGACGGTGGCGTGACGATGTTCCGGCCGGACGCCAACGCGGCCCGCTTCGCCACCTCCGCCCAGCGGATGGCGATGCCTGTGCTGCCGCCGGAGGTGTTCGTCGACTCGCTGCACAAGCTCATCGAGATCGACCGGGAGTGGATCCCCACCGGCGAGGACGGCAGCCTCTACCTGCGGCCGTTCATGTTCGCCAGCGAGGTCTTCCTCGGTGTCCGTCCGGCCAACGAGTACCTCTACATGGTCATCGCCTCGCCGGTCGGGGCGTACTTCAGCGGCGGGGTCAAGCCGGTCACCGTCTGGGTCTCGCCGGACTACACCCGGGCCGCGCCCGGCGGCACCGGCGCCGCCAAGTGCGGCGGAAACTACGCCGCGTCACTGGCGGCCCAGGCCGAGGCCATCGAGGCCGGCTGCGACCAGGTGGTCTTCCTGGACGCGGTGGAGCGCCGCTTCGTCGACGAGCTGGGCGGCATGAACGTCTTCTTCGTCTACGACGACGACACGGTGGTCACCCCGCCACTGACCGGCACGATCCTGCCGGGCATCACCCGCGACGCGGTCCTCACGCTGGCCGGCGCAGCCGGGCACGGGGTCGAGGAGCGGCCGGTCACCTTCGCCGACTGGCAGGCCGACGCGGCCAGCGGACGGCTCCGCGAGGTCTTCGCCTGCGGCACCGCCGCGGTGATCACCCCGATCGGCGGAGTCCGCTTCCCCGACGGCGAGTTCCTGATCGGCGGCGGCGAGCCGGGCCGCGTCACCATGGCCCTGCGCCAGCAGCTCGTCGACATCCAACGAGGCAAGGCCACCGACCCCCAGAACTGGGTACGCCGAGTCCTCTAACCCCCCCGCGCTCCCCGCGCGCCCCCCCGCCGTCGATCTAGGGCAGATCGTCGTGGATGGAGATCCACTGACAGCGATCTGCCCTAGATCGACGAGGTCAGGGGCGGGCGGGCGGGGCGGGCGGGGGACGGGGCGGGGTGGCAGGGGGCTAGTCGAGTAGGTGGTGGCGGAGGGCGTCCAGCTGCTCGTCGGTGACTCCGGCGTGACGCAGGTAGCTCTCCACCGAGCCGTACCCCTCGCGCAGCTCGGCGAGGAACAGCTCCATCGCCTCGGCGGGCGAGGCCAGGAACGGCGCCGGCACATGGTCCAGCCCGCCCGGGGTGGTCTCGGCCAGCCAGGCGCCGAACCGGGCGGACGCCTCGTTGGTGAGGGCGTAGTCCGCGACGATGTCCGTGTCGTCGACACCCAGCACGGCGAGGGTCAGCGCGCACACGATGCCGGTGCGGTCCTTACCGGCCACGCAGTGCACCACCACCGGGGCGTTGGCCGAGTCGGCGATCAGCCCGATCGCCTCGGCCAACCCGGCGGTGCCGGTCTGGGCCAGGGCGGCGTACCGGTCCGCGAGGTAGCGCGCCAGGCTGTCGCCCTCGCGGTACGGCTGCTCGCCCCACTCCACGTGCTCCGGGTGGATGTTCCGGTAGGTCAGCCCCTGGTACGACGGCACCCGGCCGTCCCGTTCCACCTCCTGCGGGCGGCGCAGGTCGATGACCGTGCGGATGCCGATCGCGGTGAACGTGTCCCGGTCGCTCTCGGTGAGGCGGTGCAGTGAGTCCGAGCGGTAGAGCCGTCCCCGGCGCACGGTGCGGTTGTCGTGGCCGGGGTAGCCACCGACGTCGCGGAAGTTGAAGGTCGCGGGCAGCGAGATGTGTCGGTTGTCCTCGATGGCGTCCACGCTGACACGGTAACGGCCGGCGGGACAACGCCCCACCGGCCGTCGGGTCCGAGCGGTTTATCGCGCGGTGCCGGGCGGGAGCGCGCCGTACGTCTCGTCGTAGTAGCCACCCAGCTGGTTGCGGTAGTTCGGGTCGCTGTGGCTGGTCTCGTCGTACTCGGGGGCGGCCTTGATCTGGTCGCGGGTCCGGTCCACCGAGACGACGCGCTTGTCGTGGTCGACCTGGTTGACCGTGCCGGCCGGCAGCATCACCTTCTTGCCGAAGATCCAGGGGCCGGTGTCCACCACCAGGTAGCTGCCGTCCACCTCGTGACTGGCGCTGTCGATCTTGCCGATTCCGCCGTCGGTGGCGTCGACCATGTAGCCGACCAGGTCGGCGTCGGCCACCCCGGCCTGGTCGCGGTAGCGCCAGGGGTCGAAGGCGCCAGCCGGGGCGCCGCCGGGCACTGTGCCCTGGTCGCCTCCGCGCTGCGGCTCCGGCTCGGCGTGGGTCGCGTGCGGGTCGATCCTTTCCATGCCGTTCACTCCTGACTGTCGCCGATGCTCACGGCGTAGGTGAGTGCGTCCCCGCAGGAGCTACCCGGTCGCCGGGGGCCGGAAACAGCGACGGGCCGACACCGCGGTGCGGCGTCGGCCCGTCGGGGCGTACCTGCTCAGGCCAGCGCGGCCTCGGCGTCCAGGGTGACCGCAGCGGCGTGCACGACTGCGGAGATCCGCAGCGCCTCGTGGACCTGCTCGCGGGTGAAGCCGCTGCCGCGCAGCGTCTTCTCGTGCGACTCGAGGCACACCCCGCAGCCGGTGATCGCCGAGACGGCGAGGCACCAGAGCTCGAAGTCGCCCTTGTCCACGCCCGGCCGGGCGATGATCTGCATCCGCAGCCGGGCCGGCATCGAGGCGTACTGCTCGTCGCCGATGAGGTGCTTGGCCCGGTAGTAGATGTTGTTCATCGCCATGATGGCCGCCGCGCCCTTGGCCGCCTCGACGCCCTCCGGCGTGAGGTGACCGGGCGCCTCGGCGGCGATCTCGCGCAGCACCATCGGGTTGCGGGCGGCCACCGCGCAGGCCAACGCGGTGCCCCAGGCCTGGACCGGGGTCAGCGTGGAGGTGCCGACGGTGGAGCCCAGGTTCAGCTTGATGTCCTTGGCGTACTCGGGCAGGGCCGCCTTGATCGCGTCCAGACCCATGGTCAGGCTCCGGCGCCGGCGAGGAGCGCGCTGGCGTCGAGGGTCTCGCCGCCCTTGTTCCAGTTGCACGGGCACAGCTCGTCGGTCTGCAGTGCGTCGAGCACCCGCAGCACCTCCGAGACGTTGCGGCCGACCGAGCCGGCGGTGACCATGGCGAACTGGATCTCGTTGTTCGGGTCGATGATGAACGTCGCGCGCTGGGCCACGCCGTCCTCGCCGAGCACGCCGCAGGCGGCGGCCAGTTCGCGCTTGATGTCGCTGAGCATCGGGAAGGGCAGCTCCCGAAGGTCCGGGTGGTCCTTGCGCCACGCGTAGTGGACGTACTCGTTGTCCACCGACGCCCCCAGGACCTGCGCGTCCCGGTCGGCGAACTCGCCGTTGAGCCGGCCGAACTCGGCGATCTCCGTCGGGCAGATGAAGGTGAAGTCCTTCGGCCAGAAGAAGACCACGCGCCACTTGCCCTCGTGGGACTTGTGGTTGAGCGTCTCGAACGCCTTGTCGGCGTCGAGGGACACGCAGGCGGTGAGTTCGTACTCGGGGAAGCGATCACCGACAGTGAGCAAGGGTCCTCCTCGGGAGCGGCACAGGGGCCGGTAACTGGATTGGTTCCAGATACTTCCGTAGGCGAGTTTTCGCCGGTGGGCGGGCAGGTGACTTGTGAAGCCGATCACGAGCGGTGGGTTGTGTCCGAGGCTGGAGGAGGGCCCGGATAGTGGCAACCGTGTGTGACCGTCCCGCCATGTGGATTGTTCCTCCCAAAACCAGGGGAGCGGTGGCAGAGTAGCGATCGTGACCAGCACCGCCCTGATTATTGCGACCTAGCGCGCCGGCCCTCCCTCCGCCGAGCGCGCAGACCTCCCGCATCCGCGGGGGGTCTTTTTGTTGCTCCGAGAAAGGATCCTGATGACGTTCCAGGTCTACGACACGACGTTGCGCGACGGTGCCCAGCGCGAGGGGCTCACCTACTCGGTGGTCGACAAGCTGGCGGTGGCCCGGCTGCTCGACGAGTTCGGCGTCGGCTTCATCGAGGGCGGTTGGCCGGGCGCGGTGCCCAAGGACACCGAGTTCTTCCGCCGGGCACGCACGGAGCTGGATCTGCGGCACGCTGTGCTTGTCGCGTTCGGCGCCACCCGCAAGGCCGGTGTGGCGGTCGCCGACGACCCTCAGGTACGCGGCCTGCTGGACGCGCAGACCCCGGCGGTGGCGCTGGTCGCCAAGGCCGACACCCGGCACGTCGAGCGGGCGCTGCGCACCACCGGCGCGGAGAACCTGGCGATGATCCACGACACCGTCAGCCACCTCGTCGCCGAGGGCCGGCGCGTCTTCGTCGACGGCGAGCACTTCTTCGACGGGTACCGGCACGACCCGGCGTACGGCGCTGCCGTGGTGCAGGCCGCGCTGGCCGCCGGCGCGGAGCGGATGGTGCTCTGCGACACCAACGGCGGCATGCTGCCGTCCCAGGTGACCGCCGTGATCGCCGACCTGACCGACCGGCTCGGGATCGACGCGGGACTGCTCGGCATGCACGCCCAGAACGACACCGCCTGCGCGGTGGCCAACACCATCGCCGCAGTCGAGGCGGGGGTCCGCCACGTCCAGGGAACCGCCAACGGGTACGGCGAACGCCCCGGCAACGCGGACCTTTTCGCGATCGTCGCGAACCTTCAACTCAAGCTCGGCATGCCCGTCCTACCGGAGGGCTGCCTGGCGCAGATGGTGCGGGTCTCGCACGCCATCGCCGAGATCGCCAACATCGCCCCCGACACCCACCAGGCCTACGTCGGGGCCGCCGCCTTCGCTCACAAGGCGGGGCTGCACGCGAGTGCGATCAAGGTCGACCCGTTGCTCTACAACCACGTGGACCCGTCGGTGGTGGGCAACGACATGCGGATCCTGGTAACCGAGATGGCCGGCCGGGCCAGCGTCGAGCTCAAGAGTCGTGAGCTCGGCCTGGACCTGGCCGGCCAGCCGGAGGCGCTGACCCGGGTCACCAACCGGGTCAAGGAGCTGGAGGCCGGCGGCTGGTCCTTCGAGGCCGCGGACGCCTCCTTCGAACTGCTGGTCCGTTCGGAGCTGCCGGAGGGCGGCCCGGCCCGGCCGTTCACTCTGGAGTCGTACCGGGTGCTGGTCGAGCACCGCGAGGACGGCGCGGTGGTCTCCGAGGCGACCGTCAAGATCCGGGTACGCGGCGAGCGGGTGATCGCCACCGCCGAGGGCAACGGTCCGGTCAACGCGTTGGACGAGGCGCTGCGGGTGGGGCTGGCCCGGCACTACCCGCAGCTGCGCGACTTCGAGCTGGCCGACTACAAGGTGCGCATCCTGGAGGGCAGCCACGGCACCGGCGCCGTTACCCGGGTGCTGCTGGAGACCGCCGACGGCGGCGGCCGGGACTGGACCACCGTGGGCGTGCACCCCAACGTCGTCGAGGCCAGTTGGCACGCCCTCGTCGACGCCCTCACCTACGGCCTCGGGGTAAGGAAGGGCACCTTGTTAACGCCTGCGGTAGAGGAAGGGCCCCCTACTAACACGCCAGCCGGCGCACACGGGACGCCGAACGGCCGCTGAGGCGCGGTGGGGCGCCTGGTGGCGGGGTCAGGCGGCGGGGAGGCGGAGGGTGGCCAGCACGGGACGATGGTCGGTGCCGGGTAGGTCCTGCACGGTCACGGTCTGGGCGGCTATCCGGCGGTCGACCAGCACGTGGTCGATGGTGACCGGCGGGATCAGGTCGCCGTCGTACGGGCCCCAGGTGCCGGTCAGCCCCGCTCCGGTGGCGTCGGCGGCGTCGACGTAGCCGGTGCGCAGCAGGGCCCGTAGCGGTCCGTGGTCGAGGGTGGCGTTGAAGTCCCCCGCGAGGATCCGCAGGCCACCGTCCGGAGTGGCCGGTGGCTGGGCGGTCAGGTCGGCGCGCCAGGCGCCGACCTGGTCCAGCGCGTACGGCGCCGAGGGGTGGGCCGACTCGACGCGGACCGGGGGCGCGCCGGGGACGGCCAGCGTGCCGTACGCCTGGCTGAAGCCCCAGCCGCCGCGGTTGTGCCGGACGCCGGCGTCGGTGATCGGCCAGCGCGAGTAGAGCCCGGAGCCGGGCGTGCCGATCTGCGCGTTGAGTTGCCGGTGGGGCAGCAGCCGGTCGAGGCCGAGCCGCTCCAGGGCGGCCTGCGCGTCCGGGGTGAACTCCTGCACGGTGAGCACGTCCACCCGGTGCCGCCGGACCAGCTCGACCAGCGTCCGCGCGTCGGCGGAGCCGGCGAGCAGATTGGCGGTGAGTAGCCGCACTGTGGGACCGCCTGTCGCGGGTTGCGGCGAGGCCAGGGCCCGGGGTGCGACCACGCCGAGGAGCGCCGCCGCGGCCAGTGCCGCGACCGCCGCCGGCCACCAGCGCCGTAGGGCGAGGGCGAGGGTCAGCGCCAGCACGCTCCAGCCCGCGACGTACGGGGTGAAGGCGAGCGCCTGCACCAGCGGTCCCCGGTCCAGGCCGGCCAGCCGGGCGGCGGCCCAGGCGCCCGTCGGTGCGACCGCCAGCCAGCAGAGCACCGCGCCGATCCGGTCAGCGCGGCGTCGAGCCGGTGCGGGCGGGGCGTCGACGATCATGACGGTGAGCCTAGCGGGAACTCGCGGAGCCATTTTCATGAATGGTGGTGCTCTCACATTTCACAATTATCTGACGGCTGGCCGACAGCTCGATAATGCGAGATCAACTATTGACGTTCGGCTTTTTCTGATGCTACGTTCCATCTGGCCTAAACGACGCCACTCTGAGTAGTAATCCCAGCTCAAGCCGGACGTAGATCGTTGAGAAATCGACCTCACCAGGTGCGCGTGAGATTGCTTCCTCCGGTTTCATCGGGCGTCGTCCAACTATTACAGGCAGTCATCCGTCCCGCCCCGCGGGTCGGCCGAATTCGCACGGTCACACAAGGGGGACCTGTCATGAGCACATCTTTCCGACGTAAGGCGGCGGCGGTCACGTTCGCTGTCCTGGGGTTGAGCCTGGCCGGCGGCGGGATCGCCGTCGCCCAGCCGACGGCGAAGGCGCCGGCGGAGACCGTCCAGCCTGCGGCGCGCGGCACGAACGCCCAGCCGCCGGTGACGGCGGAGTCCGCACGCAAGGCGAAGGCCGCCCTGAAGTCCGGTGCGGCAACCACACTCGCCGCCAGCACGAGCATCGTGGTCGTCAACGCCAACGGCACCAAGGCACGCGGCGTCGGCACAGTCATCAAGTACGGCGTCGGCCAGTACGAGGTCCAGTTCGGTCACGTCGTCACAGCGGGCATCTTCGTGGCGACCATCGGCCGCGCTGACGCCTGCTGCATCCCTGCCGCCGGCGAGATCTCGGTGGCGCGCCGGCTCAGCACGCCGAACGGGGTCTTCGTGCAGACCCGCAACTCGGCTGGGGTCGCCGCGGACCTGGGCTTCCACCTGGTCGTCCACACTCCCTGACGGTCCGGGTGCCGGCCCGGTGGAACAAGGGCCGGCACCCCGGGTTGTCCCGACGAAGCCGCCGGCCCGCCCGGCGGCTTCGCCCTGCACCCGGTCTGCCGCCGTCCGCGTGGCTCGTGCCGTACCGGGGTCGTTGTCACCCGACCGGACAGTTCATCCCCAGCCGGGGTGTCATCGGGCACTTCGGCGCTGATAATCCGACGTTTGCCGGGCTGCCGCCCGGGAAGCAAGCACCGTGACGGACATCTCGGACACCCTGGCCAGCATGCCCAGCTCGGTCGATCCCGAGCCGACCGGCGTCGAGCTGGAACAGACCCTCTTCGAGGTCAAACGCGTGATCGTCGGGCAGGATCGGCTCGTCGAACGGCTGCTCACCGCCCTGGTCGCCAACGGACACTGCCTCCTTGAGGGGGTCCCCGGCGTGGCCAAGACGCTGGCCGCGCAGACCCTCGCCACCGTGGTCGGCGGAACCTTCTCGCGGATCCAGTTCACCCCGGACCTGGTTCCCTCCGACATCGTCGGCACCCGGATCTACCGGGCCTCCAAGGAGACCTTCGACATCGAACTGGGCCCGATCATGGCCAACCTCGTGCTGGCTGACGAGATCAACCGGGCCCCCGCCAAGGTCCAGTCGGCGCTGCTGGAGGCGATGGCGGAGCGGCAGGTCTCCATCGGTGGGCGCAGCTGGCCGGTGCCGGCGCCGTTCCTGGTGCTGGCCACCCAGAACCCGATCGAGTCCGAGGGGGTCTACCAGCTCCCGGAGGCGCAGCGCGACCGGTTCCTGATGAAGGTGGTGGTGGACTACCCGAGCGACGCCGACGAACTGGCGATCCTCTACCGGATGAGCACCGACCGGCCGAGCCCGCGCCAGGTGCTCGACGCGCAACGGCTGCAGAACCTCCAGGCCCACGCCGAGCGGGTCTTCGTCCACCACGCGTTGGCCGAGTACGTGGTCCGGCTCATCCTCGCCACCCGCGACCCGGGCCGGTTCGGGCTACCGGAGATCGCGCCACTGTTGGCGTACGGGGCCAGCCCGCGGGCCACCCTCGGCCTGGTCGCGGCCGCCCGGGCCCGGGCGCTGCTGCGCGGACGGGAGTACGTGCTGCCTGAGGACGTCCGCGAGCTGGCGGTGGACGTCCTCGCGCACCGGCTGGTGCTCTCCTTCGACGCGGTGGCCGACGGTGTCTCGGCTGAGGGCGTGGTCCGCCGGCTGGTGGAGGCGGTGCCACCGCCCCGACTGGCCGACAGCCACCCGCAGCAGGCCCCCGATCTGGCGGCGGCATGAGGCGCGTCGTCGCCGCGCCGGCCGATCCCGGCCTCGCCGAGCTGGCTCCGGACCAGCGGCTGCGCCGCCTGGAGCTGACCGTCACCCGCCGGCTGAACGGCCTGCTGCACGGCCAGTACCGCGGCCTGCTACCCGGGCCGGGCAGCGAACCGGCCGGCAGTCGCGAGTACCGGCCGGGCGAGGACGAGGTCCGCCGGATGGACTGGGCGGTGACCGCCCGGACCGCCGTGCCGCACGTCCGGCAGGTCGACGCCGACCGGGAACTGACCACCTGGCTGCTGGTCGACGCCAGCGCCAGCATGGAGTTCGGCACCGCTGAGCTGGACAAGCGGGAGCTGGCCGTGGCCGCGGTCGCCGCGATCGGCTTCCTGACCGCCGGCGTCGGCAACCGGCTCGGCGCTCAGGTGCTGCGCGCCGACGGGGTCCGGCGCTTCCCGGCCCGCAGTGGGCGTACCCACCTGCTCGGCCTGCTCCGCGCGCTGCTGGCCGCGCCCCGTGGCACCGGTTCCGCCGAGGGGCCCGGTCCGTCGGTCGGGGTGTCGGTGCCAGTCGGGCCGCCGGAGCTGGCGGACGGGCTCGACGCCCTGCACCGGGTCGCCAACCGGCGCGGTCTGGTCGTGGTGGTCTCCGACTTCCTCGACGGCCTGCCCGACGATCCCGACGAGCCACCGCCCTGGGAGCGGACCCTGCGCCGGCTCAGCGTCCGGCACCAGGTGCTGGGCATCGAGGTGACCGACCCGCGTGAGCTGGAGCTGCCGGACGTCGGCCTGATCACGCTGGTCGACCCGGAGACCGGCCGCCGGCGCGAGGTGTGCACATCGGACCGTCGGCTGCGCGAGCGGTACGCCGCGGCCGCCGCCGCCCAGCGTGACCAGGTCCAGCAGGCGCTGCGGCGCAGCGGAGCCACCCACCTGGCGCTGCGCACCGATCGGGACTGGAGTGCGGACATCGTCCGGCACGTGCACGCCCAGCGCCGGTTGGCCGCCGCGCCGGCGGGAGTCGTCCGGGGAGGTGTCGCGTGATCTGGCAGTCGCCGCTGCGACTCTGGCTGCTGCTCGGCGTGCTCGCCCTGGTCGTCGCGTACCTGCTGATGCAGCGCCGACGCAGCCGGTACGCGGTCCGCTTCACCAACCTGCGACTGCTGGATCGGGTGGCTCCGGAGCGGCCGGCGTGGCGCCGACACGTCCCCGCCGGGCTGTTCCTGGCCATGTTGGCGCTGCTCGTGGTCGGCTTCGCCCGGCCGACCGCCGAGGTCCAGGTGCCCCGGGAACGCGCCACGGTGATGGTGGCGGTGGACGTGTCCACCTCCATGCTCGCCACCGACGTCGACCCGGACCGGCTGACCGCGGCGAAGCAGGCGGCGCGGCGCTTCGTCGACGGCCTGCCCGAGGAGTTCAACGTCGGTCTGGTCGCGTTCGCCGGCAGCGCGGCCGTGCTGGTGCCGCCCGGCACCGACCGGGAGGCCCTCGAGGAGGGGATCGGTCGGCTCGCCGAGGGGGTGACCGGGGTGCAGGGCACCGCGATCGGCGAGGCCATCAACACCTCGCTCGGTGCGGTCAAGGGCCTGGACAGCCAGGCTGCCACGGAGACCCCGCCGGCGCGGATCATCCTGCTCTCCGACGGGGCGAACACCTCCGGGATGGACCCGATGGAGGCGGCGGCGGACGCGGTGGCGGCGGAGGTGCCGGTGCACGCCATCTCGTTCGGCACCCCGTCCGGGTTCGTGGACCGCGGCGGGCGGCCGATCCAGGTGCCGGTCGACGGGCAGACCCTCAAGGCGGTCGCCGACGAGACCGGCGGGATGTTCCACGAGGCCAGCACCACCGACGAACTGCGTGCCGTCTACGACGACATCGGCAGTTCGGTCGGCTACCGCACCGAACGGCAGGACGTCTCGGCCCGGTTCATCGGCCTCGGACTGGTCTTCGCGATGGGTGCCGCCGCCGGCTCGATGCGCTGGTTCTCCCGGCTTCCCTGACCCCCGCGCGCAACGGACTTCGACCGTGAGGAGTACGCATGGCAGTGCAGACCGGACTGGGCGAACCGCGCGGTCCCTGGTTCATCTCGCCGGAACTCGACCCGGACGGCCGCGGGTTCTGGGACCCGTCCGGCAACGGGCGGGATCCCGGCGGGCGTCGACCGGGCCGACTGCTCGCCGCGCTGGCGGTGGTGGCGCTCTCCGCCGTCTCGGGCGCGGTGGCCGGTGGCGTGGTGGCCGGGCGGGACGGCGCTCCCGGCGAGGCGGCGGCGTCCGCAGCCCCGGTGCCGGCGGAGTTGGTCACCGCCGCCGAGCGGACCGTACCCGGCGTGGTGTCGGTGCTCGCCGGCGGCGCGAACGGCTCGTCGGCGACCGGTTCGGGCTTTGCCGTCGACGACGAGCAGCACCTCATCACCAACGACCACATCCTGGCCAAGGGGGGCGGCGGACCGGTGACGGTGGAGCTGCCCGACGGTCGCCGGTACGCCGCCGAGGTGGTCGGCCGGGAACCGCGTAGCGACCTGGCGGTGCTGAAGGTGCCGGCGTCGGCCGGGCTCGCCCCGTTACCGCTGGCCAAGCCGGGTGCCACGCGGGTCGGTGAGCCGGTGCTCGCGGTGGGCTCGCCACTGGGTCTGTCCGGGACGGTGACCGCGGGAATCGTCAGCGCGTTGGACCGTCAGGTGCGGTTGGGCAACAACCGGCACAGCGCGGTGCAGACCGACGCGTCGATCAATCCCGGCAACTCGGGCGGGCCGTTGGTGAACGCCCGCGGGGAGGTGGTCGGGGTGAACACCGCGATCGCCACCATCGACGGAAATGGATCGATCGGTATCGGCTTCGCCATCCCGATCGAGCAGGTGCAGCAAACCGCCGACACGATCATCGGCAAGGGCGGCTGAGCTGCCCGGACAACCCTGCGGGGCGCCGTGGGATCGCCACCACTGTCGGATATCCGGCCCGACAGCATCGGGCCATGGAAATATCACGCTCGGTATGGATACTGGCTGAGGTGGAGCGTCCTGCACTGTCCGCCATGCTGGCTGTTGGAATCTTGGTCGGCTGCGTCGTTGGTGCCGCCTATGCCCGCGCCCGGCGAGGTTGGGACGATTATCAGAAGACCAAGGCGAGTGTTCCGGGGTTACGCAAGCTCGCCTGGTTGCTCATCCGGGTCGCCGCGACGAAGGTGGGCATCGTGGTGTTGCTGTTGGTCGGCGCGGTGGCGTACGCGGCGGTCGGCTCGGACGATGAGACCGCGGGCCCGGCGCCCAGCCCGTCGGCGACGCAGAGTGAACCACCGCACCGGTGACCTCGGGAGCGGCGGTGCGGGTTAGCCTCGGGGCGTGGACGACGGACTGCGGGTGACCGACCGGTGGGTCGTCCCTGCCGGGGAGCTGCGGGAGCGCTTCTCCCGCTCGTCGGGGCCCGGTGGGCAGGGCGTGAACACCGCCGACTCGCGGGTCGAGCTGAGCTACGACCTGGCCAACTCGCCGGCCGTGCCCGAGTCGGTCCGGTCCCGGGCGTTGGCCCGGCTGGCCAACCGCCTGGTGGACGGGGTGCTGACGATCGCCGCCAGTGAGCACCGGGCGCAGCTTGCCAACCGGGAGGCGGCCCGCGAGCGGATGGCCGCGCTGCTGCGCGAGGCCGCGGCGCCCCCGCCTCCACCGCGCCGGGCGACGCGCCCGTCCCGAGGGGCCAAGGAGCGCCGGCTGGCCGAGAAGAAGCGCCAGTCCCAGCGCAAGCGCGACCGCCGCGTCGACGGCGACTAGCGTTTTCGGCCGGTGCTGGCCTGCGAGCACCGGCTCACGTGTGGGGACGGGTGGTGAAGCCGTCCAGGATGGTGATCAGGTTGTGGTGGAAGGTCTCCTCGGCGTTGAGGTGGGCGCCGTCGATGACGAGCCGGGCAACCGTGGGGTAGCGGCCTGTTTCGAGCATGCGTGTCAGGTAGGGCCCGAGGGCGGCCTGCCAGGCGGACACGTCGGTGCCGGTGGAACGGGCGGTGCGTCGCTCGGTGATCTCCCTGCGGAGCGCTCCGACGATGAACGCGTTGAGGACGCCCAGGGCCCGCTGAAGATCGTCGATGCCGCGCACGCCAGGGGCCTGGCTGAGCGCTGCCGCGGTCGATTCGCCCACGGCGAGCGCGTGCGGTCCCAGGTGTGGCCTTCCGCCGAGCAGGTCGGCGAACCACTCATGATCAAGAGCGGCATCGCGGGTCCGGTGAGCGATGGCCAGTAGCGTGGAGCGCCACTCGGATTGCTGGCCGGCCTCGGCGATCTGGGCATACACGGCGTCGACCATCAGATCAAGCAGCTCGGACCTGTTGACCACGTAGTCGTAGAGCCGCATCGGACCGACACCGAGCTCTTTGGCGATCTTGCGTACCGACAGCCCGTCGAGGCCGTGTGCGTCGGCGATCCGGATCGCCGTGGCGGCGATCTTCGCGCGGCTCAGTGGCACCGGCGCCGCCCGCGGTTGAGGCTCGGGCCGTTCCCAGACGGGCAGCGGTGCGCTACCGTACAGCGTATCCATAATATACAGCGTACGGTAACGGAGATGATGTTGCGATTTGCGATCGCCGGTGGTGGCCTCGGCGGCCTGACACTGGCTCGAATCCTGCACCGGCACGACATCGACGCGGTCGTGTACGAACGCGAGGCGAGCCGATCCGCGCGAGCACAGGGCGGAATGCTCGACCTGCACCCGGAGTCCGGGCAGCAGGCCCTGGACGATGCGGGCCTCACCGGCCGGTTCCGGTCCGAGGCGCGGCCCGAGGGCGAGGAGCATCGCATCCTCGACCCGGCCGGACGCACCCTCGTGCACCACACGCCACAACCCGGCTCATTCTCCGGACGCCCCGAGATCGACCGCAGCGCACTGCGTGACCTGCTGCTCGATTCGCTCCCCGGCGACGCGGTCGCGTGGCAGCACCGGCTCGTCGCGGCGACGCCACGACCCGACGGAGGGTTCGGGCTGACCTTCGACGGCGGTCACCGCGCCGACTGCGACGTCCTCATCGGCGCGGACGGTGCACGCTCGGTCGTCCGGTCGCTGCTGACCGACACGAGACTCTCCTCCGTGGCCACCTTGGTGGAGCTGAGCATCAGCGACCCGGACCGGCGTCACCCGGATCTCGCCGAGCTGGTCGGCCCCGGGAACCTCTGGTGCATCGGTGTGAACCAGATCCTGGCGGCGCAACGCCTCGGCGATGGCAGCATCCGGGTGGGGATCTCCCTGCCCCCGGACGCTCGCCACATGGACGCCTACCGCAGCAAGCGCGCTCTGCTCGACATGTTCGACGGCTGGGCCCCCGGCCTCACCGCGCTCATCGAGGCCGGCGGTCCGCCGAACCCACGCAGGATCGAGGCGATGCCCACCGGTACACGCTGGGCCCACCGACCGGGCATCACCCTCATCGGTGACGCCGCGCACCTCATGCCGCCGGTCGGCGAGGGCGCCAACCAGGCCATGCTCGACGCCGCCGAACTCGCCGCCGAAATCGCCGCCAACCCCACCGACCCCGACTCGGCGATCCAGAACTACGAGGAGGCGATGTTCGCCAGAATCCACCCGATCGCCGAGATGTCCGCACGGGTCCAGGCAATGATGCTGTCCTCCAGCGCAGCCGACCAGGTCGTTCGCTTCTTCACCCCACGGCCCACCGAGTCGGCATCCGCGGACTGACAACGGGCGACGGGCCAGCCCCTGGCTGACAGAATCTGGAATCTGTCAGCCGAAGGATGTACGCTCAACGGGTCACCCCAGGAGAGGAAGACCCATGGAAACCCGCAACCTCGGCACCACCGGCCCCACCGTCGCCGCGCTCGGGCTCGGCCTGATGGGCATGTCCGACCTCTACGGCACCGCCGACGAGGCCGAGAGCATCGCGACCATCCACGCCGCCCTGGACGCCGGTCTCACCCTGCTCGACACCGGCGACTTCTACGGCATGGGGCACAACGAGCTGCTGCTGCGCGAGGCGCTGCGCGGTCGCAACCGGGACGACGCCGTCATCAGCGTCAAGTTCGGCGCACTGCGCGACGCCGAGGGCGGCTGGAACGGCGTCGACGTCCGACCCGTCGCGATCAAGAACTTCCTGGCGTACACCCTGCGCCGGCTCGGCACCGACCACGTCGACATCTACCGCCCCGCCCGGCTCACCCCGGACGTGCCCGTCGAGGACGTGGTGGGCACCATCGCCGAGCTGGTCAAGGCCGGCCACGTCCGGCACATCGGCCTGTCCGAGGTGAACGCCGAGACGCTGCGCCGGGCGCACGCCGTGCACCCGATCACCGACCTCCAGATCGAGTACTCGCTGATCTCCCGCGGCCCCGAGGCCGAGGTCCTGCCGACGGCGCGTGAGCTGGGCGTTGGCATCACCGCCTACGGGGTGCTGTCCCGGGGCCTGATCAGCGGCCACTGGACGGCGCAGCGGGAGACCGCCGGCACCGACTTCCGCAGTCACCTGCCCCGGTTCGCCGGCGCCAACCTGGACCGCAACCTCGCCCTGGTGGACGCCCTGCGCGCCATCGCCGAGGCCCGCGGCGTCACCGTGGCGCAGATCGCCATCGCCTGGGTGCTCGCCCGGGGCGAGAGCATCGTGCCCCTGATCGGCGCCCGTCGTCGGGACCGGCTGACCGAGGCGCTGGGCGCGGCCGCGATCACCCTGACCGAGGCGGACCTGGCCGCGATCGAGACCGCCGTCCCGGCCGGCGCGGCCGCCGGCGCCCGCTACGACGAGGCGCAGATGGCGCACCTGGACAGCGAGCGGGCATGACCGCCCGGCCGTGGCGCGACCGCCGGCCGGGGGCCGCGCCACGGCCGTCCGCGCGGTCAGGGAGGCTGGAGCAATGAGCGACGCCACCGCCCTGACGGCAGACCGCATCCTCGACACCGCCGAGGAGGTGCTGCGCCGGTACGGCCCGGCCAAGGCCACAGTGCTGGACGTCGCCCGCGCGCTGGGCGTCAGCCACGGCAGTGTCTACCGGCACTTCGCCAGCAAGACCGCGCTGCGCGAGGCGGTCGCCGAACGCTGGCTGGCCCGGGTCTCCACCCCGCTGATCGAGGTGGCCACCGGCCCCGGCCCGGCCCCGCAGCGGCTGCGCCGGTGGCTCGCCGAGCTGAGCGGCACCAAGCGCCGGATGGCCCGCGAGGACCCGGAGCTGTTCGACAACTTCCACCAGCTCGCCACCCTCTCCGAGGGTGCGGTCGCCAACCACCTGGAGGTCCTCGCCGGCCAGCTCAGCCTGATCGTCGCCGACGGGGTGGCGGCTGGCGAGTTCAGCGTGCCCGACCCGGCGGTCGCCGGCCGGGCGCTGTTGCAGGCCACCGCCCGCTTCCACCACCCGTCCCACCGCACCGAGTGGAGCGAGCCGGGCCTCGACGAGGACATGGCGGCGGTGGTCGCGCTGCTCGTCGACGGCCTGCGTACCCGCCGGGAAAGCTGAGTCGGTCGCTCCCGGATCAGGCCGGCAAGGCGGCGAGCCGGTCAGGCTGGCACGGCGGCGAGCAGCCGGACGCGTAGCACGGCGGCCCGGTCGGCGAAGCCGCGCTGCGCGGCGGCGTACTCCGCCCGGCCCTCCGGCGTCTCCACCAGTACCGGCGGATGACCGAGCGCCGCCAGGTCGTACGGGGAGGCCCGCATGTCCAGGGTGCGGATCTCCCGGGCCAGCTCGAAGCAGTCCGCGACGAGCTCCGAGGGCAGCAGTGGCGACAGCTTGTACGCCCACTTGTAGAGGTCCATGTTGGCGTGCAGGCAGCCCGGCTGCTCGTGCGCGTGCTGGGTCTCCCGGGTCGGGGTGAGCACGTTCAACGGCCGGGCCGGTGGCGTGAAGAAGCGAAACGCGTCGAAGTGGCTGCACCGTACGCCCCGCTCCTCGACGATCGCGGCGGTCCGCTCCGGGTCCAGCCGCAACGGCCAGGCGTTGTGCCGCAGCTCCTCGCGGGTCTGCCGGTAGACCATCGCCCACTCGTGCATCCCGAAGCAGCCGAAATGCGGCGTCCGCCCGGCGGTGGCCGTCAGCAGCGAGCGGATCCAGCCGATCGAGTCGCCGCGCCGCGCGCGTACCGCATCGGTGTCGAGGGTGACCCCGACGGTGGTGGCGCGGTAGTCCCGGCCGAAATCGGCCGGATCCGCGCCGCGCAGCTCGACCCCCGCGCCCGGATGCCACCGACGCAGCTGGGCCGGACGGTGCGAGTAGTAGGTGAAGAGGAAGTCGGCCACCGGGTGCCGCTCGCCGCGGCGCCGACGGGCCAGGTGCGGGGTCAGCCAGGCGTCCACCCGCTCCTCGTGGGCCCGGCGGCGGGCCTGCCAGGCCGCCACGTCGAGCACGGCGGGGGCGAGGGCGGCGGTCACGGACCCCAGGGTACGACCGCCGCCCGCCCGCCGGTCAGGGCATATCCACCCGCACGCCGGCGGAGAACACCCCGCTGCGCAGCTCCAGCTGCCGGGGCGGGTCCCGCCCGTCGACGCTGAAGACCAGCGGGAGCACCACCCGGCTACCCGCGGCCACGGGATCGGCGAAGACGTCCCGACCCAGGTTGGCCGCCCGGGTGGCCGGCTCGTCGGTGCTCACCCAGCGCCCGCCCGGCAGGTAGGCGCGTTGCATCTGGCCGTGCCAGGGCTGCTGATCGCCGGTGACGTTGCGCACACCGACAGTGGCCTGGCACCGTCGACCCGCGGCCGGCGCGGCACCGCCACCGTCGGCCGGCCCGGCGGTGCCGGCCGCACCGCAGGACATCCGGTACACGGTGAACTCGAACGCCGACTCGCGCAGCGGCATACCGACCGGGCCGGACACCGCGGTGCCCATCCACGCGCCGCTGGTCGGCTGCTTCTGGGTGTCGATCGACGCGACCTGGCGGGTCGCGGTCCAGCCGGCGGCGCCGAGCACGCCGGCCAGCATGACAACCGCTCCGGTGACCAGCAGCCAGACGGGTGGGGTACGCCGACGCCTCGCCGGGCTCGGGGCGGACGGACGCGGATAGACCGTCCCGCGCCCGGCGTCGGGCGCCCCGTCGGCGGCGAGGGCGGCGGCCGTCACCCGGGGCCCACGCCGCCGGCGACGCCACACCCAGAACGCACCGGCGCAGAGCAGCAGCAGGACGGCCAGCCCGGCCAGCAGCACCGGAATCCGCCGCCAGGTCGGCGCCTCGGTGACCTCGGCCGCCGGTGTCGCCGCCGCCTGCCAGGTGGCTGTGGCGCAGTCGTACGGCCGGCTGCCGTCGCTGGTGAACGCGCAGGCCGGCGCGGTCAACGGTTGACCCGGCGCGGTCGCGGTGAGAGCCGTGCCCAGCGTGGCGCTGCTGTGCGCGGGCAGCCTCAACCGCCAGGTCACCTCGGAGGCGGACCCGCCGGCGCGGGTGGCCCGCCCGCCGGAACTGATCGAGGTGGCCGAGGCGCCCGGCGGCACCTCCTGGCGCACCGTCGTGTCGACCGGCGAATTACCCACGTTGCGGACGTGGATCCGGTACTTCGGTGCGGGGCTGTTCTCCGGCGCGACCGCCACCGTGACCGGGGGCGGGAGCGTCTTCGCCGGTTTCCGCGAGGGTGGCGCCACCGCTGGCGGCGCCGACGGCGGCGTGGGCTCCGCGGTGGGTGCCCGCGCGGCCACCGCCACCGCCGGCGGTGTGCTGGCGACCGGTGGCGCCATGACCGCCGCTGGTCGTGGCGGCGCCGCCGTTGGTTGTGGCGTGACGGCCGGTGGTCGTGGCGTGGCCGACGCCTCCGGGGCCGCCGCGGGCAGGGCCGGCACGGCGGCGAGGATGCCGAGGCAGTGCACGAGCACTGCGAGGGCTCTGTGGTGTCGTGTCGATGCAGGCATACGAACGAACCTCCGGAGCCGACGCTAGGGGCGGGCCGCCTCCGTGCGGGTACGAAGTCGGGAAGCCGGCCCGGGCCGTCGCCGCCTCGGCTAAGGTGCCCCGATCTGACGGCTTGAGCACACCCGGCAGCCGGTCCTGGTCGGTAAACCCCTCGGCGGGGCTAGATTGGCCAGGTGCGTATCGCTCGTTTCGCTCATGCCAAGGGAATGTCGTTCGGGGTCGTCGAGGGCGAGCCGGAGGCCGGGCCGCAGGGTCTGACCATCGCCGAGGTCGAAGGCCACCCGTTCGGCAAGCTCTCCTTCAGTGGGGCCCGCTGGGCCCTGTCCGACGTCCGGCTGCTTTCGCCGATCCTGCCCAGCAAGGTGGTCTGCGTGGGTCGCAACTACGCCGACCACGCCGCCGAGCACGGCAGCGAGGTGCCCAAGGAGCCGTTGCTCTTCCTCAAGCCGTCGACCTCGGTGATCGGTCCCCGGGACGCGATCCGGCTGCCGATCTTCTCCAAGCAGGTGGAGCACGAGGCGGAGCTGGCGGTGGTGATCGGGGCGCCGGGGGCGCGCCGAGCCGACCGGGCCGCCGCCGAGCGCGCCATCTTCGGCTACACCTGCGCCAACGACGTCACCGCCCGTGATCTCCAGCGCTCGGACGGGCAGTGGGCCCGGGCCAAGGGCTTCGACTCCTTCTGCCCGATCGGTCCGTGGATCACCACCGGTCTGGACGTCTCGGACCTGGAGATCCGGTGTGAGGTGGGCCGCAACCCGGAGGAGATGGAGGTACGCCAGCTCGGCCGGACGAAGGACATGGTCTTCGACGTGCCCGGCCTGGTGTCGTACATCTCGCACGTGATGACGCTGCTGCCCGGTGACGTGGTGCTCACCGGCACGCCGGCAGGGGTTAGCCCGCTCGTCGAGGGGGATACGGTCACCGTGCGGATCGAGGGCATCGGCGAGCTCACCAACCCGGTGGTTCCCGTCGCCTGATCCGTCCGATGCCCCTGTTTCCGCTGCTCACGGGCGGTTCGGGGGGATCGGATTTGGCCTGCCGGCGCCGGGAGGGTAATGTTCACTCCCGGCGCCGCAAGGGGCCAATGGGGTATGGGGTAATTGGCAGCCCGACTGATTCTGGTTCAGTTAGTCTAGGTTCGAGTCCTGGTACCCCAGCGCAGCTGGGATTCGCGAGAATCCCGGACGCTGGATTCTGACGGAGTTCGACTCCGCCTCTGCGGGGGCGGAGGGTGGTCTCTGGTAGAGTGCAGCTCCTCCGCCCGCGAGGGTGGAGGAGCGTAAGTGGTTCTGGCCCCGTCGTCTAGTGGCCCAGGACGCCGCCCTCTCAAGGCGGTAGCGCCGGTTCGAATCCGGTCGGGGCTACACGGTGCACAGCCCGTCTCACCTGGTGAGGCGGGCTGTTTCGTGTCCGCCTCACGCACCACGCCGGGCCCGCACCCCGTGCCGCCCTCCGGATACGGTGTCGCTAGACTACAGCCGCACCGCTCGCGAGGGCGGTGAAGCAGGAAAGTTCTGGCCCCGTCGTCTAGTGGCCCAGGACGCCGCCCTCTCAAGGCGGTAGCGCCGGTTCGAATCCGGTCGGGGCTACAACCAAGGCCCGTCTCGCTCCGCGAGACGGGCCTTTCCGTACCCCCCACCCCGCCCTGCCCCGGCCCCCCGGCCCCCGTTGATCATGAAGTTATTGCCACTGGACTCGGCGTGTCCTGGCAACAACTTCATGATCAACGCGAGAAGGGGGTGGGGGTTAGAGGCCGGAGAGGCGTTGGCCTGCTCTCACCACGGCCATGGCGTGCCGTTCGCCGGGGCGGCGGCCGAGGCGTTCGATCGGACCGGAGATGCTGACGGCGGCGATCACCCGGCCGGTGCGGTCCCGGATCGGGGCGGAGACGCTCGCCACACCGGCCTCCCGCTCGGCCACGCTCTGCGCCCAGCCGCGGCGCCGTACCTCGGCCAGGGTGCGGCCGGTGAACTTGCTGCGCGGCAGCAGCGGCATCACCGCCTCGGGCGGCTCCCAGGCGAGCAGGATCTGGGCCGCGGACCCGGCGGTCATCGGCAGCACCGACCCGACCGGAACGGTGTCCCGCAGCCCGCTGGCACGCTCCGCCGCCGCCACGCAGATCCGCTCGTCGGCGCGGCGCAGGTAGAGCTGTGCGCTCTCGCCGGTGGCGTCGCGCAGCGCGGCCAGCAGCGGCTCCGCGGCGGTCAGCAGGACGTCCGGCGCGGCGTTGGCCAGCTCGCCCAACCGGGGGCCGGGGCGCCAACGGCCCTGGGTGTCCCGGACCAGCATCCGGTGAATCTCCAGTGCCTGTGCCAGCCGGTGCGCGGTGGCCCGGGGCAGCTTCGTGCGCTCAACGAGTTCGGCCAGGCTGGCGCCGTCGACGCAGGCGGCCAGGATGACCACCGCCTTGTCGAGAACGCCGACACCGCTCATACTGTGTCCCACAAGCCGAAACTTACCTCCCAGAATTTAGGATGTCCAGATGGTGGGAGTCACTCCTGAGCCGAGGACCCTGGCCGAGAAGGTCTGGGACGCGCACGTCGTACGGTCCGCCGCTGGTGAGCCGGACCTGCTCTTCATCGACCTGCACCTGCTGCACGAGGTGACCAGCCCGCAGGCGTTCGACGGGCTGCGGCTCGCCGGGCGCCGGGTGCGCCGTACCGACCTGACGCTCGCGACCGAGGACCACAACACCCCGACCGGGTACGCCGATCCGGCGTTCCGGTCCCGCCGTGGTGACCTGCTCACCATCGCGGACCCCACGTCGCGGACGCAGATCGAGACGCTGCGCCGCAACTGCGCCGAGTTCGGCGTGCGACTGCACCCGCTCGGCGACGACAACCAGGGCATCGTGCACGTCATCGGCCCGCAGCTCGGGCTCACCCAGCCGGGCATGACCATCGTCTGCGGCGACTCGCACACCGCCACCCACGGCGCGTTCGGTGCGCTGGCCTTCGGCATCGGCACCAGCGAGGTGGAGCACGTGCTGGCCACCCAGACGCTGCCGCAGAGCCGTCCGAAGACCATGGCCGTGAACGTCACCGGCCGGCTCGCCCCCGGCGTCACCGCCAAGGACCTGGTGCTCGCGCTGATCGCCCAGGTCGGCACCGGCGGCGGCCGCGGGCACATCGTCGAGTACCGCGGCGAGGCCATCCGGGCCCTCTCCATGGAGGGGCGGATGACGATCGCCAACATGTCCATCGAGTGGGGCGCCAAGGCCGGCATGATCGCGCCGGACGAGACCACGTTCGCGTACCTCAAGGGTCGGCCGAACGCGCCGCAGGGCGCGGACTGGGACGCGGCGGTCTCGTGGTGGCGGACGCTGCCCACCGACGAGGGCGCGCGCTTCGACGCCGAGGTGACCCTGGACGCCAGCCAGGTCACCCCGTTCGTCACCTGGGGCACCAACCCCGGTCAGGGCGCGCCACTGAGCGCGCCGGTGCCGGACCCGGAGGAGTTCGCCTCCGACTCCGAACGTGCCGCGGCCCGCCGCGCGCTGGAGTACATGGACCTGCGCCCGGGCACGCCGCTGCGTGAACTGCCCATCGACGTGGTCTTCGTGGGTTCCTGCACCAACGGCCGGCTGGAGGACCTGCGGGCCGCCGCCGACGTGCTGCGCGGCCACACGGTCGCCGACGGGGTCCGGATGCTCGTGGTGCCCGGCTCCGCCGCGGTGCGCGAGGCCGCCGAGGCCGAAGGGCTGGACAAGGTCTTCGCCGACGCCGGCGCCGAGTGGCGGTTCGCCGGCTGCTCGATGTGCCTGGGGATGAATCCCGACACACTCAAGCCGGGTGAGCGCTCCGCCTCCACCTCCAACCGCAACTTCGAGGGCCGTCAGGGCCGGGGCGGTCGTACGCACCTGGTCTCCCCGCCGGTCGCCGCCGCCACCGCCGTGGTCGGCCGGCTGGCCGCCCCCGCCGACCTGTAGAAGGGACCGACGAGATGGACAAGTTCACCACGCACACCGGCACCGCCGTGCCACTGCGGCGCTCCAACGTGGACACCGATCAGATCATCCCGGCGGTGTACCTCAAGCGGGTGACTCGGACCGGCTTCGCCGACGGCCTGTTCAGTGCATGGCGTGAAGATCCGGCATTCGTACTCAACGATCATTCGTATTCCGGGGCGTCGATCCTCATCGCCGGTCCGGAGTTCGGCACCGGGTCCTCCCGCGAGCACGCGGTCTGGGCTCTGCGGGACTGGGGCTTTCGCGCAGTCGTCGCCCCGCGCTTCGGCGACATCTTCCGCGGCAACGCACTCAAGGAGGGTCTGCTGCCGGTCGAGTTGGAATTGAAAGCCGTCGAAGAGTTGTGGGACCTCGTCGAGGCGGATCCGAGCACCCCGGTGACCGTCGACCTGACCGCTCGCCAGCTCCGGGCCGGTGACGCCAGCTGGACGTTTCCGCTGGACGACTTCAGCCGGTGGCGGTTGCTGGAGGGCCTGGACGACATTGGACTCACCCTTCGGCACGCCGCCGACATCGGCGCCTACGAGGCGGGCAGACTGCCGTTCCTGCCCTCGGTGGCATAGCCGTACACCCGACCGCACACCGGATTCCACCCCCATCGGTCCAACCGGTGGGGGTGAATCCGTTGCGACACAAGGGCTTTTTTCCACCGAATGTTTGTGTCCCGGCAGCACAGGGCATACCGTGCGCGCAGAATGGCTCGCGTCGAGTCAGTTGCACAATCGGGAGGAAGTCGTGAACAAGGCCGAGCTCATCGAGGCGCTCGCCGTTCGCCTGGGGGACCGGAAAACGGCGACGGCCGCGCTCGACGCGGTCCTCACTGAGGTCCAGGCGGCGGTCACCAAGGGCGAGAAGGTGGCGATCACCGGATTCGGAGCATTCGAAAAGCGTGTGCGTGGCGCACGAACAGCGCGCAACCCGCGTACCGGCGAGGCGGTGAAGGTCAAGAAGACATCTGTTCCCACCTTCCGCCCCGGCGCCGGGTTCAAGGAGATGGTGGCCAGCGGCAAGGTGCCGAAGGCCACGGCGGCGGCGAAGAAGACCGCCACCACCACGGCCAAGACCGCCGGCACCAAGGCGGCGGGCACGAAGGCGGCGGGCACCAAGGCCACCGCGGCCAAGGCGGCCAGCAAGAAGACCGCCCCGGCCAAGGCCAGCAAGACCGCCACGGCCACCAAGGCGGCCAGCAAGAAGACCGCCCCGGCCAAGGCGGGCAAGAGCACAACGGCGACCAAGACGGCCGCCAGCAAGAAGACCGCTCCGGCGAAGAAGAGCGCCGCGGCGACCCGGTCGACCGCGGCGAAGAAGACCACCACGGCGGCGAGCAAGAGCACTGCGGCGAAGAAGGCCCCGGCCAAGAAGGCCCCGGCCAAGAAGGCGGCCAGCAAGCGTTGACCGACCCGCACGAAAGGGCGTCCACCCGTGGGGTGGGCGCCCTTTCGGCGTAGCCCACACCGTTGACCGGACGGGCCGGCACGCGCAGAATCGCCGTGCCGGCCCCCCCTTTGCCGGCCCGCCGACGGGAAGAGGGCGCCGGTGCGCTACCGCCAGCTCACCACCGGATGGCTCGCGCTGGGCGTCATCCTGCTTATCGACGTGCTGCGGGTGTGGCTGCCCGGCATCATCACCATCTTCGGCCAGGCCGCGTCCACCCCGGCCGAGCTGATGGGCGCGTTCGCCCTCGGCTGGTTCGTGCTCGCGCTGGCCGCACCGGCGCTGGTCCGCCGGGTGGGCTCCCGCCTGGTCACCGTCGCCGCCGCCGTTGTGCTGGCCGCCGCCCGGCTCGCGCTCACCGCCGCTCCGGGCGGGCGTACGCAGCTCTGGCTGGCCACCGCCGGGCTGTTGGCCGGGCTGGTCTGGCTGGTCGGCGTCGCCGCGGACACCGACCGTCCGGTGCCCGGGCTGGTGCTGGGGTTGGCGGCCAACGCGGCCGTGCACGCGGTGCTGGACACGTACGACCTGGTCTGGCGGGGTGACTGGGTGGCCTGGCTGCTCAGCGCCGTCGCGGTGGCGGTGTTCCTGCTCGGCACGGCGCTGCCGTCCCCGCCGACCGCCCCCGGTGGCGTCCGGGCCTGGCTGCTGGCCGGGCCGGCACTGCTGCTGGCCGGGATGGTGGCGCTCAGTCCGGCCATGGCCCGGACCGGAACCTCGTACCTGATCGCGGGGGACGGCGTGGCCCGCTCACCGCTGTTCGGGCTGGCCCCGGTGCCGGTGGCGGTCGCCGGATTCCTGCTGGCCGCGCTGGTCGGTGCGCCCCGGCGGTGGGGTTGGGCGCTCGGGCCGACGGCACTGCTGGCCGGTGCGCTGCTCTTCGCGCTGGACCGGGGCGACCTGCTCGTCGCGGCCGTCCTGCTCGCCGCCGTCGGTCTCGGCGCCTGCCTGGCCAGCACGGACGGCGCCGGCCGCGTCGAGGGCGTGGACGGTGCCGGGCAGGCCGGCGGCACGCAGGACAACGTGCGGTGGGCGGGCCGTCGGGGATACGCGGCCGCCGCCGGCATGCTCGTCTTCGCGCTGGGCGCGGTTGGCTACTACTCCGCCTACGACCTCGGCTACCCCAATGGCGCTGTGCCGGTGCTGGTCGCCGCGCTGGTCGCGGTCGTGGCCCTCGCCGCCCGTCCCGCCGGTCGCCCGACCCCGGCGCCGTTGCCGCCGTTGCGGACCACGGCCGCGGTCACCGCGCTGGCCCTGCTTGCGCCGCTGCTGGCCGACGACGTGCCGGTCGCCAGCAACCGCAACGGCCCACCGGAGCGGCTGACCGTGGTGGCGTACAACGTCCGGATGGGTTTCGGGCTCGACGGCCGGTTCGACCTGGCCGGGCTGACCGCCGCCGTCGACCGGCAGCGGCCGGACGTGGTGCTGCTCAGCGAGGTGGATCGGGGGTGGCTGCTCAACGGCGGCCACGACACCCTGGACCTGCTGGCCGACCGGCTCGGCATGCCGTACGTCTTCGCGCCGGCCGCCGACCCCGTCTGGGGCGACGCGGTGCTCAGCCGTTGGCCGGTGACCGATCCGCGGACCCTGCCGCTGCCCGCCGTCGGGGCGCCCACCGGTGCGCAGGCCCTCGCCGTCACCCTGGACCTCGGCGACGGCGTCCGCACCGCCGTGGTCAGCACCCACCTGCAACCGCCCCCCGGCCGGGGCCCGGTGGTCCAGGCCCGCGCGGTAGCCGACTTCGCCACCGGGTACGCGGCCGGCCGGCCGCTGGTGGTGGCCGGCGACCTGAACACCGAGCCGGGTGACGAGGCGTTCGGGCAGTTCACCACCGCCGGTCTGGTCGACGCGTTGGTGGCCGCCCGACCGCTGGCGACCAGCCCCGCTGACGACCCACGCCAGCAGATCGACCACGTCTTCGTCTCACCCGGCCTGACCCCCAGCGGCCCGGTCGCGCCGCAGGGCACGGCCAGCGACCACCTGCCGGTCGCCGTCACCCTCACCCTTCCAGCCCGCTGACCCGCCCGATCAGGGCCGCCTACAGGCGGTCCGCGGCGAGCAACCGGTCGGCGGTGAAGGCGAGCAGCCAACCGCCGCCCTTCGGCGTGGTGAAGTCCTCGTCGGCGCGACCGGACAGCTGCTCCAACGCGCCCGGCAGCACCTTGCCCTGGCCGCACACCGCCACCCGGCCGACGGTGACGGCCAGCTCCAGCAGCCGGGCCGCGGTGGCCAGGACCCGCTCGTCGAGCTGCTGGCCCGGCTGCGGCTCGTCCAGGTCGCCGCAGATCTCGATCGGCAGGTCGAGCAGCGCGGCGGCCGGATACAGGGTCTGCACACAGCGGCGCGGCGAGGCCGACACCAGACGGGCCGGCCGGACCAGGGCGACCAGCTCGGCCAACGCGTGCGCCTGGGCCCACCCCTCGGCGTCCAGCGGCCGGCCGGTGTCCGGGCCGGTCCAGGTGGCACGCTTGCCGGCGTGCGCGTGCCGGAGCAGCGCCACCGTCCCGGTCACCGGTGGCAGCGCGGCGAACGCGCCCAGCACCTCGGCGTCGTGCGGGTAGCTGACCAACCGGATCGCATCGTCCACGGCGAGCCAGCGCAGGTCGTCCACCTCGGTGCCGGGCTGGAAGCCGCCGGTGCCCACCGCGAGCATCGACCAGTAGTCGACCAGCTTCGGCTGGCCCTCGCTGCGGTAGCGCACCGACGGCAGCCGCACCTGCGGCACGCCCCGTACGTCGGACTCCTCGGCCACCTCGCGTACCGCCGCGACCAGCGGGTGTTCGCCCGGCTCCAGTTTGCCCTTCGGCAGCGTCCAGTCCCCGTAACGCGGGCGGTGCACGACGCAGACCTGCACACCGTCGGTGGACGGTCGCCAGGCCACCCCACCGGCCGCCCGGATGCCGGTCACGGCAGCCATCGGGTCCGCCGTCGCCGGGTTGCCCGGTGCCAGGCGGCGGGGAAGCGGGCACGCATCCGGCGTACCGTCTCGCGTTCCCGTTCGGCCAGCCGACCGGCTGTGACCGCCAGCTCGTGGTCGTCCGGCCGGTCGGCGGCGAGGGCCAGCCAGGTGTCCGCGGCGACGGCGGCGTCCTGGTGCTCGCCCAGCACGTCCTGCACTCCGGCCAGGGCGCGAGACAGCCGGCGCGGACCCTTGCCGAGCGCCGGGGCGACCGCGTTTACCGCGTACCGGGCCTGCTTGCCCTCCTTGCGCACGGCGTGCCAGCGGTCGTCCGGCGCCAGCGGGTCGAGGCCGTCGACGCCGTCCGGCCCGGTCAGGCGTCGCCAGGGGCGCGCCACCAGCCCGGGCAGCGCCCGCTCGGCCGGGGCGGCCGCCCGGCGGGTGAGCCGGGGGGCCCGGGCGGTCAGCACCAGGGCGTCCACCAGAGCCAGGTAGCGCGCCGAGCGCAACGCCTCGTGGACCGCGGCCAGTGCCAGGCGCTGTCGTTCGGCGAGCGCCTCGTCGAGCCGGTCCACCGCGCCCGGGTCGAGTGGGCTGAGCGGATCGGCGGTCGCGGTGCGCCGCAGCCGGTCGCGCAGCACCTCGACGTCGCGGGCCGCGCCGAGCACACCGGCCAGCCAGCGCAGCTCGGCCCGCAGCGGGCCGGACCAGCTCCTGCGGACCAGCGGCGCGAAGGTGCGCAGGTCGGTGCGGAGTCGCCGGCAGGCGACCCGCATCTGGTGGACGGCGCTGTCACCGCCGCCGCCCGGAGCGTGCAGCCGGACCAGCGGATCGTGCGCCAGCAGGCGGCGTACCTCCTTGCGGACCGCCTCGGTCACCACGTCTCCGGCGCTCGGGTCGGCCGGCAACCCGGCCGGCGCGACCAGGTCCGGTTCCGCCCGGGCTGCCGCGCCCAGCGCCCGCACGTGCTTCGGAATGAACGTTCCGCCCCGCGCGCCGGCCTCCCGCAGAACCGCGCCGATCCGGTCCAGCAGTTCGCGGTCGCCGGCCTTGAGCTCCACCTCCAGCTCGCGGAAGGTGTCGGTGGTGGCGCCGGCGTCGTCGAGCACGGTCACCCGGTCGTCCACCACCTCGGCGAGCACCGTGCCGGCACCGTCGCGCACCTCCTGGGCGTGCCGGACGGTACGCACCACCGTCACCGGCGCCAGCGGCGCGCCCCGGTGCAGGACGGTGACCAGCTCCAGCAGCTCCGGCGGCGGCTGCCCGACCGGTCCGGGGCGGGAGATCTCGTGCCGCACACCGGGCGTCGACGTGGGCAGCTTCACCGTCCAGGGCAGATCGTCGCCCCGGCGGTGGCGCAGCGAGGCGCCGGCCCGGGCGAGCCGCAGGTCGGCGGTGTCGAGGTAGCGGGCGACCAGCGTCACCGGCGGCAGGGCGCGGACCTCACCACCGGCGGGGGAGGTGGCGGACAGGTCCGGCAGCACGTAGGCGTCGTCCACCTCGTGCTTCTGCTCCTCCTCCACCATCAGGTCAGCCTATGCCGCGACCCGGTCAGCCGGCGGTGCCACCGACACGGTGCAGCAGCAGTTCCTGGAGATGCTCCCGGGCCGCCTCGTCGCCGCCGGTACGCCGGCTCCAACAGCCGTCGCCGGCCAGCTCGAACGCGTCCACGTCGGGGCTCATCGCCATGGTCAGCACCCGGTCCAGCTCGGCTCGGGCCACCGGGTCGCTCACCTGCACCAGCGCCTCCACCCGCCGGTCCAGGTTGCGGTGCATCAGGTCCGCCGAACCCATCCAGAACTCGGCGTTGCCGTTGTTGCCGAACCGGAAGATGCGGGAGTGCTCCAGGAACCGGCCGAGGATCGAGCGGACGCGGATGTTCTCCGACAACCCCGGCACCCCCGGACGCAGCGTGCACATGCCCCGGATGAGCAGGTCGACGTGCACGCCGGCCTGGGAGGCCCGGTACAGCGCGTCGGTCACCCCCTCGTCGACCAGCGAGTTGACCTTGAATTGGACGAGGCCGGGCATGCCCAGCCGGACGTGCGAGATCTCCCGCTCGATCCGCTCGATCAGGCCGCTGCGGATGCCCTGCGGGGCGACCAGCAGCCGCCGGTACGCGGTCTGCCGGCTGTAGCCGGTGAGCACGTTGAACAGGTCGGTGAGGTCGGCGCCGACCTCCGGGTCGGCGGTGAGCATGCCGAAGTCCTCGTACAGCCGCGCGGTCTTCGGGTGGTAGTTGCCGGTGCCGATGTGGCAGTAGCGGCGGATCTGGTTGCCCTCCTGCCGGACCACGAGCGCGGTCTTGCAGTGCGTCTTCAGGCCGACCAGGCCGTACACGACGTGGCACCCGGCGCGTTCCAGTGTGCGGGCCCAGCCGATGTTGGCCACCTCGTCGAAGCGGGCCTTCACCTCCACCAGCACCACCACCTGCTTGCCGGCGGCGGCCGCGTCGACCAGCGCGTCGACGATCGGCGAGTCGCCGCTGGTGCGGTACAGGGTCTGCTTGATGGCAAGCACGTCCGGGTCGGCGGCGGCCTGCTCGATGAAGCGCTGCACGCTGGTGGCGAACGAGTGGTACGGGTGGTGCACCAGGATGTCCCCGTCGCGCAGGGTGGCGAAGACGCTGCGCGGCACCTCACCCTCGGCGAGCCGGGGGTGGGTGGCCGGCACGAACGGCGGGTCCTTGAGGTCCGGCCGGTCCGCCTCCCCGTAGACCTGCCAGAGCGCGGAGAGGTCCAGCAGCCCGGGCACATGCAGCACGTCCTGGTCGTCCATGTCCAGTTCCCGCACGAGCAGGTCGAGCATGTGATCGGAGATCGACGCGGCCACCTCCAGCCGGACCGGCGGGCCGAACCGGCGTCGCGCCAGCTCCCGCTCCAGGGCCTGGAGCAGGTCCTCGTCGCGGTCCTCGTCGACCTCCACCTCGGCGTTGCGGGTGACCCGGAAGAGATGACACTCGACCACCTGCATGCCGCTGAACAGCTGCCCCAGGTGCACCGAGATCAGGTCCTCCACCGGCACCATCCGCACGCCCGGCTGCTCCCGGTCCACCCGTACGAAACGGGGGACGTTGTTCGGCACCTTCACCCGGGCGAACAGCTCCGAACCGCCGTCCGGATCGCGGACCGCCACCGCCAGGTTCAGCGAGCGCCCGGAGATGTACGGGAACGGGTGGGCAGGGTCCACCGCGAGCGGGGTCAGCACCGGGAAGATGTGCTCCCGGAAGTAGGTGCGCAGCCGCTCCCGCTCGGCGTCGCCCAGGTCGCCCCAGCGCAGTATGCGGATGCTTTCGTCGGCCAGCTTGGGCAGCACGTCGTCGACGAAGCAGGCGGCGTGCCGGGCGACCAGCTCGGCGGTCCGCTCGGCGATCAGCTCCAGCTGGGTACGCAGCGGCAGCCGGTCGCCGCCGCGTACCGGGAGGCCGGCGGAGAGCCGTCGCTTCAGGCCCGCGATCCGCACCATGTAGAACTCGTCGAGGTTGCTGGCGAAGATGGCGAGGAACTTGGCCCGCTCCAGCAGTGGGGTGCGCTGGTCCTCGGCGAGCGTGAGCACCCGGGCGTTGAAGTCGAGCCACGACAGCTCCCGGTTGAGGAACCGGTCCTCCGGCAGCGGCGCGGGAACCGGCGGTTCGTCGTCCGGCTCACCGCCGGCCGGTCGTCCCTGCGGCCGGGCCGGCCGCAGCCCACCGGCCGCCGGGCCGTCCGTCTCGGTGGACGGGGCGTCGGAGTCGAGGACCTCGTCCAGCCCGGAGGAGGCCGCGGCCGGGTCGGTGTCGTGCGTGTCGGCGCGGGCGGCGCCGGCCCGCTCGGCGCGGACCTGCCGGAAGCGGCCGTCGGTGTCGCGGGTGCGGGTGCCGTTGCGGGGGACGGCTGGGTCGGTGGCGGGCGTGGCGGCCGGGTGCTCGCGAGGGGTGCTCACCCGCTCATAATCACCCGATCCGGGTTAACGCAAAATGAACTTGGCCTCGCCGGTTCAGCTCATCGTCGGCAATGTCACCCGGACGACCTCGCCGTCGGAATCCGTGTCGATGCGGACCCGCTGGCCGAGCCGGAGCAGCCGCAGCCCGGAGGCGTCGAAGGCCCGGGTGGGGAAGCGCAGTTCGGTGCCGTCGTCGAGCAGCAGAACTCCGCTGCGCGTCGCCGCGTCGTAGCTGGCCACCGTGCCCTGCATGCTGGCACCGTACACCGGCGGGTCAGCCCGCGGCGCGGGCCGGGCGGTCGGCGGCGAGCAGCGCGGCGGTACGCGGCCCCAGGCCGAGCCGGTCGGCGGCGGCCAGGTCGGCGGCGGTGTCCACGTCCCGGCGCAGGCTGGGCCAGTCCCCGGTGAGCGGCAGTGCCCCGCTCGCCGTGTGCGCCGCCGCCGAGCCCATTCCGAACCGCGGGTCCAGGGCGATGCCCGGCGGCGCCGTGAGCAGCACAGTGCCCTCGCCCGGCGCGTCCGGTACGAACCGTCGTACCCCGGCCTGGCCGGTTCGCGCCGCGAGCAGCGCGCCGGCCAGCTCGGCCGGGCGCAGCGCCGGCAGGTCCGCGGTGAGCCCCGCCACCCACCCGGGGGGCAGGCCCGCCGCGCCGTGCCGGAACGCGGCGTTCAGACCGGCGTCCGGCTCGTCGGGTCGCACTTGTGCGCCGGCGGTCCGCGCCGCCGCCGCCACCCGGGCGTCGTCGGTCACCACCAGAACCTCGGCGACCGCCGGGCAGGCCAGCACCGCGCGGAGCGTGTCGGCCGCCAGCGCCAGCGCCAGCTCCTCGTGCGGTACGCCGGGAAGGGCGCCCCGCAGCCGGCTCTTGGCTGCGGTCAGACGCTTCACCGGCACCACCACGGCCCACCCCGACTGACTCACGTCGGCAATCCTGCCAGCCGGACGGCGGGACCCTCGCTGGCCGTACCGGGGGCGAGCAGGCATGATTTCCGCTGCGGGTGTCGCGAACGGGGCTCGCGGCGGGGTCGGGCGGGACGAGGAGGCACAGTGGCACGGCGCAGGCTGGGGTTCTGGCAACGGTTCGCCGTGGCGCTGGTGAAGCCGGTGATGACCGTCTGGACCCGGCGCACGTGGCGCGGCATGGAGCACCTCGGCCGGGACGGTGGCGTGATCATCGTCGCGAACCACATCTCGCACGCCGACCCGCTGGTCTCCGCGCACTTCATCTTCGATGCCGGGCGGTGGCCGCAGTACCTGGGCAAGGCCAGCGTGTTCCGGGTGCCGGTGATCGGCTGGATCCTGCACCGGTGCCGACAGATTCCGGTCGAGCGGGGCACCGTGGACGCGGTCCGCTCGCTGGACGCGCTGGTCGCCGCGCTCGACGAGGGCGGCGCGGTGGTGATCTACCCGGAGGGCACCACCACCCGGCAGCCGGAGCTGTGGCCGATGAAGGCCAAGACCGGCGCCGCCCGGTTGGCGCTGGCCACCGGTGCGCCCGTGGTGCCCCTGGTGATGTGGGGGCCGGAGCGGATCTTCGACCCGCGGACCACCCGGCTCAGCCTGCGTCCGCGGATCCCGGTGACAGTGGTCGCCGGCGAGCCGGTCGACCTGAGCCGGTGGGCGGACGCCCCGCCGACGCGAGCCACCCTCGAGGGGATGACGGACGCCATCATGCTGCGGCTTCGGGACATGCTCGCCGAGATCCGTGGCGGCACCCCGCCGCCGCTCTGGGAACGACCGGCCCGACCGTCCGCCGAGCGCCAGCAGCAGGGTGGTGTCGCGTGAGCGGGCACAGCACCGGCCACGTCGCGGTGCTCGGCGCCGGCTCCTGGGGCACCGCGTTCGCCAAGATCCTCGCCGACGCGGGGCGGGACGTGACGGTGTGGGCGCGGCGCGCGCCGGTGGCGGAGAGTATCCGCACCGAGCGCCGGAACCCGGAGTACCTGCCGGACCTGCTGCTGCCGGCCCGGGTCACCGCCACCCACGACGCGGTCGAGGCGATCACCGGCGCCGAACTGGTGGTGCTGGCCGTGCCGTCGCAGACCCTGCGTGGCAACCTCGCCGAGTGGGCCGGGCACCTGCACCCGGACGCCACCCTGGTGTCGCTGATGAAGGGCATCGAGCTCGGCACCACCAGGCGGATGAGCGAGGTCATCGTGGAGACCGCCGGCGTGGCCGCGGACCGCGTGGTCGTGGTCTCCGGCCCGAACCTGGCCCCGGAGATCGCCGCCGAGCAGCCGGCCGCCACCGTGGTCGCCGGAACGAACAGCCACCGCACCACGCTCGTGCAGGCGTCGATCCGGACGCCCTACCTGCGCCCGTACACCAACGACGACGTGATCGGCTGCGAGCTGGGCGGGGCGGTCAAGAACGTGATCGCCCTGTCGTACGGCATCGCCACCGCGATGGGCTTCGGCGACAACACCCGGGCCATGTTGATGACCCGAGGGCTGGCCGAGACGGCCCGCCTGGGTGTGGCGCTCGGCGCCGACCCGATCACCTTCGCCGGCCTGGCGGGCATGGGCGACCTGGTCGCCTCCTGCTCGTCCCCGCTGGCCCGGAACCGCACCTTCGGTGAGCATCTGGGCCGGGGCGAGACGCTGGAGCAGGCCCAGGCCGCCACCCGGCAGACCGCCGAGGGCGTGAAGAGCTGCCTGGCGATCCGTGACCTGGCGCGGGCGCACGGCGTCGAGATGCCGATCACCGAGCAGGTCGAGCGGATCTGTCACGAGGGGATGGACCCCCGCCTCGCCGTGGACACCCTGATGAGCCGCACAGCCAAACCCGAGTCGTACGAGTGAGGACCTGATGAGCGATCTGGGTGACGGCACCCGCTGTGTGCACGCCGGGCTGCCCGAGCCGGCGCCAGGAGACCCCTTCCTGCCCGGACCGGTCTTCGCCGCGCCGTACCACCTCGATCCGTGGCAGGGCCCGGCCGGCTCACCGAACGGCTACGGCCGCCCCGACAACCCCACGCGTCGGCTGCTGGAGGCCGCCGTGGCTGAGCTGGAGGGCGGCGACTGCCGGGTCTTCGCCACCGGTCAGGCGGCCATCACCGGGGTGCTGCTGACGCTGCTGCGCCCGGGGGACACCGTGGTGCTGCCGACCGACGGATACTTCCCGGTCCGGGCGTTCGCCACCGATGTGCTGGAGGCGATAGGTGTCCGGGTGCTGTTCGTCCCGACCGTCGGGCCGTACCCGTCGCTGGAGGGCGTCCGGCTGGTGCTGGTGGAGACCCCGGCCAACCCGGGCCTGGACGTGGTCGACGTGGCCGCCCTCGCCGAACGGGCGCACGCCGCCGGCGCGCTGCTCGCGGTGGACAACACCACGGCGACCCCGCTCGGCCAGCGCCCGCTGGACTTCGGCGCCGACCTGGTGGTCGCCTCGGGTACGAAGGCGCTCACCGGCCACTCCGACCTGCTGCTGGGTTACGTGGCCAGCCGGTCCGCCGAGCTGATCGAGGCGGTGACCCGCTGGCGTACCACCACCGGCTCGGTGCCCGGCGCGTTCGATGCCTGGTTGGCCCACCGCTCACTGGGCACGCTCGACCTGCGGCTGGCCCGGCAGAGTGCGAACGCCGCCGCGGTCGCCGATCTGCTCGCCGGCCGGCCCGACGTGACCGGCCTACGGTGGCCCGGGCGCACCGACGACCCGGCGTACCCGGTGGCCTCGGCACAGATGCGCCGGATGCCCGGGGTGCTCTCGTTCGACCTGGGCGACGCCGACCGGGTGAGCCGCTTCGTCGACGCTGCCCGACTGGTGGTGGCGGCCACCTCCTTCGGTGGCCTGCACACCACCGCGGACCGGCGGGCGCAGTGGGGCGACGACACCGCACCCGGCTTCGTTCGGCTCTCCTGCGGGGTGGAGGACACGGTCGACCTGGTGGCCGACATCGCCGCCGCGCTGGACGCCGCCGGAGGGGCCTGAGTTATCGTGTCGGCGGCCCGCAGCCGCGGGCCGCGACCGGAGGAGGTGAGTCCGATCCGTCAGTCGACAGGACCGGCGCTTCCTCCCGTGTCCCCGCCGCGGTAGCGGCCACGGGAGCGCCGGCGAGCGTTTCCCGGAGGTATCCCATGGCAGCACCGTTCCCCACCGGCCGGCCGGCCCTCGTGCACCGGCTGCGTACCGCCGGCTGCGTCTACGCCGAGGACGAGGCCGACCTGCTGCTGGCCGCGGCCGACACCCCGGCGGCGTTGGCCGACCTGACCGAGCGCCGGGTGGCCGGCGAACCGCTGGAGCACCTGCTCGGCTGGGCGGAGTTCTGCGGTCTGCGGATCGCCGTCGCCGCGGGCGTCTTCGTGCCTCGGGGGCGCACCGCCCTGCTCGTCGAGGCGGCCGCCGCGGTGACCGGCCCGAGGCCGGCCGTGGTCGACCTCTGCTGCGGCTCCGGGGCCACCACTGTCGCGTTGGCGCACCGGCTCGCGCCGCGCTGGCTGGCCGCCGCCGACATCGACCCGGCGGCCGTGGCGTGCGCCCGCCGCAACCTCGCCGGGCTGGCCGCCGAGGTGTTCGAGGGCGACCTGTTCGCGCCGTTGCCCCCGCACTGGCGGGGCCGGCTGGACCTGGTGGTCGCCAACGCCCCGTACGTGCCGACCGCCGCGGTGGCGCTGATGCCCGCCGAGGCGCGGCTGCACGAGGCCCCGGTGGCCCTCGACGGCGGGCCGGACGGGCTCGCCGTGCTGCGCCGGGTGGCCGCCGGAGCGACCCGGTGGTTGGCGCCCGGTGGACACCTCGCGGTGGAGGTCAGCGCCGGGCAGGCGGACGCGCTCTGCGCGGCGTTCGACGCCCTCGGGCTCGAACCGAGCGTGCGGCACGACGAGGACCTGGATGCCACCGCCGTGACCGCCCGCCGTCCCGCCTGAACGCGCCCGCGACGGCCCGCTGGGCAGCGGGGCTACCTGGCAGTGGAGCCGGGCGTGGCGGGGGAGCGGTGTTGGCACTAGCCTCGGCTCACACTCATGACGGCGGAGGGCGGTTTCGGTGGGCAGCGCAGGGGTGCCGGTGGTCGTCGGGCTGGACAACGGCGGGACCAGCAACAACGCCACAGTGCTGACGGTGGACGGCCGGTTCCTGGTGGACGGTCTGCTGGAGATCCCCAGCGAGGTGCGAGCCGGGCCCGACGCCGCGATCGAGGCGCTGGCCCGGGCGCTGGACGGCGCTCTGGCACAGACCGGCGTGCCCCGCGAACTGGTTCGGGCGGTGGGGCTGGACACTCCGGGCCCGGCCAGCGCCACCGGTGTCATCTCGTCGCGCGGCTCGACCAACTTCTCCCAGGCGGCGTGGCGTGGCTTCGACGTGCGGGGCGCGCTGGAGCGGCGGCTGGGCCTGCCGGTGGTCTACCACAACGACGGCAACGCGGCCGCGCTCTACGCCCACCACGTGTACTTCGGCGCCGAGGCGATGAACCGGTCGTCGGTCTCCGCGATCGTCGGCACCGGCCTCGGCGGCGGCGTGGTCGAGGGCGGGCGCGTGATCGCCGGCGCGGCCGGGATGGCCGGGGAGCTGGGTCACGTGCACATCCCGCTGACCGGGCTGCTCGGCCCGGAGCAGCCGGAGCCGACCTGCGCCTGCGGGTTCACCGGGGACGTCGAGAGCGTCGCCTCGCTGACCGGCATCGAGCGCAACCTGCTGCCGTACTGGCTGACCCGGTACCCCGACCACCCGCTCGCCGCCGAGCCGGTCGCCCGTGCGGCGAAGCTGGTCCGCGGCTACGGCGAGCAGGGGGACGCGCTGGCCCGGGACCTCTTCACCCAGCAGGCGGTGGCGCTGGGTCGGCTGTTCACCGTGGCGGCCAACTTCACCGACCCGCACGCGTACTTCGTCGGCGGCGGGGTGGTGGAGGCGGCGCCCGAGTTCCGCGACTGGTTCCTGGCGACGGTCCGCGAGCACACAGTGCTCCGCGAGGAGCAGGCGGCCGTGGCCACCTTCGCCCTGGTGCCGGAGCGGGACATGGCCGGCGCCCGGGGCGTGGCCATCGCCGCCCTGGAGGCGCTGCGCGCCGTACCGGAGTCCAGCCCGCTGGTCGCGTGAGCCGCCGAGCCCGAGCCCGAACCCGAGCCCGAGCTTCCGCGACGCGGGCCTGAGCCCGTGCCGCGCCCGCCTCGTCCGGTCAGCGGCGGGGCGGGGCCTGGGCGAAGGCCGTCCAGGCGGCCGGCGGGAACAGCAGGGCCGGGCCGGTCGGGTCCTTGGAGTCGCGTACGGCGACCAGTCGGGGGAGCGCGGCCACCTCCACACAAGCACCCTGGTCGCCGCTGCGGCTGCTCTTGCGCCACGCCGCCGCAGCCAGCGCCGCTGTGATCGTCGGTGTCATCGGTCCTACCGTCCCTTCAGGAGTGACAGGAGCTGCTTCCGGCTGTCGGCCGGGCTGAGCGCCACGCTCCGCAGATGCTCCATGATTTTGGTGCAGGTACGCGTCTCGCCGGCTCGGTCGAGGATCATCTGACCGGCGACGGTCTCCACCGAGGCGATGATCGGGTCCTCCGGGTCGGCGAACTCCAGGATGTGCAGCGAGCCTCGGGTGCCTCGGTGGTAGCCGGCGGAGAGCGGGATCACCTGGACCGAGATGTTCGGCAGTTCGGCCATCTTGACCAGGTGGCGCAGCTGCCCGTCCATCACTGACTGGTCGCCGACCGGGCGTAGCAGCGCGCCCTCGTCGATGATCGCGTCGAGGATGGGCGGGTCGTCGCCGGTCAGCCGCTGTTGCCGGTCGAGGCGGACCTTGACCCGCTGCTCCACCAGGTCGTCGCCGAGGGTGTGCGGGCCGCCGCGCATCACCCCCCGGATGTAGTCGGCGGTCTGCAGCAGGCCGGGCACCACCGAGGGTTCGAAGTTGGCGATGGCGGTGGCCTCGGCCTCAAGGGCGATGAAGTCGATGGTGCGCGGGTCCAGCAGGTAGGAGTACGACACCCACCAGCCCGGCTTGCGGGCGTCCTTGGCGAGCTGCACCGCGGCGGCCACCTCGTCCGCGCCCACCCCGTACGAGGTGAGCAGGGCGCGCACGGTGGCCGGGCTGATCAGTGTCTGCGCGTTCTCGTACCGCGAGAGGGTGCTGCGGGTGCTGTTGATCTCATCCGCGGCGGTCTCGAGTGTCAGCCCGGCGGCTTCCCGGTGGTGGCGCAGGGCGATGCCGAGCCGGCGGGCACGGGCGGTCTTCGGGGCCATGCATCGATGGTCGCACACATTCGTGGGAACGTCTGCATGAGAGAACGTCGATGAGAGTTGCATTCACGGCTCTACACGTGTCAATCTGTCATCGCGTCCTCACTGCCGGTTGTCGTGGCGACGGTGGCGGTGAGCGACCGGAGGGGATGGGGCGCGCGGCGATCGGGTTTCTCCCCCGTACCCGATCGTCGCGTGCCGCCGCCATCCCGGCCCGCCGGAAGGAGACGACGTGCGCACCGGTCCGGAGCCCCCCGCCGTACACCCGGACGGCCGACGATGACCCGCTTCCTGGTGGTCCTCACCGACGTGCGTCCCGTCGAGGGCGTCGAGCGCAACGAGCGGACCGCGCCCGAGCGGCGCCGGCAGGTGGTCGGTGCCAGCAGTCGGGAGGCCGCCGACCGGATCGCCGGTGCGTTCATGGCCCTGGGCATGGTGCGGGCCGGCCGCCAGCGGGTGAAGGTGATCGCCGTCGGTCGCCGGCACGCCCCGGACTGACGCCTCAGTGCGGGTCGGCGGCACACCGCCGGACGACACCCCGTCACGCACCGTATATCCCCTGTTGACCGATTGCCGTGTCGAGCCGCGGCTCGCCGGGTATCGCCTCGCCCTGCCGCCACGCACAGTAAGGTCAACCGGGTGAGCGCCATCGGCGAGCACGACCAGCCGCAGTCGCGTACGAAGAGGTGACCGGAGTGACCACCCCAGGCAAGACCCGCGTAGCGATCGTCTTCGGCGGCCGCAGCCCGGAGCACGGCATCTCCTGCGTCAGCGCCGGAAGCGTGTTCGGCGCGCTCGATCCCGACGAGTACGAGGTGGTGCCCGTGGGCATCACCCGGGCCGGCCAGTGGGTGCTGACCAACGGCGACCCCGCCCAGCTCGCGATCAACGCCCGCCAACTGCCCGAGATCACCGCCGACTCCGGAGCGGACATCGTGCTGCGCGCCGACCCGACCGGCAACGGGCTGATGGTGCTCGACCCGACCGAGGGCCCTCGCGCGCTGGCCGACGTGGACGTGGTCTTCCCGGTGCTGCACGGCACGTACGGCGAGGACGGCACCATCCAGGGAATGCTGGAGATGGCCGGCATCCCCTACGTCGGGGCGAACGTGTTCGCCTCCGCCGCCGCGATGGACAAGGAGTTCACCAAGAAGCTCTGCGCGGTCGAGGGCATCCCGGTCGGCCGGTACGCGGTGCTGCGCAACGGGATGACGCTCAGCGACCAGGACAAGGACCGCCTCGGCCTGCCGGTCTTCGTCAAGCCGTCCCGGGCCGGCTCGTCGTTCGGCATCACCCGGGTCACCGACTGGGCGCAGCTGGACGAGGCGGTAGCCACCGCCCGGCAGTTCGACCCGAAGGTCATCATCGAGGCCGCGATCGTCGGCCGCGAGATCGAGTGCGGCGTGCTGGAGGGGGAGGCCGGCGGTGCGCCCGAGGCGTCCGTGCTGGCCGAGGTGCGTGTCGTCGCCGATCACGACTTCTACGACTTCGAGGCGAAGTACCTCGACGACTCCTGCGAGTACGACATTCCGGCCGGGCTGCCGGAGAAGGTGACCCGACAGGTGCAGGAGTACGCCGTCCGCGCGTTCACCGCGCTGGACTGCGCCGGTCTGGCACGGGCCGACTTCTTCGTCACCCCCGAGCTGGACGTCTACCTCAACGAGATCAACACCATGCCCGGGTTCACGCCGACGTCGATGTTCCCGCGCATGTGGGCGGCCTCCGGCCTGGAGTACCCGAAGCTGGTCAACCGCCTGATCCGCACCGCCCAGCGGCGCGGCGTCGGCCTGCACTGAGCCACGGCCGCCGGCCGGCCCGCGACGCCACGCTCCGGCGGAACGTGCGTCGGATCAGGCCCGGCAGCCGGCGGGAACGTCGCCGCCGGAGGGCACCGTGGCGACGATCGCGCTGGAGACCGGCGCCACCCACTGCAACGGCTGCTCGTAGGAGCGTGGGATGCGCACCGTCACCGGCGTCTCCCGGTCGACCGCGGTGAGCACTGTCACGTCGCCCTGCTCCACGGGATGCCAGCAGACCCGGTTGACCGTCCAGACCTCGTCGGTGGGCGGGATGGTCGGCTCGGTGCCGCCACAGGCCACGGTGAGGGCGGGGTCGCCGTACGCGGCGTTCTGCTCCGGACCGGCGGTGACCGGGCGCTGGGCCAGATCTTGGATGGTCGGCGGCAGCTGGGACAGCAGGGCACGGCACACCGTGGCCGGGCGGGCGGCCAGCGCCGGGGCGGCCATCTCGACCGGAGCGGTGGACTGCGCCCGGGCGGTGGTGGGGCTCGGCGTGGCGGCCGGCTCGGCCGGGGAGAGCTTGGTGAAGGCCAGCACGGCCACCAGCAGCGTGACCGGCAACGCGATCAACGTGGCCAGCAGGGCCGCGCCGCGGATGGTCCGGTCCCGGCCAGCCGGCGCGTCGGCGGTCGGCTCGGCCGGCTCGCGGATACCGTCAGCCGGCTCGGGCGAACCGTCGCGCGTCCCGTCGAGCCGCTCGTCGTTCTCAGCGGCGGAGGAGGTAGCCATCTCGTCCACTTACAGCCGCACCACCGAACACGTGAGGGTGCGAGTGATGCCGGGCACCATCTGCACCTTGCTGACGATGAGTTTGCCGAGCTCGTCGACGGTGTTCGCCTCGGTGAGGACGACCACGTCGTACGGCCCGGTGACGGCGTCGACCCGTACCACGCCGGCAAGGTCCGCGATGAGACCGGCCACGTCACGTGCGCGGCCGACCTCGGTCTGGATGAGGATGTACGCCTGTACCACGACTCGACCTCCGTCCGTCGCCGCCCAGGGGCGGCCCGAAGGGTGAAACTACCTTACGGACCAGGTCTGATCCCTATCGGTGGTCAAGGAGCAGCAGTGAGCGAGCGCGGCGGTGCCGGGCAGAACGGACGGAACGCCGGCGGTGTCGCCAGCGTGGGCGGGATCGGCGAGTTCGGATTGATCGGGCGGATCACCGCCCGCCTGCCGGTCGGACCGACGGTCCTGCTCGGCCCAGGGGACGACGCGGCGGTGGTGGCCGCCCCGGACGCCCGGGTCGCCGCCTCCACCGACGTGCTGGTCGACGGCCGGCACTTCCGGCGGGACTGGTGCTCGGCCCGGGACGTCGGGCATCGGGCCGCGGCGGCCAACCTGGCCGACATCGCCGCGATGGGCGCCACACCGACCGCCCTGCTGGTCGCCCTCTGCATGCCGGCGGACCTGGAAACCAGTTGGGCAGAGGAGTTGGCCGACGGGCTGGCCGCGGAGGCGGCCACTGTCGGCGCGAGCGTGGTCGGCGGGGACATGTCGTCCAGCCCCACCCTGACCGTCGCCGTCACCGCGCTGGGCGACCTCGGTGGCCGTCCGCCCGTGGTGCGCTCCGGCGCCCGCCCCGGTGACGTGCTGGCCCTGGCCGGCCGCACCGGGTACGCCGCGGCCGGCCTGACCGTGCTCACCCGGGGCTTCCGTACCCCCCGGCTGCTGGTCGAGGCGTACCGGCGGCCGCAGGTGCCGTACGCGGCCGGGCCGCAGGCGGCCCGGCTCGGCGCCACCTCCATGATCGACGTGTCGGACGGGCTGCTCGCCGACCTCGGGCACGTCGCGGTGGCCAGCGGGGTGGCGATCGACGTGCGCCGGGACGCGTTCGAGGTGCCCCGGCAGATGGCCGACGCCGCACAGGCGCTCGGTGTCGACCCGTACACCTGGATTTTGGCCGGTGGTGAGGACCACGCGTTGGCCGCGACCTTCCCCCCGGCGGTGGCGCTGCCGGCGGACTGGCGGGCGATCGGCCTGGTCACGGCCGGCGCCGGGGTCACCGTCGACGGCGAACCCTACGAGGGGCCGAGGGGCTGGGACCACTTTCGGTGAGGCCCCGCGCCGGCCGTACCCTGGATACCGTGAGTGAGATTGAGATCCGGGTGGTGCGGTTCGACGCGCCGGTGGCGCAGCAATTGATCCGCGACGCGCTGGCCGACCTCGGCGCCCGCTACGGCGGCACCGGCGACGACACCCCGGTGGACGCGGCCGAGTTCGTGCCGCCGGACGGCGCGTTCCTGGTCGCCTACCTGGCCGGCGAGCCGGTCGGCTGTGGCGGTTGGCGCAGCCACGGCGCGGACACCGCGGAGCTGAAGCGGATGTACACCGCCCCGGCGGCCCGTGGACGGGGCGTGGCCCGGACGGTGCTGGCGGCCGTCGAGCGCTCGGCCCGTGAGCAGGGCCGCAAGCGGATGGTCCTGGAGTGCGGCGACAGGCAGCCCGAGGCGATCGCCATGTACACCTCCGCCGGCTACGAGCAGATCCCGAACTTCGGCTTCTACAAGGACGCGGAGGGCTGCGTCTCCTTCGGCCGCACCCTCTGACCCGGGTGGTCGCCGACCGCCCGGTGGCCGACGTTCAGCCGGTGGTGATCCGGATCTGCGCGGCGGCCCGGGCGACCGCCCCGGTCGCCTCCGCCGGGTCGGCGCCCCAGGCCAGCACCTGGCCGCTGCGCCGCGCCGACGAGGTGACCTCGGCCACCCGGTCACCCACAGTCACGCCCACCCCGACGTCCAGCACGCCGGGCACCCGGCTGGCCGCGCGTACCCCGTCCACGGAGGTCACGGTGCCGGGCGGAGCGAGCAGGAACTCCACCGCCGCCGCGCCGTGCGGCGCGTCCGGCAGCGCCGGGCGTTCCCCCCGGAGCGTGCGCAGGTACGCCGCGACGAAACCGCACTCGTAGGCGACCGAGATCAGCACGCTGATCAGGTCGCCGGGAAGCCGGGCGGCGCACTCCACCAGCGCCGGGCCGTCGGCGGTGCGGATCCACTCGCTGTGCAGCACGCCGGTGCGGAAACCGGCGGCGCCGGCCAGCCGGGTGGCCACGTCGAGCAGCTCCCGCCGGGCGTCCTCGGGCAGTGCGGACGGCACTGTGTGCCCGGTCTCCACCGGCCGCCCACCGGCCAGCACCCGCTTGTCGGTGACGTTGCCGAAGCGCACCTCGCCCTCGGCGATCAGCAGCTCCACGCTGTGCTCGGTGCCGGTCAGCACCTGTTCGGCGAGGACCGCGTTGGGCAGGCCCCGGGCGATGGCGTCGGGAGGCGTCTCCGGGTCGGCGCTGGCGGCCCAGGCGGCGGCGACCAGCGCCGGATCGGTGACGATCTGCACGCCGAGGCTGCCGGCGCGGCGGGTGGGCTTCAGCACGCAGCGCCCGCCCTGCCGGTGGGCGAACTCGGTCGCCTCGGCGGCCGTGTCGACCACCGCGAACGCCGGGTTGGTCAGGCCGGCCGCCGCGGCGAGCAGCCGCATCCGGTGCTTGTCGGTGAAGATCTCGGCGGCCTTCACGCCGGCGCCGGGCAGGCCGAGCGCGTCGGCCAGCTGGGCCGCGGCGAGCACGCCGTACTCCTGACCGGGCACCACCAACCGCGCGGCGGCCAGCCCCGGTTCCCGGGCCAGCAGCGCCGCCGCGTCAAGGCCGGTCTGGTACTCGGCCGCCACCACCCGGGAGACGAACGGCAGCGCGGCGCAGCGCCGCTCAACGTCGCGGCGGCGGATGAGGTCGGGTTCCTCGACCACGACCACGCTTGCGGCGGGTAGCAGGTCGTCGAGCCCGCGCAGCAGATCCAGCGCGAAGCCCACAATGACCATCTCGTCCCGGCTCAGGTCCACCTGCACCCGTCACCCCTTCACCCGGGCCGGACCGGACGGCCGGCGCAGCGCGACACTAACCGGGCGGGCGGCCTTGGCGGCGGTCGCGTCGCGTAGCCGTCAGCGACCCTGGCACGGATACGACAGAGCCGGCGGACCCCCAGGGGTCCGCCGGCTGAGCCGTACGAGAAGGTGGGTGCTGCCGCGTCAGGCGCGGGTGACCTTGCCGGCCTTGATGCACGAGGTGCAGACCTGCAACTTCTTGGTGTTGCCGCCACCGGCCGGGGTACGCACCGACTGGATGTTCGGGTTCCAGCGGCGGTTGGTCCGCCGGTGCGAGTGGGACACGTTGTGGCCGAAGCCCGGTCCCTTGCCACAGACGTCGCACACGCTAGCCACGGGATACTCCTGGGATTGAAACGTTCATGAGGTCGCCGGCAGGCGCTGCCCGGGCAACCTGGTCAGGTTACCCGATGACCCGCCGACCCGGCCAACCGGCCCGGTCGGGCGATCGCCCGCGGCTCGGCCGGCAGGTGCTGGTGCGCCCGTCCGCCGGGTGGTGGGCCGGTCCGGCGGCAACCATACCCGAGGCCCCCGTTCCGGCCGCCCGAGCCGGGATCGGCGCCGGAGCCGCGGTGAACGGACACGCCGGACGAGTCCGACGGCTGTCGGCGTGCGCCAGTAGGCTTCTGGCCGTGCTGGACACCCTCGACGCCGCCGCGGTCCGCCGGTGGTGTGCGACCGGGCTGACCGCACTGAAGCGCCACCAGGGCGAGATCGACGAGCTCAACGTCTATCCGGTGCCCGACGGCGACACCGGCACCAACCTGGTGCTCACCCTCACCTCGGCCCAGCAGGCCCTTGCCATGGACCTGGACACGCTCCCCGACAGCGGGCCGACCGCACACGGGCACGCGTTGCGGCTGATAGCCCAGGGCGCGCTGCTCGGCGCGCGCGGCAACTCCGGGGTGATCCTCTCGCAGATCCTGCGCGGCTTCGCCGACGCGGCCGCCGCCGTGCCAGCCGTCCGCGGTCGCGAGCTGGCCGCCGCACTGCGGGGCGCCACCGTGGCCGCGTACACCGCGGTCGCCCGGCCGGTGGAGGGCACCCTGCTCACCGTGGTCGGCGCCGCCGCCGCCGGGGCTGAGCGGGCGGACAGCGACGACCTGCCGGTGGTGGCCCGGGCCGCCGCGCGGGCGGCGGCCGAGGCGCTGGCCCGCACCCCGGAGCAGCTGCCGGCGCTGGCCCGCGCCGGTGTGGTGGACGCGGGCGGCCGGGGCCTCTGCGTGCTGCTCGACGCCCTGGTGGAGGTGCTCACCGGGGAGGTCGCCGTGCGCGCCGCGCCGGCGCCGCGCGCCGCCCGGCCGGCTGCCACGGTCGCGCGGGAGACCGGCTCCGAGGAGTACGCCTACGAGGTGCAGTTCCTGCTCGACGCCCCGGCCGAGGCGGTGTCCGCGATGCGCCGGGCGCTGGCGGCGCTGGGGGACTCGCTGGTCGTCGTCGGCGACGGGCGCGAGCCGGAGGCCACCTGGAACGTGCACGTCCACGTCAACGACGTGGGCGCGGCGGTCGAGGCGGGGGTCGCCGCCGGCCGCCCGTACCGGATCTCGGTGACCCGCTTCGCCGACCAGCCCGAGCCGTCGCCCGGCCCGGCGGCGGACGGCCGCGCCGCCGTCGTGGTGGCCACCGGCGTCGGGATCGCCGGGCTGTTCGCCGCTGAGGGAGCCACAGTGGTGCCGGGCAACCCGTCCACGGGGGAGCTGCTGGACGCGGTCCGCAGCACCGGCGCGGCACGGGTGGTGGTGCTGCCCAACGACGCGAACACCGAAGCCGTGGCGAGCGCGGCGGCCCGCGAGGCCCACCGCTACGGCATCAAGGTGAGCGTGGTGCCGACCCGATCGCCGGTGCAGGCGTTGGCCGCCCTCGCGGTCCGCGACGGCGCCCGCCGCTTCGAGGACGACGTGATCGCGATGGCCGAGGCGGCGGGTGCCTGCCGCTATGCCGAGGTCTGCCACGCCAGCCGGGAGGCGCTGACCGTCGCCGGCCCGTGCCGCCCGGGGGACGTGCTGGCGCTGGTGGAGGGGGAGGTGCACCTCATCGGCGCCGACCTGACCGACACCTGCGCGGCCGTTGTCGACCGGATGCTCGGCGGCGGCGGGGAGCTGGTCACCCTGCTGGCTGGCGTGGACGCGCCGGCCGGGCTCACCGATGCCGTCCGCGCGCACGTCGCGCGGCGCTGGCCGTTCGTCGAGGTGCAGGCGTTCCCGGGCGGCCAACCGCACTATCCGCTCCTGGTGGGGGTCGAATGAGCGAGTCGGCCACTGTGGACACTCCGCTGAAGAAGCTGGTCGGGGACAAGACGGCCAAGGCACTGGCCGCCCACCTCGACCTGCACACCGCGGGTGACCTCGTCTACCACTTCCCGCGCCGCTACGACGAGCGCGGCGAGCACACCGACATCCGCTCGCTGGACGTCGGCGAGCAGGTCACCGTGCTGGCCCAGGTGCAGCGCACCGCGGTGCGCCCGATGCGCCAACGTCGGGGCAACCTGCTGGAGGTGACCGTCGGTGACGGTTCCGGCGGGTTGCTGACGCTGACCTTCTTCGGCAACCAGGCGTGGCGCGAGCGGGAGCTGCGTCCGGGCCGGTGGGGGTTGTTCGCCGGCAAGGTCACCGAGTTCCGGGGCAAGCGCCAGCTCAACGGCCCGGAGTACGTCCTGCTCGGCGAGGGCGGCGAGGGCGAGGCGGCGGTCAGCGACGAGATCGAGGAGTTCGCCGGCGCGCTGATCCCCGTCTACCCGGCCGCGGCGGCGGTGCCGACCTGGGTGATCGCCCGCTGCGTGCGGGTGGTGCTGGACACCTTCACCCCGCCGGAGGACCCGGTGCCGGCCACGGTGCGGGCCAGCCGCAACCTGGTCGGGCTGGGCACCGCGCTGCGGGAGATTCACCGGCCGAGCAGCAAGGAGGACCTCTACCGGGCGCGGCACCGGCTCAAGTGGGACGAGGCGTTCGCCGTCCAGCTGACCCTGGTGCAGCGCAAGCACCGGGCTGCCGACTGGCCGGCCCGACCCCGCCCTGCGCGCTCCGGTGGGCTGCTGGACGCCTTCGACGCACGGCTGCCGTACGAGCTGACCGCCGGCCAGCGCGACGTCGGCGTGGAGATCGCCGCCGACCTGGCCGCCCCGCACCCGATGCACCGGTTGTTGCAGGGCGAGGTGGGCTCGGGCAAGACGGTGGTGGCGTTGCGGGCGATGCTCCAGGTGGTCGACGCGGGCGGCCAGGCCGCGCTGCTGGCGCCCACCGAGGTGCTGGCCGCACAGCACCACCGCGGCATGCTGGACCTCCTCGGGCCGCTCGGGCGGGCCGGCGAACTGGATTCCGCCGAGCACGCCACCCGGGTGGAGCTGGTCACCGGTTCGCTGGGCGCGGCCGCTCGCCGCCGTGCGCTCGCTGAGGTGGCCAGCGGCGCCGCCGGCATCGTGCTCGGCACCCACGCGCTGCTCTACGAGGGTGTGGACTTCAACGACCTCGGCCTGGTGGTGGTGGACGAGCAGCACCGTTTCGGGGTGGAGCAGCGCGACGCGCTGCGGGCCAAGGCCGAGCAGCCGCCGCACGTGCTGGTGATGACGGCCACCCCGATCCCGCGCACTGTGGCGATGACCGTCTACGGCGACCTGGAGGTCTCCACCCTCTCCCAGCTGCCCCGGGGGCGCTCGCCGATCGCCTCGCACGTGGTGCCGGCCGCCGAGAAGCCGGCCTTCCTGGACCGGGCCTGGCGTCGGGTGCGCGAGGAGGTGGCCGACGGCCACCAGGCGTACGTGGTGTGCCCGCGCATTGGTGAGGGACCTGCCTCCGACGAGGAGCCGCCGCCGGTGGACGACAACGGCCGCCGGCCGCCGCTCGCGGTGACCGAGGTGGCCCCGCTGCTGGCCGAGGGGCCACTGCACGGGCTGCGGATCGGGGTGCTGCACGGCCGGCTGCCGGCCGACGAGAAGGACGCGGTGATGCGCTCCTTCGCCGCCGGTGACCTGGACGTGCTGGTGGCCACCACCGTGGTCGAGGTCGGTGTGGACGTGCCGAACGCAACAGTGATGATCGTGCTGGACGCCGACCGCTTCGGCGTCTCCCAACTGCACCAGCTGCGCGGTCGGGTCGGCCGGGGCGCTGCGGCGGGGCTCTGCCTGCTGGTCAGCGAGGCGGCCGAGGGGTCGCCGGCCCGGGAGCGGCTGGACGCGGTCGCCTCGACCGGCGACGGCTTCAAGCTCGCCGAGCTGGATCTGGAGCAGCGGCGTGAAGGCGACGTGCTGGGCGCCACCCAGTCCGGGCGCCGCTCACACCTGCGGCTGCTGTCCCTGCTGCGCGACGCCGACCTGATCCGCGACGCCCGCGCCGAGGCGATCGCCCTGGTCGAGGACGACCCGGAGCTGACCCGGCATCCGGCGCTGGCCGCGTCGGTCACCGCCCTGGTCGACGAGGACCGCGCGGAATACCTGGAGAAGGGCTGACGCCTCGACCCGCCACGAGGCGCGTGGCACGCGGGTGAAACGCCCGAGGGCGCGCCGACCGGGTGGTCGACGCGCCCTCGGGTTCAGCGCGGTTCGGTTCAGACGGTGAACCGGAGCCGGCGACGGCGAGCGACCAGGAACAGGCCCGCACCGGCGGCCAGCAGGACGACGGCGCCACCAGCGATCAGGGTGGTGTTCGTGCCGGTGAGCGGCAGGCCCCCACCCTCACCCTCGTCGCACTCGGCCGGCTTCTCCCAGGCGATCGGCTCGGTGTCGTCGAGGCCGTCGGCGGCCGGCGTGACGGTGAGACCCTCGGTCGCGTCGAAGGAGACGGAGCCGGTCTTGCCGGGCTCGACGGTCAGCGTCTTGGCGTCGCCCTTGTTCGGGGTCAGCGTCAGGACGACCGTCTTACCGTCGGCCGGGTTCTCGATCGTGAAGGTGAGGCTGTCGCAGGTCGACTCGACGGTGCCCACCGGCTCGGCCGGCGCCGGGGTGACGGTCGGCGTCGGGCTCGGGCTCTCGGCCGGCGGCCGGCTCGGCGACGGAGACGCGGTGCTGGGGGACGGGGTCGGGCTCGGCGACTCCGTCGGGGTGGCGGTCGGCGTCGGGGTGGGCTCCGCGGCGCAGGTGCCGGCCTCGGTGGCCTCCACCGTCCGGTGCTCGGTCACGATCCGGTTCGGACGCTCCCAGCGCGCCTCGACGGTCAGCTCGATCTTCGGGTTCTTCTCGGTGAAGGTGTGGGTCTGGGTGGCGGTGAGGAGGTCCCCACCCTTCGCCGGGAGGGTGGCACCGACCTTCAGGTCGCCATCGCTGAAGTCGCCGGGAACGGTCGACTTGACCGAGGTGATCTCGGCATCGATGTCCTCGCTGTTGCCGACCTTCCACGTGACCGTTACCTGGCCGTCGGCGGCCAGGCAGTAGGTGCCGGAGGGCTCGGGGTGGTGGGCGCTCGCCGGCGCGGCGAACGTCGTCATGGCGCCGATGCCGAGCAGCGCGCCAGCGGCGATGGCCGCGGTACGCCGGAACGGAGACTTCGGACGGATCACTGGTACTCCTGGAGTGCTGAAGCGTTAGGGGCGTGGCCCGGGAACGACAGTGGACGGTCACTGCACGTCCGGATGGAGGGTGGCATTCCCGAGCCGTGGGCCGGCGGATTCCCGCCGGCACCCGGCAGACCCTAGCGAGATCGCCGCTCGTGATACAGCGCTCAGGATTCGTTAAGACTGATGTTATCAATCTGAGATCATCGATACACGAAACGTGATCAAGTGGTTGCTGGCGCGATGCGGGTGGTGTCGGTCGTCGCCCCCGTCCGCTCGCGTAGCGTCGAGGCCATGAGCAGGAGGAGACGGTGACCCGGATCGTGGCCGGGACGCTCGGCGGCCGGCGCATCGCCGCGCCCCCCGGCGCCGGCACCCGACCCACCTCCGACCGGGTCCGGGAGGCGCTGTTCAGCGCCGTCCAGGCCGAGGCCGATCTCGACGGCGCCCGCTTCGCCGATCTGTACGCCGGCTCCGGCGCGGTCGGGCTGGAGGCGCTCTCCCGGGGCGCCCGGCACGTGCTGCTGGTCGAGTCCGACCCTCGGGCGGCCCGGGTGATCCGCGAGAACGTGGCGGCCCTGCGGGCCGGCCCCGCCGTCCGCCTGGTGACCGGCAAGGTGGCGACCGTGCTGGCCGCCGGCCCGGACGGCGGGCCGTACGACGTGGTCTTCGCCGACCCGCCGTACGCGGTGCCGGACGCGGAGATCACCGCGCTGCTGACCACGCTGGTCGACGGCGGCTGGCTGGCGAGCGACGCGCTGGTGGTGGTGGAGCGGTCGAGCCGCACCGGGCCGGTCGAGTGGGTGGACGGGATCACGGCCGAGCGCAGTCGCCGTTACGGCGAGACCACCCTTTGGTACGGTCGCCGATCATGAGACGTGCGGTCTGCCCCGGCTCGTTCGACCCGGTCACCAACGGACACCTCGACATCATCGGACGGGCCAGCCGGCTCTTCGACGAGGTGATCGTCGGCGTGCTGATAAACCAGTCGAAGAGTGGCCTCTTCACCGTCGATGAGCGGATCGACATGCTCCGCGAGGTGACGGCCTCGTACGGCAACGTGCGGGTCGAGTCGTTCCGCGGGCTGCTTGTCGACTTCTGCCGGGCCCAGCAGGCGAGCGTGCTGATCAAGGGCCTGCGGGCGGTCAGCGACTTCGACTACGAGTTGCAGATGGCCCAGATGAACATCGGGCTGGCCGGTGTCGAGACGCTGTTCATGCCGACCAATCCGCTCTACTCCTTCCTCTCCTCCAGTCTGGTCAAGGACGTGGCCAAGTGGGGCGGCGACATCTCCGCCCACGTCCCCGACCCGGTCCGCGAAGCCCTCCAGTCCCGCCTCGGCCCCCGCTCCTGACCGTTCGGCGCGGTCGCGATCCTGAATCGTGGCCTTTGTGACAGTTGTCGGCCGGTGCGTGCAGGATCGCCAGGGCCCTTTCCGGCGCCCTCGCGTCGTGTGACGATGCCGCGACGCGCCGGGTCGGGGTGGATCGGGCAGGTGTGGGGCGGGCACGACATGATTGACAGAGCGGGGAACCGGCCGTAGCCCGCATCATGGAGGTCGGCCGACGAACGACAGGAGTGAGGTACCGGTGGACCCGCTCGATCGCATCGACGAACTGATCGCCATGGTGGAGCAGGCCCGCTCCGTCCCGATGTCGCGCAACAACTGCATGGTCGACCGGGGTGAGATGATCGCGGCCCTCGACGAGATGCGCGCCGAACTCCCCGCCGACCTGCGTCGCGCGGCCGCGCTGCTCGACGAGCGCGACAAGATCATGGAAGCCGGCAAGCGCGAGGCGGACCGGATCATCAGCGAGGGTGAGGCGGAACACGCCCGCCTCGTCTCGGTGAACGAGATCACTGTCTCGGCCGAGCACGAGGGGGCCCGGATCATCGCCGAGGCCCGGGCCGAGGCGCAGCGCCTGCGTGAGGAGGTCGACGACTACGTCGACACCGCGCTGGCCAACTTCGAGCAGTTCCTCACCAGGGCGCTCGCCTCGATAGAGCGTGGCCGCGACAAGATGCACGCGCTGCGGGAGATTGGCACCTTCGGTGGGGATGAGGCGGAACGCCCGCTACCCTTCTGAGCGGCACCTCACCAGCCGACATTCTGAGGCGGGCGACGCCCCCGGTTCGACGGTCCGGCGGTCGCCCAGGTAACCTTTTTTGTCGGCCTCACACCGGCCGGAGTCTGACTATGCCCAAACACTCGCCATCGACACTCGACCCCAGGTCGCCGCTGGTCCTCGACACGAGGGACCTGCCGCGCCGGCCTGGCGCGTTGCGTACGGTCCAGCGGGTCGTGCCGGCACCGGCGGACCTCGGTGTGGAGTTGATCGGCGTTCCGGAGGGCGCGGACCTCGACCTCGACCTGAGGCTGGAGTCGGTGTCCGAGGGCGTGCTCGTCTCCGGGACCATCACCGGTCCCGTCCGGGGCGAGTGCGGGCGCTGCCTGCGCGAGATCAACGACTCGATGGCCGTGACGATCCAGGAGCTGTACGCGTACGAGAACAGCACCACGGACGCCACGACCGAAGAGGACGAGGTGGGCCGGATGCAGGGCGATCTGATCGACCTGGAGCCGGCGCTGCGGGACGCGTTGGTGCTCACGCTGCCGACCAACCCGCTCTGCCGGGAGGACTGCCCAGGACTGTGCCCCGAATGCGGGACGCACTGGGACGATCTGCCGGCCGACCACAGTCACCAGCAGATCGACCCGCGTTGGGTGGGCCTGTCGCAACTGACCCGTACAGAGGAGTAAGAACCGTGGCCGTCCCGAAGCGCAAGATGTCGCGCAGCAACACCCGGTCCCGCCGGGCGAACTGGAAGGCGACAGTGGTCGCGACCGTCGCGTGCCCGCAGTGCAAGTCCCCGAAGCTGCCGCACGCCGCCTGCTCCGTCTGCGGCACCTACAACGGCCGCCAGGTCATCGAGGTCTGACCTGGACGCCGAGTGACGCCCCCGACCCCGGGTCGGGCGGCGCGCGCACCCTGGCATTCGCCCGGTGCCCCGGCTCCCTCCGATGCCGGCCGGCCCACTCCGGTCGGCGTTCCGGTGGAGCCGGGCACCGCGCGGATCGCCGTTGACCTCCTCGGCGGGGACGACGCTCCCGCCGTCGTGGTTGACGGCGCTCTGCGAGCCGTGCGCACCGACCCTGACCTGCATCTCCTTCTCGTCGGCCCGGCCGAGGTCGCCGACGAGCTGATCGCTGCCCTCGATCCGGCCCAACGTGCCCGGATCACGGTGCGGCCGGTCCGCGATGCCGTCGGCATGGCCGACCATCCCAACGCCGCCCGCGCGGAGAGCACAGTGCGGGCCGCCGTCACCGCCGTCCGCGACGGGGCCGCCGACGCCCTGGTCTCCGCCGGCGCTACCGGTGCCACAGTCACCGCTGCCGTGCTCGGCCTCGGCCGCTGGCCCGAGATCCGGCAACCCGCCCTCGTCGCCACCCTGCCCGGGGTCGCCGGGCCGGTCGTGCTGCTCGACGTCGGCGGCTCGCTGGAGCCCCGCCCGGCCACCCTCGCCCGGCACGCCGTGCTCGGCGCCGCGTACGCCGCCGTGGCGCATTCGATCGCCGAGCCCCGTGTCGGCCTGCTCTCGGTCGGCACCGAGGCCGGTAAGGGCGACCGGGTCCGTCGGGCCACCGATCCGCTGCTCGCCGTCGAGCCGCTGCCCGCGGCGGCGCGCTACGTCGGGCTGGTCGAGGGGTACGACGTGGCCTTCGGCGCGCGCGCCGATGTGGTGGTCACCGACGGCTTCACCGGTAACGTGCTGCTCAAGGCGATCGAGGGCGCGTACGCCATGGCCGGCGGCCCGCCCGTCGCCGGTGGCGCTCCCCGCGCCGCCGCCCTGCTCGGCGTAGCCGGGACGGTGGTCGTCTGCCACGGCTCCGCTCGCGCCGCCGACGTCGCCTCCGGCATCGCCCTCGCCGCCCACCTGTGGCGGCGGCACGCCACCGACCTGGTCTCCGCGCTGCTCGACGGCGACGCCGCGACGCACCGCACCGACCGCTCCACCGACACCGAGGTACGCACATCATGAGCAACGACAAGCGGCGGCGGGCGTCCGTCGGTCACCTGGAAGCCGCGTTCGGCGTGAGCCTGGACCCTGACCTGCTGCAACGCGCGCTGACCCACCGTTCGTACGCGTACGAGAACGGCGGCCTGCCCACCAACGAGCGGCTGGAGTTCCTCGGCGACTCGGTGCTCGGCGTGGTGATCACCACGGCGCTCTTCCACAACCACCCGGACCTGCCCGAGGGGCAACTGGCCAAGCTGCGGGCCAGCGTGGTCAACATGCGCGCGCTCGCCGACGTGGCCCGTGGCCTGGGACCGGACGGCCTCGGCGCGTACCTGCTGCTCGGCAAGGGCGAGGAGACCACCGGCGGTCGGGACAAGGCGAGCATCCTGGCCGACACCCTGGAGGCGTTGCTCGGCGCGATCTATCTCCAGTACGGGTTGGACACCGCCGGGATCGTCATCCACCGGCTCTTCGACCCGCTGATGGCGGAGTCGGCGGGCCGGGGCGCGGCCCTGGACTGGAAGACCAGCCTCCAGGAGTTGACCGCGGCGCTCGGGCTCGGCGTGCCGGAATACCGGATCGAGGGCACCGGCCCGGACCACCTCAAGACGTTCACCGCCTGGGTGGTGGTGGCCGGCAACCGGTACGGCGGCGCCGAGGGGCGCAGCAAGAAGGAGGCCGAGCAGCGCGCCGCCGAGGCGGCCTGGCGCACGCTCGCCGACGAGGACGACCAGGACGACCAGGCTGGTCGGGACGGCCAGGCTGGAGCGAACGGGCGGACCGGCCGGGACGGATCGGCCGACCGCGATGAGCCGGTCGGGCCGATGGAACGGGCCGAGCGGGCGGCCCAGACCGAGCAGGCCGACCACCTCGCGCAGGCCATGCCGGCCGACGTCGCGGCGAAGCAGGCCGCTGCTGAGCAGGCCGCTGCCGAGCAGGCCCCTGCCGAGCAGGCCCAGGCCAACGGCGCTCGTTCGACCGGCGGCAACGGCACCCGGGCCTCCGTCGAGCCGACCGGGGCTGACGCGACCGGCGCAGCCGGTGACCGAGGGACGGGGCTACGACGTGCCTGAGCTGCCCGAGGTGGAGACCGTCCGGCAGGGGCTGGCCCAGTGGGTCATCGGCCGCCGGATCGCCTCGGTGGAGGTCCGCCACCCCCGTGCGGTCCGCCGGCACGTCCCCGGCGGAGTGCACTTCGCCGACGTGCTCGCCGGCCGGACCGTGCTGGACGTCCGCCGCCGCGGCAAGTACCTGTGGTTGCCGCTGGACAGCGGCGACGCCGTGATCGGGCACCTCGGCATGTCCGGTCAGCTGCTGCTCCAGCCGCCCGGCACGCCCGACGAGACCCACCTGCGGGTGCGGTTCCGGTTCGCCGACGACGGGCCGGAGCTGCGCTTCGTCGACCAGCGGACGTTCGGTGGGCTCTCGGTCAGTGAGGGCGGTGCCGACCTGCCCGCGGAGATCGCGCACATCGCCCGTGACCCGATGGACCCGGAGTTCTCCGACGCGGCGTTCGTCGCCGCGCTGCGCCGCCGACGCACCGAGGTGAAACGAGCCCTGCTCGACCAGACCCTGATCTCCGGGGTGGGCAACATCTACGCCGACGAGGCGCTGTGGCGCGCCGGGCTGCACGGCACCCGTCCGACCGACGCGTTGACCGGCCCGGCGGCGCAGCGCCTGCTCGGTCACGTCCGCGACGTGCTCGCTGAGGCGATCAAGGAGGGTGGCACCAGCTTCGACGCCCTCTACGTCAACGTGAACGGTGAGAGCGGCTACTTCGACCGGGAGCTGAACGTCTACGGCCGCGAGGGTGAGCCGTGCCGGCGGTGTGGCGCGCCGGTCCGCCGGGAGGCGTTCATGAACCGGTCCTCGTACAGCTGCCCACGCTGCCAGCCCCGGCCCCGGGGTTCCCTTCGGGGATGACCCGGAGGTGGTTCGGGGCCGGTGCCGGCGGGTCGGGCCCGACCTTTCCGGGCTGGACCCGGGCGGTTGTCCGAATCGCGGGCTGATGCCCGTCGTACCGCCCGGGCGGCCCCGCGGACCTTTGTGGACGGGCTCCGGGGACGGCCGGGGTCGATCCCCGATGTGACCGCCTCGTCACGGCCCTAGCGTCAGCACCGTTGACAGGGGGTTGACGTGACAGGGGGACCCGAGATGGGGACAAGACCGGTGACGGTGCGGATGGCGCGGTGGAGCGCCGAGCACCCGTGGCGGGCGATAGCGCTGTGGGCCGTGTTCGTGGCGGTGTGCTTCCTCGGCGGCAACGCCGCCGGCCTCAACGAGGCCACCAGCAGCGACCAGGCGATCGGCGAGGCGGGGCGCGCCAGCCTGATCGTGGATGCCGGCGCCTTCGACGACCCGGCCGTGGACAACGTCCTGATCACCTCCCGGGGCGGCGCGCTGGATGCGGCGGCGGCGAAGGCGGCGGCGGACGACGCGACGTCCCGGCTGCGCACGGTCACCGGCGTCGCCGAGATCGGTCCGCCGATCACCGCGCGGGACGGGTCGGCGCTGCTGCTGCCGATCACCATGTCCGGCGACCCGGACACCGCGTCGGACCGGGTGCAGCCACTGCGCGACGCCACCGCCGCCGTGCAGGAGGCGCATCCGCAGCTGCGCGTCGAGCAGGTCGGCGGGCCGTCCATCGGGCAGGCCCTCGACGACACCCTGGGCAAGGACTTCAAGCGCGCCGAGCTGCTCAGCCTGCCGGTCACCCTGGCCATCCTGATCATCGCGTTCGGCGCGTTGATCGCGGCCAGCGTGCCTGTGCTGCTGGCGCTCTCCTCGGTCGCCGCCGCGATGGGTCTGTCCACCCTCGCCTCGCACCTCGTGCCGGCCACCGACACCACGGCCCCGGTGATCCTGCTGATCGGCATGGCGGTCGGGGTCGACTACTCACTGTTCTACGTCCGTCGGGAGCGCGAGGAACGCGCCAAGGGTCGCTCCGGGCTGGACGCGGTGGAGATCGCGGCGGAGACCTCCGGGCACGCCGTGGTGGTCTCCGGCTTCGCGGTGATCATCTCGATGGCCGGACTGCTGCTCGCTGGTGACGTGGTCTTCTCCTCGCTGGCCGTCGGCTCGATCCTGGTCGTCGCGGTCGCGGTGGTCGGCTCGCTGACCGTGCTGCCCGCCCTGCTCGCCAAGCTCGGTCGTTGGGTCGACCGGCCCCGGGTGCCGCTGCTCTGGCGACTGACCGCGCCACGCGCCGGCCGGCACGGCCAGCCCCGCCCGCCCCGGCTCTGGCCGGCGGTCCTCCGGCCCGCGCTGCGCGCCCCGGTGCCGACCCTGGTCATCTCGGTCGGGTTGCTGCTCGCGCTCGCCGCGCCGGCGCTCGGCATGAAGCTGAAGTTCCCCGGCATGGAGGACCTGCCGCGCACCACCCCGGCGATGCAGGCGTACGACCGCCTCACCGCCGCCTTCCCGAGCACCGGCACCAACCACGTGGTGGCCGTCCGGGCGCCGGCCGAGCAGGCCGACCGGGTCCGCGCGGCGCTCACCGACCTGGCCACCCAGGCTTCCGGCGACCCGCTGTTCGCCCCCACCGAAGCCGACGGCCCGAAAATCGAGGTGTCCGCCGACCGGCGGGTCTCGGTGCTGGACGTGGCCACCCCGTACGCCAGCCGCGACGACCGGTCGGTGCGGTCGCTGGAGAAGCTGCGCGACGACCTGGTCCCGGCCGAGCTGCGGGGCATCCCCGGCATCGAGTACGCGGTCGGCGGCAGCGTGGCCGACAGCGAGGACTACGCACAGCACATCCGCGACAAGTTGCCGCTGGTGATGGGCTTCGTCCTGGTGCTCACCTTCCTGGTCATGGTGCTCACCTTCCGGTCGGTGGTGGTGGCGGCCAGCGCGATCGCGCTGAACCTGCTCTCCGCCGGCGCCGCGTACGGCCTGCTGGTGCTGGTCTTCCAGGGCGACTGGGCGGCGGGGCCGCTCGGCTTCACCTCGATGGGCGCGATCGTGTCCTGGCTGCCGCTGTTCCTCTTCGTGGTGCTCTTCGGCCTCTCCATGGACTACCACGTCTTCGTGGTCAGCCGGATCCGCGAGGGGGTCCGGGCCGGCATGTCCAACCGGGACGCGGTGGCGTACGGGATCACGTCCTCGGCCGGCGTGGTGACCAGTGCGGCGGTCGTGATGGTCGGGGTGTTCTCGATCTTCGCGACGCTGAGCACGATCGACATGAAGCAGCTCGGCATCGGCTTGGCGGCGGCGATCCTGCTGGACGCCACGATCATCCGGGGTGTGGTGCTGCCGGCGCTGATGACCATGCTCGGCGACGCCAACTGGTGGGCCCCACGCTTCCTGCGCCCGCGTTCGGCGCCCACCCCCACCGAACCACCGGCCCCCACCCCGGAGCTGGTACCGGTGCCCTAACCGTCCCCCCCACCGCCCCCACCGCCCCGCCGCCCCCACCATCCGCGTCGATCTAGGGAGAATCGTCGCTTGTGGATCTCCGTTCACAGCGATTTCCCCTAGGGCGCGTTTCATAAATCGGGGTGCGCCGGGTGAGGTCACGGCGTGGCGGTGATCGATACTGAAGAGGTCTCCGGTACTTGGTACGACGACCAAGAAGCACCATGCACCGGAGACCTCGTGGCCACCCTAGCGGTGACGAGGCGGCACGACCTGACCGATGCGCAATGGGCGGCCCTCGCCCCGCTGCTGCCTGCGCGCTCGACCAGAGGACGTCCGCCGAAATGGACAAGACGGCAGCTCATCGACGGAATCCGTTGGCGGATCCGGATCGGATCGCCATGGCGAGACGTCCCGGCCGAGTACGCGCCCTGGCCCACCATCTACGGCCTGTTCCGCCGCTGGCAACGTGACGGCACCTGGGAGCGAATCCTGGCCGCGTTGCAGGCCGTGGCGGACGCGGCCGGCCGCATCGACTGGGACGTCAGCATCGACTCGACGACCAGCCGCGCCCATCAGCACGCCGCCGGCGCCCGCCACGACGGGCACCTGCAGAAAGAACCACCCGGCGGCGTGCACGACGAACCCGCCGATCACGCCCTGGGTCGCTCCCGCGGCGGGCTGACCACCAAGACCCACCTCGCCTGCGAGCAAGGCCAGAAAGTCCTGGCCCTGACCCTGACCGCAGGCCAACGCGGGGACAGCCCACAGTTCATCCCCGTCCTGCGCAAGATCCGCGTCGCCCGGATCGGCGGTGGGCATCCCCGCACCCGCCCGGACCTGGTCCTCGCCGACAAGGCCTACACCTCGAAGGGCAACCGGGCCCATCTACGTTCCCGCGGTATCAAGGCCTGCATCCCGAGCAAAACCGACCAGGACGCCCACCGCAAAGCCCGAGGATCAAAGGGTGGCCGCCCGCCCGGGTTCGACCCGGTCAACTACCGGCAACGCCACGCCGTCGAGTGCGGCATCAACCGCCTCAAACGCCACCGCGGCGTCGCCACCCGTTACGACAAGTTGGCCGTCCGCTTCCAGGCCGTCCTGACCATCGCCATCATCAACGAGTGGCTCTGACTGGATTATGAAACGCGCCCTAGATCGACGCGGACGGGAGGCGCGCGGCAGGCGCGCGGCGGGCGCGCCGCGGGCGCGTGGCGGGCGCGGGGCGGTGAGGGGGTCAGGGGAGGGGGCAGGGTTGCCGCCAGACGTTCAGCGTCCGCTGCTTGCGGATGGATGCGAAGCCGTAGCCGACGGTGGTGACGCAGAAGTCGTCGGTCGAGCCGGTGTATTCGACGTGGAAGACCGGTTTGTCGGCGTCGGCGAAGGGCAGCAGCTTGGCGCACTGGTCCAGCCGGACGCACTCCTCGTTGACGGCGAAGTCGAAGTCCGGGGCCAGCGCGGCGACCTGCGGCACGTCGTTGACCAGACCGGGGGACAGGTCCAGCGATCGGGCCAGCCGGGCCAGCCGGCGGTTGAACAGCAGTTGGTCGTCGAAGTCGAGCGGGAAGCCGCTGGGTTGGGCGTACCCGTCGGCGTCGGCCAGAGCCACCGCGCCGAAGCCCTTGCCCCGGCAGAGCCGGAACCGGTCGGCCAGCACCGGTTCGAGGTCGTCCCACCGCCGGACGTCCAGCCACCGGCTCCCGGGTCGGCGGCCGGTGGAGCCCTGTACGGCGGCCGGGAGCCGGCTGGCGTCCGGGTCGTCCGCGCGGACCGAGCCGATGTGCACCTGGCAGATCAACCGGCGGTTCCGGGAGCGCAGCTCGGCGGTCTGGGCGGCGGTGGTGGCCACCGGGTCGAGCAGGAAGACGTCGGCGTCCACCGCCGGGTCGAGCGTGCCGTGCAGTTGCCACTGCCACTGCCACTGCCGCGCCTGCTCGCTCGGCCAGGGGGTGGGCGCGCCGGGCGGGGTGAACTCGGCCCGGCAGCCGTACGCCGGGACCACCAGGACGAGGACGGCGCAGGCCGACGCGATTCGGCGCAGCGGGCATACGACGGCGCGTCGCCGCGGCCGGATCCGCATCGGCAGCTCCCGGGTCCCGGGCGGCCCGTCGCCGCCCTCACCGGTACGCCGCCGCCCCCACGCTCCGGCCCGGCGTACCTCACCGGGTCAAACGAGCGCGGGGGCGGGGACGACGCGCGGTCAGCGCGGTGCCGCGAAGACCTGCGTCCAGTACGGCCCGTTGCTGTTGGCGATGCCGACGCCGATCTCGGTGAACGCGCAGTTCAGGATGTTCGCCCGGTGGCCGGAGCTGTTCATCCAGGCATCCATCACGGCGGCCGGGGTCTTCTGGTTCCATGCCACGTTCTCGCCGTAGGTGCGCCAGGCGTAGCCCACCCGGTCCAGCCGGACGCCGGCGTTGCTGCCGTCGCTGCCGGTGTGCGACATGTTCTGGTGATCGGCCTGATCCTGGCTGTGCCGCTGGGCGGCCGTCATCAGCTTGTCGTCGATGCTCAGTGCCTTGCAGCCGGCCTTGGCCCGTTCGGCGTTGACCAGGTCCACCACCTCGCGGGCCTGGGCGCTGACGGTGCCGCTGCCGCCGGATCCGCTGCCGCTGCCGCTGGTGCTGCTCGGCGCGCTGGTGCGCGGAGTGCTGCGCCGCGAGGCTGCGGTGGCGCGCGACGACGCCGGGCTGGGCTTGACGACCTTGCTCGGCGTCGGGCTCGGCCGGGCCGAGCTGGGCGCGGTGGACGGGGAGGGTGCGACCAGGGTGTCGCCCAGTGGTTCCTCGGTCGGCACCGCCGGGGCGGCGGCGAGGGTGTCGTCGACGGCGGTCGGCTCGGTGGCCGCGTCGTTGCCGCCGGGCAGGGCGAGCGCGCCGACGCCGAGGCTCACGACGAGGGTGGCCGCCGCGGCCGCGCCGCCGATCACCAGGGGGCGGCGCCAGCGCCGCTGGGAGCGGTGCCGGCCCTCGCTGGAACGGCCCGGACCGGTCGTGTCGGTCGGCCAGCCGCCCGTGTTCTCCTCGGCGGGGGTGTTGCCGCGCCAGTCGCCGGTCGCCTCCTCGTCCTGCCGGTAGGCGGGCTCGTACGCGGGCCAGGCGGCGGTGGGGTCGTCGGCGGGCCCGGCGGAAGCCGCCGGTTCCGGTTGCCAACGGGCGGTGGGTTGCGCGCGGTGCCACTCGTCACCGGGCTGGTCGGGGTCGCCGTCACCGAACAGGTAGGCCGAGCGGGGTTCCGGGCGGTCCCTCAGCCAGTCCGGCTCGTCGGTCGGCCGCTCGGCGCGCCGGGGGGCGCCGTTCGGGTCCATCGGGTCGGTCCAGCCGTACACGCACTGCCTCCACGGGGTCGGTTGCGGGCCGGGGTGACGCTACGACTCGCCCACTACCTGCGGCAACGTGGCTAAGGAAGAGTTAAGGGGAAGTCGGACGCCAAGGTGCGGACTTCCCGGAATTCGGGCGTACAGTAAAGGTGTCCGGACAGAGAGTGTCCGTGCCTTGAGGCAGCCCCCCGACAAGTGGACAGGTCGACGTAGAGATGATCTACGGCCTGCGAGAACTTGACGAAGGAGGGGTTTGCGGCTCAATATATAGGTGTCGCCAGTCGCGCCCGGTCATGCCCAGATACAGCTGGAATGACAGTCGCGTATAAATGGGCGCGCGTTGGCCGGCCTTTCCGGCAGCGCATATCAAGGAGTCAGCATGGCGAAGGCCCTCTACGGCCACGTAGGCGCAGCGCCCGACCGGCGTCTGCTCGACGAGGTCACCCGACTGCGTGCCAGGGTTCAGGCACTGGAGTTCGAGATTACGCGTCTGCGCGCCGACAACGATCGGCTCGCGGCGGCTGCGGCGGAGGCGGACGACCTGCTTCGTCTGGCCGAGCCGGCGCTGACCTGATCTTCGGGGTCGGAAAACTGAATCGCACCACCGCAAAAATGCGCGCCGACACCTCTGTGCCGGCGCGCAACGCTGTCCGGCACCTTTCCCGGCCGACGATTTATGATCTTGTGCCGAGGCGCGCCGGAACCGCGCCAGTCGTTTCCGCAAACGCGTCGGTCGGCGTACTGATCATGAACGCTGTTTGTCTTTCTCCCCGCTTCCCGAACAACAGCGCCGGCGGCTCGCGCTCGCGTCCCCGCGCTCTCGACCGGCGCGCTTCGGGGCGGGTCGCGTGCCCGACCGCTCCCGCCACCGGGTTAGTCTGCGGGTTCACCAGGTCCGCGTAGCCGGCGACGGTACGGCGGCCACCGGACGAGGATCGAGAAGGTGTATCTCAAGAGCCTGACGGTGAAGGGCTTCAAGTCCTTCGCTTCCGCCACGACGTTGAAGCTGGAGCCCGGGATCACCTGCGTGGTGGGCCCGAACGGCTCCGGCAAGTCCAACGTCGTCGACGCCATCGCCTGGGTGCTCGGCGAGCAGGGCGCCAAGGCGCTGCGCGGCGGCAAGATGGAGGACGTCATCTTCGCCGGCACCGCCGGCCGGGCGCCGCTGGGTCGCGCCGAGGTCACCCTCACCATCGACAACACCGACGGCGCGCTGCCGATCGAGTACACCGAGGTCTCCATCACCCGCCGGATGTTCCGCTCCGGCGAGAGCGAGTACGAGATCAACGGCAACTCGTGCCGGTTGCTGGACATCCAGGAGCTGCTCTCCGACTCCGGCATCGGCCGGGAGATGCACATCATCGTCGGCCAGGGCCGTCTCGACGGCATGCTGCACGCCAAGCCGGAGGATCGCCGGGCGTTCATCGAGGAGGCGGCCGGCGTCCTCAAGCACCGCAAGCGCAAGGAAAAGGCGCTGCGCAAGCTCGACGCGATGCAGGTGAATCTCAACCGGGTTACCGACCTCACCGCCGAGCTGCGCCGCCAACTCAAGCCGCTGGGCCGGCAGGCGGAGGTGGCCCGGCGGGCCGCCGCCATCCAGGCCAACCTGCGGGACGCCCGGCTGCGGCTGCTCGCCGACGACCTGGCCACCCTGCGGACCACCCTCGACCGGGAGATCGCCGACGAGACCGCCCTGCGGGAGCGCCGCGAGCAGGTCGAGGCCGAGCACGCCGAGGTGCAGGGCCGGCTCGGTGAGCTGGAGGCCGCGCTGGCCGAGGACGCTCCATTGCTCGCCGCGGCCCAGGACACCTGGTACAAGCTCTCCGCCCTGCAGGAACGCTTCCGGTCGATCGAACAGCTCGCCCGCGAACGGCTGCGGCACCTCAGCGCCACCAGCGACGACGAGCGGACCGGCCGGGACCCGGACCAGCTGGAGGCCGAGGCCGAGCGGGTCCGCGAGCAGGAGGAGGAGCTGCGCGCGGCGCTCACCGACGACCAGATCCGGCTGGCCGAGGCGGTGGAGCACCGCCAGGAGCTGGAACGTCAGCTCGCCGCCGCCGAACGGGAGCTGGTCGCCGCCGCCAAGGCCATCGCCGACCGGCGCGAGGGGATGGCCCGGCTCACCGGCCAGGTCAACTCGGCCCGGGCCCGGACCACCAGCGCCGGCGAGGAGATCGAACGGCTCGCCGTCGCGCACGCGGACGCCATGGGTCGCGCCGAGGCCGCGCAGGCCGACCTGGACGCTGTCTCCGCACAGTCCACCGAGGCGGACCGGGACAACGCCGACCTGGACGCCCGGCACGCCGAGGCGGTCGCCGGGCAGGAGCGGGCGCAGGCCACCCTCCGGTCGCTGGCCGACGCCGAGCGGGCGGCGGAGAAGGACGCGGCCACCTGGAAGGCCCGAGAGGAGGCACTCTCCCTGGGCCTGCGACGCAAGGACGGCGCGGGCGCGCTGCTCGCCCGAGCCGGCGACGTACCCGGCCTGCTCGGCAGCCTCGCCGGGCTGCTGACCGTCGCCCCGGGGCACGAGGCCGCGCTGGCCGCCGCGCTCGGCGGCCTCGCCGACGCGGTCGCGGTCAGCGGGGTGGACGAGGCCGTTGAGGCGATGCGGCTGCTCAAGATCTCCGACGCCGGTCGGGCCGGCCTGCTGGTGGGCAGCCCGGCCGGTCCGGGCATGACCGGTTCCGCCGACGCGCTGCGTCCAAAGGTGCCCGACGGCGCCCGATGGGCTCCCGACCTGGTGGAATGCGCCGCCGAGTTGCGCCCAGCGGTGCACCGGGCGCTGCGCGACGTGGTGCTCGTCGACGACCTGGCCGCCGCGGCCGACCTGGTCGCCGGCAATCCGGAGCTGCGCGCGGTCACCCCCGACGGGGACGTCGTCGGGGCGTACGCGGCGGCCGGCGGGTCCGCCAAGGCGCCCAGCTACATCGAGGTGCAGGCAGCCGTCGAGGAGGCTCGCGGCAACCGGCTCGCCGCCGAGCAGACCGGTGCGGAGCTGCGCGAGCAACTCGTCGAGGCACGCGCCGAGGTGGCCGCCGCCAAGGAGGCCGTGCAGCACGCCGCCGCCGAGAAGCGCGAGGCGGAGAGCCACCGCAACGCCGCCGCCCGCAGACTGGCCGAGCTGGGCGCGGCGGCCCGCTCGGCGAAGGCGGAGACCGACCGCCTCGGCGAGTCCCGGGCCCGCGCCGAGGCCGCCCGGCAGCGGGACCTCACCGCGCTCGCCGAGCTGGAGGAGCGGCTGCGGCTGGCCGAGGAGACCCCGGTCGACGCCGAGCCCTCCACCGAGGAGCGGGACCAGCTCGCCGCGATGGTGCCGCAGGCCCGGCAGAACGAGATGGAGGTCCGGCTCGCCGTGCGTACCGCCGAGGAGCGCGTCTCCTCGATCGCCGGCCGGGCCGACTCGCTGGCCCGGCAGGCATCCGCGGAGCGGGCCGCCCGGGAACGCGCCGCGGCCCGGCGGGCCGCCCGCACCCGGGGCGCGGGCATCGCCCGGGCCGTCGCCGGCGGCGCCCGGGAGGCGCTCACCCGGCTCACCACCTCGATCGCCGCCGCACAGGAGCACCGCGACGCGGTCGCCCGGGAACGCGCCGCCCGCGAGGCGGAACTCCAGGAGGTACGCGGGGCCGCCAAGCGGTTGGGCGCCGAGCTGGAGCGGCTGACCAGTCAGGTGCACCGCGACGAGGTGGCCCGCGCCGAGCAGCGGCTGCGGATCGAGCAGCTGGAGGCGAAGGCGGCCGAGGACTTCGGGCTGGACGTGGAGACCCTGGTCGCCGAGTACGGGCCCACCCAGCCGGTCCCGCCCACCCAGGCCGACGTCGCGGCGGCCGAACGGGACGGGCTGCCGGTGCCCGAGCCGGTCCGCTACGAGCGGCCGGTGCAGGAGAAGCGGGCCGCCAAGGCGGAACGCGAACTGGCCCTGCTCGGCAAGGTCAACCCGCTCGCGCTGGAGGAGTTCGCCGCGCTGGAGGAGCGCTTCAAGTTCCTCTCCGAGCAGTTGGAGGACCTCAAGGCCACCCGGCGGGACCTGCTCACCGTGGTCAAGGACGTGGACGAGCGGATCCTGGAGGTCTTCGCCAGCGCGTTCGAGGACACCGCGCGCGAGTTTGAGCAGGTGTTCACCGTGCTCTTCCCCGGCGGCGAGGGCCGGCTGATCCTCACCGACCCGGAGGACCTGCTCACCACCGGCGTCGAGGTGGAGGCCCGCCCGCCGGGCAAGAAGATCAAACGGCTGTCCCTGCTCTCCGGTGGCGAGCGGTCGCTGACCGCGGTGGCCATGTTGGTGGCGATCTTCCGCGCCCGGCCGAGCCCGTTCTACATCATGGACGAGGTGGAGGCGGCCCTGGACGACGTGAACCTGGGCCGGCTGATCACGTTGCTGGCACAGTTGCGGGAGAAGAGCCAGTTGATCGTCATCACGCACCAGAAGCGGACGATGGAGATCGCCGACGCGCTCTACGGAGTGACCATGCGCAGCGGGGTCACCCAGGTGATCAGTCAACGGCTCAACCGGGCCGACGAGGACGACCAGCGGCGCGGCCGCGGCGAGGAGAACGGGTAGTGGCTCGGGAACGCGCGACGGCGCTCCTGCTGGATCTGGACGGCGTACTGCGCCGGTTCGACCCGGCGGTGGCCGCCGGGGTGGAGCGGGAGTACGGCCTCGCCGACGGTGTGCTCACCGAGATCGCCATGCAGTGGGGCCGGCTCCAGCCCGTGCTCACCGGCCAGGTCAGCCACGCCGACTGGGTGGGAAGCGTGGCGGACGCGCTGGCCCAGCCGGCCGGCGGCGTGGACCGGGCCCGGGCGGCGGTGGAGCAGTGGCAGCGCTACCGGGGCGAGGTGGACACCGAGGTGCTCGACTTCGTCCGGGAGGTACGCGCCGCCGGGATCAAGGTCGGCCTGGCCACCAACGCCACCGACCTGCTCGACGCCGACCTGGCCACGCTCGGCCTGACCGGCGAGCTGGACGTGGTGGTGAACTCGTCGACGCTCGGGGTGCACAAGCCGGCCCCGGAGTACTTCCAGGCCGCCTGCGCGGCACTGGCCACCCCGCCGGCCCGGGTGCTCTTCGTCGACGACGAGGACTGGGCCATCCGGGGCGCCCGGGCCGCCGGGCTGTCGGCGCACCGCTGGGGCGGCCACGCCGACCTGCGCTACCTGCGGGCAGCGCTGAACTATTGAGCCGGCCTCCGTCGCCGTATCGCCGATCTGGCGGCATCCGGCCGATCTGATGCCGCCACATCGCCGATTTGCGGTCGATCAATCCGGTCAGTCGCCGGTGACGCCGTCGATGCGTTCCCGAATCAGGTCGGCGTGGCCGTTGTGCCGGGCGTACTCCTCGATCATGTGCACGTAGGCCCAGCGCACGTTCATCTCGTCGGCACTGCCGTCGCGGCGGCGGCGCACGAAGGTGTGGTCCAGGGAGAGTCCGGCCACAGCCGCTCGGGCCGCCGTGACTTCGGCAGCATAGACGGCGAAATCGCGCTCGGCGTCGGCGTCGGCGACGTCGTCCAGGTCGCCGTCGGGGCTGTCCTCCGTGCAGTAGAGGTCGCCCAGGTCCTCGCCGGCGGCGCGAACCCGGAACCACCAGCGTTCCACCATTGCCAGGTGCCGGACCAGGCCGAGCAGGGTGAGCCCGGAGGGCTCCACGCTCGGGATCTTCAGTTGCTCGGCGGTGAGCCCGGCGCACTTGAGCAGCAGGGTCTCGCGTTGGTAGTCGAGCCAGCCGTCGAGCATGGTGCGCTCGTCACCGAGGTAGGGCTCGGGCTTGCGGTCGATTTCAGGTGCTCTCCAGGTCATCGGGCCATCCTGGCGGTCCCCTCCGACAAACGGCCAGCGCATTACCGCCGGCGCGTTAAAAAGGGGCCCCTGTACAACCCCAGGCGTTAAGAAGGTGCCCTTCCTTCGCGTCTAGGGCACCACGACGACGGGCCAGCGGCCGGTGCGGACCAGGCGGGTGGCGACCGAGCCGACCAGCCGATGACCGGCCTGCTCAGAAGCGCCGACCACCACCATGTCGGCCTGGAACTCGTCGGCCGCCGCGCACAGTTCGCCGTACGCGTCGCCGCGCCGGCACAGAAAGGTCACCGACAGGCCGAGCTCCTCGGCGCCGCGCCGGCATTCCCGGCGCAGTTCGTCGGCCAGCTCGTCGTGGGTGCGCTGCACCGCGCCCGCGTCCATCCCCGGCACCAGGGCGGTCAGTCCGCTCGCCGAGCTGACGAACAGCACCACCAGGGCGGCGCCCTGTCGGCGGGCCAGGCCGGCAGCGTAGGAGCCGGCCCGCTCGGAGGTGCGGGTGCCGTCCACGCCCACCATGATCACCCGGGGCCCGTCCGTGCCTCGTTCGAAGGGCAGTGGGCGGGTCCGGGGACCGTACTCCTCGCGGTCAGGTGCTCCCACGCTCATGGCTGCCTACCTCACCTCTGCTCGCCGGTACGGACGACGGCGGCACCAGCGCCCGCCCCGATGGTTGATTCTTGCTCGACTTCGGCGCCGACCGGGGAGCCGGCGTGCTGCCGCAGCGGCACCTCCTTGATGAAGCTCACAGCGATCAGCGCGATCAGCGCGAAGGGGGCGGCGGCCAGGAAGATGTCGCCGGCGCCGTGGCCGTACGCGCTCTCCACCACTGCCCGGATCGGTCCGGGCAGGGTGTGCACGTCGGGAAGGACGCCACCGCCGCCCGAGCTGGACGCGGAGATGCCGAGCCGGGCCAGGCCCTCGGACGTGTAGCCCGTGACCTTGTGGCCGAGCACCGCGCCGAGCGCGGAGACGCCGATCGCGCCGCCCAGGCTGCGGAAGAGCGCCACCATCGAGCTGGCCGCGCCGAGCTCGTGCGTGCCGACGGTGTTCTGCACGGCGAGGACCAGGTTCTGCATGGTCATGCCGAGGCCGATGCCGACCAGCGCCATGTAGATGCCGAGCAGGGTGAAGCTCGTGTCGGCCCGGAGCGTGCCCATCAGCGCGAAGCCGGCCGTGAGCAGCGCCGTCCCGATCACCAGGAACCGCTTCCAGCGGCCGGTCTTGGTGATGATCCGACCGCTGAGCGTCGAGGCGACCAGTAGGCCGAGGATCATCGGCAGGGTCATGAGGCCGGACATCGTCGGGCTCTGGCCGCGGCTGATCTGAAAGTACTGGCCGAGGAAGACCGAGGCGCCGAACATGCCCACGCCGACCGCGATGCTCGCGACGACGGCCAGGGTGATGGTGCGGTTGCGGAACAGGCGCGGCGGGATCATCGGCTCGGCGGCCCGGGTCTCCACCCGGATCGCCAGCGCGCCGAGCACCAGTGCGCCGATCACCATGACGGCGGACTGCCAGGAGATCCAGTCGAACTGGTTACCGGCGAGCGAGACCCAGATCAGCAGCAACGAGACGGCTGCGGTGATCAGCGTGGCGCCCCACCAGTCGATCTGCGCCTTCCGCTTCACCACCGGCAGGTGCAGGGTCTTCTGGAGCACGACCAGCGCGGCGATGGCGAACGGCACGCCGACGTAGAAGCACCAGCGCCAGCCCAGCCACGAGGTGTCGACGATCACGCCACCGATCAGCGGGCCGCCGATGGTGCCGACGGCCAACACGGCGCCGAGGTAGCCGCTGTAGCGGCCCCGCTCGCGCGGCGCGATCATGGTCGCCATGATCACCTGGGCCAGCGCGGTGAGGCCGCCGGCGCCGATGCCCTGGAGCACCCGGCAGGCGATCAGCTCACTGGTGCCCTGCGCGGCGCCGGCCAGCACCGAGCCCAGCACGTAGATCCCCAGGGAGAGCTGGACCAGGAGCTTCTTGCTGGTCAGGTCGGCGAGCTTGCCCCAGATGGGGGTGGTCGCGGTGGTCGCGAGCAGGGCCGAGGTGACCACCCAGGTGTACGCGGACTGGCCGCCGTGCAGCTCGGTGATGATCCGCGGCAGCGCGTTCGAGACGACCGTGGAGGAGAGGATCGCGACGAACATGCCCAGCAGGAGACCGGAGAGGGCCTCCAGGATCTGCCGGTGGGTCATGTCGACGCCGGTCGCCCGGGTGGGCGCTGTCGCCTGGCTCATCGTTGCTGCCTCCGGGTGGAGTCGAGGTGGAGGGCGGGGGCCGGTGAAGCGACGGCCGCCCCCGAAGCAACCGTAGGGGTTGGTTGCCCAAAGCAACAACTTGTCGGACCGCGCCGGCATTCCCGGCCGTCGCCGGTCAGATCCAGGAGTCGTTGAACCGGCCGAGCAGCCGGGCGAACTCCTCGACGTCCCGGGCCGGCCAGCCGTCCAGGGCGCGCAGGAACTCGCCCAGCCGGGCGGACCGGGCGACGTCGAACCGGCGCTGCCCCTCCTCGGTGAGGCTGATCTGCGCGGCCCGCCGGTCGCTGGGGTCGGGGTCGCGGTTGACCAGGCCGAGCGCTTCCAGCCCGTTGATCTGCCGGCTCAGCGTCCCCTTGCCCACCCCGAGCCGTCCCGCCAACTCGGTCAACCGGATCGAGCCACTCCGGCGCAGCCAGAGCAGCAGACCGTAGGTGTTCGGTTCGAGGTTCGGGTGCACCTCCCGGGCGATCTCCCACGAGACCGCCCGGCCACGGCGCAGCAGGGCCGTCAGTTCGTGCTCGACCGCCCGGATCGGCTCCGGCAGGCGCTCGTCGTCCACGGCGTAGAGACTACGGCGGGGTCAGCTCAGCCGTCGCCGGAGAGCCGGTGGCGCATCACCGGGCGTAGCCGCCCGTCCTTCGTGGTGCCCTCGATGGTCACCTCGGCCGCGCGCCCCCGATGGGTCAGGGTGGCCACCGCGTTGCCGAAGTACGGGCCGGCCAACTTGCGCCAGCGCACCCCCGGGCGGCGGACACCGGCCGAGCGGGCCAACGCCCTAGTCGCCCCCGCCGGGCCGGCCGACCAGCCCAGCCGCATCAACGGACGGATGCCGGCCGGCACCTGATTGTGGATCGGCGAGCAGGTGAGCTGGTGCACCGGAGTGACCACCGCCGGGTCGGCGAACCGGGCCCGGGCCACGTACGAGTGGTGCACGTCCCCGGACAGCACGCTGATCGACGCCGGCGGGGCGTACGCCGGGCCGGCGCCGACCCGTGCGCCGGACCGGCTCGGGGTGCCGGTGCCGATCCGGGCGAAGGTCTCCGCGAGCGCCTCGAAGGAGCGCCGGAAGGCAGCCCAGTGCTCCAGGTCCAATGCCCGGCGCAGCTTCTCCGCCCCGCGCGCCACCCAGGGCCGGCGCGAGTCGGCGAGCTTCTCGTTCCACGCCTCGACATGGTGGATGCCCTGCGGCAGCAGCCAGGGCAGCGACGCGCCGACCACCAGGTGGTCGTAGACCCCGTGGGCCTGGTCGAGGAACCAGGCCCACTCACCCGGCGGCAGCATCGCCCGGGCGCCCCGGTCGAGCACCCGGCTGCACCGGTTGTCCAGCATCACCAGCCGGGTCCGGCCCAGGTCCAGCGCGTAACTCCACTGGTACTGCACCGCGCGCCAGCGCTCGGTGTCGTGCGCCAGGTCGGACTCCTGGTCGACCCGGTGCCCGAACTCGCGCAGCACGCCTGTGGCGTCCTCCGCGGCGGCGACCTTCGCGAACACCGGGTCGGCGGCGATGTCGTCCGGGGAGAGGTTGCCCAGGTGCTGGTAGACCCAGTAGGAGGCGAGCCCGCTCCCGATCCGCTCGGACCACCACGGCTGCTCGCGGACCTCGGCCCGCCAGGACGCCGAGGTGTTCCAGTCGTCGATGATCTCGTGGTCGTCGAAGATCATCACGCTCGGCACGGTGGAGAGCAGCCAGCGGATCTCCGGATCCCGCCAGGACTCCAGGTAGAGCTTGGTGTACTCGTCGAAGCTCACCACCTGGTCGGCCGGCGCGCCCTTCGGACGCCGCCGGCGCCGACGCAGCAGCCGGCGCACCGTCGGCGAGGTGACGTCGGCGTAGACCTGGTCGCCGAGCAGCACCAGCAGATCCGGCAGCGCGGTCGCCTCGGGATCGGCCATCAACCGCCGGGCGTACGCGTCCAGCGCGTCCGGCGGGAGCTTGCGGGTGGTGGCGTGCTGGGTGGTCTCCCGACACGAGCCGAAGAGCAGACTCACGGGCTGGTCCCGGTCGTCGGCCGCCCGGGTGCGGATCACACTCGGCGGGAAGCCGCTGCCCGGCACCGGCCAGACCACCTCGTCGTCGACCAGCACCTCGTACGTGGTCGCGCTGTCCGGGGTGAGCCCCTGCACCACCACGAGCGCGTAGTGGTGGTCGTACGCCGAGAAGGTGGGTGCGGTGCCGGTGGCGCCGTCCGCGGTGTGGACGGTGACCACGGCGGGCGCCGCCGTCTCCACCCAGATGGTCGCCCGGGTGTCCACCACTCGCCGCAGAAGTGGGCCGATGAGGAGGTGCGCGGCGGGCATGCGGCGAGCCTACCGCCGGTTCCTGGCACCGGCCGGGGTGCGGTGGCTGGGACGCCGCGCCCGGCATCTGACAGGATTCCGGCATGGCCGAATATCTCGTCCTCGCTCTGGTCCTGCTCGGTGTGCTGATCGTCGGCGCAGTCGGGCTGGTCGTGCCGCGATTGCGGCGGCGGCCCGAGCCCCCACTGCCGCGCACCGAGGTCGACACCCGGGCCGAGGAGGATCTCGCCGGCCCGCCGGTCGAGGCACCGGAGTCCGATCTGTCCACCGGTGTCCTGGTCGAGCCGCCACCGGTGATCGAGGCGCCCGCGCCGACCGTCGAGGTGCCCGAGCCGACCGCCGGGCGGCTGGTCCGGCTCCGCTCGCGGCTGTCCCGCTCGCAGAACGTCTTCGGCAAGGGACTGCTCGGCCTGCTCGCCCGCGACCACCTCGACGAGGACGTCTGGGAGGAGATCGAGGACAGCCTGATCACCGCGGACGTCGGCGTCGACGCCACCCGCGAGATCGTCGACCGGCTGCGCGAGCGCACCCGGGTGCTGGGCACCCGCTCGGCCTCCGAGCTGCGTGCACTGCTCGCCGCCGAGCTGGTCAACGCGCTCGACCCGAGCCTGGACCGGTCGCTGCGCACGGCACCGAAGGACGGCGTCCCGGCGGTGCTGCTGGTGGTCGGCGTCAACGGCGCCGGCAAGACCACCACCTGCGGCAAGATCGCCCGGGTGCTGGTGGCCGACGGCCGCAGCGTCCTGCTCGGCGCGGCGGACACCTTCCGGGCCGCCGCCGCCGACCAGCTGGAGACCTGGGGGTCACGGGTCGGGGCGGAGACCGTCCGCGGCCCGGAGGCCGCGGACCCCGCCAGCGTCGCCTTCGACGCGGTCAGGCGCGGCATCGACACCGGCGTGGACACAGTGCTCATCGACACCGCCGGCCGGCTGCAGAACAAGGTCGGCCTGATGGACGAGCTGGGCAAGGTCAAGCGGGTGGTGGAGAAACAGGGCCCGATCGATGAGACACTGCTCATCCTGGATGCCACAACCGGGCAGAACGGCCTGGAGCAGGCCCGGGTCTTCACCGAGGTGGTCAACGTGACGGGCGTGGTGCTGACCAAGCTCGACGGCACCGCGAAGGGCGGCATCGTGATCGCCGTGCAGCGCAAGCTCGGCATCCCGGTGAAGCTCGTCGGCCTCGGTGAGGGCAAGGACGATCTGGCCCCGTTCGACCCGGCGCAGTTCGTCGACGCGCTGCTGGGCACCGAGGCCGCCGGACGGGACGCGTAGTCTCGGGTGACCACTGACGATCGCGCGTACGCGGGCTGGCGCGACCCCGGCCACCCCTCGCAGCGCCTCGGGAGACCGTACGTGACTTCGCAGGAGATCCCGCTGCACGGCGGCAACGTGAGCACCGTTGTCCGGGTCGGTGACACGGTCCGCCGCAACGCCGGGCCCTGGACCCCGTCCGTGCACGCCCTGCTGAGGCACCTGGAGTACGTCGGGTTCACCGGCGCCCCCCGGGCGCTGGGCATGGACGAGCGCAACCGCGAGGTGCTGTCGTACCTGGAGGGGGAGTGCGGGGAGTACCCGCTCGCCCCGCACTGGGTGACCGACGAGGCGCTGGTCACCGTGGCCACCATGCTGCGGATGTTCCACGACGCGCAGTACGGCTTCACCCCGCCGCCCGGGGCGGTCTGGCGCTCGTTCGGGCCGCCGCCACCGGACACGGAGGTGATCTGCCACCACGACGCGGCGCCGCACAACGTGATCTGGCGGCCGGACGGCACGCTCGGGCTGATCGACTTCGATCTAGCCTCGCCGGGCTCCCGGATCTACGACGTGGCGTACGCGGCCTGGACCTGGGTGCCGATCTTCGCGGACCGGGACTCGATCACCCTCGGCTGGAAGCGCCCGGATCGGCCGCGCAGGCTGCGGCTCTTCGCCGACGCGTACGGGCTGATCCCCCGCGACCGGCACCGGCTGATCCGGACCATCCGCAAGCGGATCGTGGATCACGTCGAGGGGATCCGCCGGATGGCCGCCGCCGGGGAGCCGGCATTCGTCCGGATCGTGCACAAGGGGCACCTACGCCGACCGATGCGCGATCTGCGGCTGCTCGACTACGAGCGGCACGCCCTGGAGAACGCCCTCCGATGAGCGCGGGGTCGGTCCGCCCTCGGCCGGTTCAGCGGGCGGGTCGGTCGATGGGTCGATCCGGCCAGCCATCGACGTACGCCGTCCGGCTGATCCACCCCCGTCCATGCCGCTGACTGTGCGGACTTCGTGACACGTACGAAACAACCCGTCACGAAACGGAAACCGGCACGGGACCATGGGCGAAACAGCCGGCCGCGAAGCTTCCGCCCAACCGGCCTACGGGCGACGCTGCCCCGGAAAGCCGCGAAGGAGGGAACTTCACCTTTAGGAGGCCAGCGTGCCTGAAGCACCCACGATCGACGGCGGCAATACCGTTTGGCTGCTGGTTTCGACCGCGCTCGTGCTGCTCATGACCCCGGGACTGGCGCTGTTCTACGGCGGTCTCAACCGGGCCAAGGGCGTGCTCAACATGATGATGATGAGCTTCTCCGCCATCGGGCTCATCTCTGTTCTGTGGTGGTTCTACGGCTTCAGCGTCGCCTTCGGGACCGACGTGAACGGTTTCTGGGGCGACCCGGGCGCGTACCTCGGCACCAAGACCTTCCTCGCCGAGACCGACCTGTGGGGCGCCACGGCGGAGAACCCCAGCGGCATCGGGGTTCCGCTCTACGTGTTCATGGCCTTCCAGATGGTCTTCGCGGTGATCACCGTCGCGCTGATCAGCGGTGCCATCGCCGACCGGGCCAAGTTCGCCGGCTGGCTGCTGTTCGCCTTCGGCTGGGCCACCCTGGTCTACTTCCCGGTCGCCCACTGGGTCTGGGGCGGCGGGATCATCGGCGGCGACATCCACGCGCTGGACTTCGCCGGTGGCACCGCGGTGCACATCAACGCCGGCGCGGCGGCCCTGGCCGTGGCGCTGGTGCTCGGCAAGCGTCTCGGCTGGCCGCGTGAGGGCATGAAGCCGCACAACATTCCGCTTGTCGCGCTCGGTGCCGGCCTGCTGTGGTTCGGGTGGTTCGGGTTCAACGCCGGCTCGGAGCTGACCGTCGACTCGGTCGCCGGCCTCGCCTTCATCAACACCCAGCTCGCCACGGCGACCGCCGTGCTCGGCTGGATCGCGGTCGAATGGATCAAGGACCGGAAGCCGACAATGGTCGGCGCCTCGTCCGGCGCGGTCGCCGGCCTGGTCGCCATCACCCCGGCCTGCGGTTTCATCGCCCCCTGGGCGGCCGTCCTGCTCGGCATCGTCGCAGGGGTCGTGTGTGCGCTCGCCGTCAGCCTCAAGTACAAGGTGGGCTACGACGACTCCCTCGACGTGGTGGGCGTGCACTTCGTCGGCGGCTGGATCGGCTCGCTCTGGCTCGGCCTCTTCGCCACCAACTCGGTCAACGCCGCGATCAGTGACGTGGTGGGTGCCTCCGACGGCCTCTTCTACGGCGGCGGCGTCACCCAGCTCGGACGGCAGGCGCTCGCCGGCCTGATCGTGTCGGTCTGGTCGTTCGGCATCGCCTGGGTGCTCGCCTTCGTCATCGAGAAGACGATCGGCTTCCGGGTGCAGGCCGAGGCCGAGGTCGAGGGCATCGACATCGCCGAGCACGCCGAGAGCAGCTACGACCTGTCCCCGGCGGGCGGCGGCACGGGCAGCGCGTTCGCGATGGCCGGCATCGGTACCCCCGGTGGTGGCGCGACGAGCGGTGCCAAGCCGGAGGCGGATCCCGCCGAGCCGGTCAGCGAGAAGGTCGCCGGTTAACGTTCCTGGGATGGAGGGGTTGGACATGAAGCTGGTGACCGCGGTCATCAAGCCGTACCAGCTGGACGCGGTGAAGGAGGCTCTGCACGCCCTCGGGGTGGCCGGGCTGACCGTCAGCGAGGTCCAGGGGTACGGGCGGCAGAAGGGGCACACCGAGGTCTACCGGGGTGCCGAGTACACGGTCGAGTTCCTGCCCAAGATCCGGGTGGAGGTGCTCACCGACGAGATCGACGTGGAAAAGATCGTGGACGCCATCGTCGGTGCCGCCCGCACGGGCAAGATCGGCGACGGCAAGGTCTGGGTCACCGGTGTCGAGGAGGTCGTCCGGGTGCGTACCGGCGAACGCGGCCTCGACGCGCTCTGACCGGACCACGACCGACATGACCTCGTTGATCAAGGGGAACGCGTCAGGGCACGCCGGCGACGGCGATGCGGGCCGCTTGATCAACGAGGTCGTCGGTGTACCCGGGGGGATCGGCGAGCCGGCCCGGCTGGCCCGGGCGGCGGCCTACGACGACTTCCTGCGGGGGTTGCTGCCCATGCAGGAGGGCGTGGCACTGCTCGCCGTCGGTGGGCTGGGCCGGCGACAGTGCGCCCCGTACGGTGACCTCGACCTGGTCCTGCTGCACGCCGGTGTGCCCGGCACGGACGAGCTGGCCGCCGCGGTCTGGTACCCGATCTGGGACGCCGGCCTGCGACTGGACCACTCGGTGCGGACCGTCGCCGAGGCGCTCTCGGTGGCCCAGGACGACGTCAAGGTCGCCCTCGGGCTGCTCGACGCCCGGCTGGTGGCCGGCGACCCCGCGCTGGCCGACGCCCTGATCCGTACCGCTGCCGACCACTGGCGGCGGACCGCCGTCCGCCAGCTGCCCGGTCTGCGGGAGGTCACCGCCGCTCGCTGGCAGGCCCACGGCGAGCTGGCCTTCCTGCTGGAGGGCGACCTCAAGGAGGCCGCCGGCGGGCTGCGCGACGTGGGGCTGCTGCGGGCGATCTCCGCCGCGGGCATCACCGACGCGTTGCGTCCCGCCGTACGCGCCGCACACCTGCGCCTGCTGGACACCCGGGACGCCCTGCACCAGCAGGTCGGTCGCCGGGTCGACCGGCTGGTCGCACAGGAGCGCGACGGGGTGGCCGCGCTCCTCGCCCTGGAAGACGGCGACGCCCTGCTGCGTCGGGTCGCCGGGGACGCCCGCACGGTCAGCCACGCCCTGGACGACGTCTTCCGGGCCGCCGACCGGCTGCGCTCCGGCCGCTCCCGTCGCGGGAACGGCCGCCCGGTGCGCCGCCCGGTGGCCCGGGACGTGGTGGAGCACGACGGGGAACTGGTGCTCGCCCGCACGGCGATCGGAGCACGCCCCGACCCGAGCCTGTCGCTACGGGTGGCCGCCGCCGCGGCCGCCACCCGGCTGCCGATAGCCCGCGCCACCTGCGAGTGGCTGGCGGCGTACTGCCCGCCGCTGCCCGCGCCCTGGCCGGCCGAGGCCCGGGCCGCGCTGACCACCCTGCTCGGCGCCGGTCCCGGCCTGGTGCCGGCCTGGGAGACCTGCGACCGGTACGGGCTGGTGGACGGCTGGCTTCCCGAGTGGGCCCGGCTGCGCAGCCTGCCCCAGCACAACCCGGTGCACCGGTACACCCTCGACCGGCACCTGGTGCAGACCGCCCACGAGGCCAGCCGGCACTCCCGCGAGGTGGACCGCCCGGACCTGCTGCTCCTCGGCGCCCTGCTGCACGACATCGGCAAGGGAATGCCCGGGGATCACAGCACGGTCGGCGTGCCGCTGGCCGAGGCGGTGGCAACCCGGATCGGCCTGCCCACCGGGGAGGTTGAGCTGATCGGCACGCTGGTCCGGCTGCACCTGCTGCTGCCCGACGTGGCCACCCGCCGGGACCTGGCCGACCCGGTGACCATCGCATCGGTGGCCGACGCGGTCGGCGACACCGGCACCCTCGACCTGCTGCACGCGCTGGTCCGGGCGGACGCGGCGGCCACCGGACCGGCGGCCTGGTCGGACTGGAAGGGTCGGCTGGTCGCCGAGCTGGTCGCCCGGGTCCGTACCGCGCTGGACACCGGCGTCCTACCCGAGCCGCCGGCCCCCGACCCGGCGCTGCTGGCCGGGCCCCTGCCGGTCGTCCACCTCACCGGGGACCGGGTGGCGGTGGCCGCGGCGGACCGGCGCGGCCTGCTCGCCACCGTGGCCGGCTGCCTGGCCCTGCACCGGTTGGAAGTGATCTCCGCGGACGCCTCCGCGGTCGACGGCCGGGCCCTGGTCGAGTGCCGGGTGCAACCGCGCTACGGCCTGCCGCCGGACCCGGTCCCGCTCCGCGCCGACCTTCGGCGAGCGGTAGCCGGCGACGTGTCGGTCACCCAGCGGCTGCGCGGCCGTGCGCTCGCCGCCCGGGGCGGCGGCGCGGCCCCCCGGGTTGTCTGGCACCGCGAGGCCGCCACCGACGCGGTACTGCTGGAACTGCGCGCCGCCGACGCCGCCGGGCTGCTCTACCGGGTCACCTGTGCGCTCGACGAGGCGGGCGCCCTGGTCCGCGCGGCCCGCATCTCCACCCTCGGCGCCGACGTGGTCGACGCCTTCTACCTGGTCGGCGGCTGGCCGGACGACGCCACCCGGGCCCGTCTGGAGACCGCGGTGCTCGCCGCCGTCTGACCCCTCGTCGGCCCAACCCTCGTGCCAGCCGATGACGCTCACAAGCGTGATACCTCTGAGGCATAAATATGCCTCAGAGGTATCACGCTCGCGGAGGCGTCCGCCGCCGGCCCGGCCGCGCGCGGGCCTTCCGGCGGGTCTCACCGACCAGCAGGAGCGCCGTGGCGCGGCCCGGCAGGGCCGGCGGTACGTCCGGGGGCGCAGCCGCGGTGCCGCTCGTGGGCGCACGCCGGGTGGCTTCGACGCGGGCAGAATGGCGGCCATGCGAGGAAGCGGGCAGCCTGGGTGGCAGGAGACGGCCGTTGACGCCGCGCTCGCCCTGGTGCTGCTCGGATTCGGGCTGCTCGCCACCGACCTGGCCGGGGACAACCAACCGGGGTCGAGGCCGGTGGACGCAGCCTGTCGGGTGCTGATCGCGATCGCCGCGTTGGCCCTGCCGGTCCGGCGGCGGGTTCCGCTCGCCACCCTGGCCGTGGTCACCGTGGCAACCACGGCGTACCTCGTGCTCGGCTACCCGTACGGGCCGATTCTGCTCACCTTCCTGGTCGCGGTGTACACCGTGGCGGTGCGGCTGCCGGTGCGGCTCGCGGCGCTGGCCACCGGCGGCGCGTTCGTGCTGCTGCTGACACACGTCTTCTGGTCCCGGGGTCCGGCTCCGGGCTGGGCCGGAGTGCTGCCCGCGTCGGCCTGGGCGGTCGTACCGTTCGCTGTGGGAACGGTGGTGCGGGTCAACCGCGAGGCGACCGCCCGCAGCCGTGCCGAGCAGGCACGCAGCCGCGCCGAGCAGGCCCGCCGGCAGGCCGACGAGGAGCGGCTGCGCATCGCTCAGGAGGTGCACGACGTGGTGGGGCACGGGCTGGCCGCGATCAGCATGCAGGCGGAGATCGCCCTGCACCTGCTGCCGAAACGGCCGGAGCAGGCGGAGACCGCGTTGACCGCGATCAGCCGGACCAGCCGGGAGGCCCTGGACGAGCTGCGGGTCACCCTGGGTGCGGTGCGGCGGGGCGCGGAGCGTGGGCCGGTACCCGGTCTGGCCCGGCTCCCGGCGCTGCGTGACCGGCTCGCCGGAACCGGTCTCGCCGTCCGGCTGCGGGTGGTCGGTGCTCCCCGGGAGCTGCCGGCGGCGGTGGACCTGGCCGCGTACCGGGTGGTGCAGGAGGCGTTGACCAATGTCCTGCGCCATGCCGGGGTGGCCAGCGCCGAGGTGACTGTCGACTACCGCGCGGACGAGTTGACCGTCGAGGTCACCGACCGGGGCGCGGGCGCCCGGCGCGACGGGCTGGACCCCGCCGACGACGGGACCGGCGGGCACGGTCTGGCCGGGATGCGGGAGCGGGTCGACGCGCTGGGCGGGCGGCTGGCCGTCGGGCCGCGCCCCGACGGCGGTTTCCGGGTGTACGCCCGACTGCCGGTGGAGCGGTCCGCGTGATCCGGGTGCTGATCGCCGACGACCAGGACCTGGTTCGGCTCGGGCTGCGCGCCCTGGTGGAGAGCGAGGACGACCTGGCGCTGGCCGGTGAGGCGGCCGACGGGCTGCGGGCGGTGGAGCTGGCCCGCCGGGAACGGCCGGACGTGGTGCTGATGGACATCCGGATGCCGGGCATCGACGGGATCGAGGCCACCCGCCGGATCGTCGCCGATCCCGACCTGGCGGGCACGCGGGTGGTGGTGCTCACCACCTTCGAGCTGGACGAGTACGTCTTCGACGCGCTGCGGCACGGGGCGAGCGGCTTCCTCACCAAGGACACCCGACCGGCCGAGCTGCTGCGGGCGATCCGGCTGGTCGCCGAGGGGGAGGCGCTGCTGTCGCCGTCGGTGACCCGGCGGGTGGTGCGGGAGTTCGCCACCCGGCCGTCCCGGGTGCCCCGCCCGCATCCGCGGCTCGACGCGCTCACCGACCGGGAGCGCCAGGTGGTCGGCCTGGTCGGTGAGGGGCTGAACAACGAGGAGATCGCCGCCCGGCTGGTGGTCAGCCCGGCGACCGCGCGTACCCACGTCAGCCGGGCGATGGGCAAGCTGGGCGCCCGGGACCGGGCGCAGCTCGTCGTCTTCGCGTACCAGTCGGGGCTGGTGTCCGGATGACGGCGGTGCCGGGCACGGCCGGGGCGGCCGGGACGCGGGCCGGGCCGGGCGACAGCGCCCGTGCGGTCGGCCCGCTACCCTTGCGGTGGCCGGACTCCGCACTGCCGGCCACGTTGTGCCCGCCGGAACACTGACAAACGGGATGTTCGCGTGTTTGACACCTTGAGTGACCGCCTGTCCGGGATCTTCACCAAGCTCCGCGGCAAGGGGCGGCTCACCGACGCCGACATCGACGCCACCGCGCGCGAGATCCGCCTCGCGTTGCTGGAGGCGGACGTCGCGCTGCCGGTCGTCAAGGGCTTCATCGCGAACGTCAAGGAGCGGGCCCGCAGCTCCGAGGTCTCCCAGGCGCTGAACCCGGCCCAGCAGATCATCAAGATCGTCAACGAAGAGCTGATCAACGTGCTCGGCGGCGAGGGCCGGCGGCTCCAGTTCGCCAAGCAGCCCCCGACGGTGATCATGCTGGCCGGCCTTCAGGGCTCCGGTAAGACCACCCTCGCCGGCAAGCTGGCCCGCTGGCTCAAGGGCCAGGGGCACCAGCCGCTGCTGGTCGCCGCCGACCTTCAGCGTCCCAACGCCGTCGGGCAGCTCCAGGTGCTCGGTGGCCGGGCCGGCGTCGAGGTGTACGCCCCGGAGCCCGGCAACGGCGTGGGCGACCCGGTCCAGGTGGCCCGGGCGTCGATCGAGCACGCGAAGCGGGCGGCCCGGGACATCGTCATCGTCGACACCGCCGGCCGGCTGGGCATCGACGCCGAGATGATGCAGCAGGCCGCCGACATCCGCGACGCGGTCCAGCCGGACGAGGTCATCTTCGTCATCGACGCGATGGTCGGTCAGGACGCCGTCCGCACCGCCGAGGCGTTCCGCGACGGTGTCGGCATCACCGGCGTGGTGCTCTCCAAGCTCGACGGCGACGCCCGTGGTGGCGCCGCGCTGTCGGTACGCGAGGTGACCGGGCAGCCGATCCTGTTCGCCTCCACCGGCGAGAAGCTGGAGGACTTCGACGTCTTCCACCCCGACCGGATGGCCAGCCGGATCCTCGGCATGGGCGACGTCCTCACTCTGATCGAGCAGGCCGAGCAGGCCTTCGACTCCGATCAGAAGGAGAAGATGACCGCCAAGCTGATGGGCGGCGAGCAGTTCACCCTGGAGGACTTCCTCGACCAGCTCATCGCCGTGCGGCGGATGGGTCCGATCGCCAACGTGCTGGCCATGATGCCCGGCATGGGGCAGATGAAGGACCAGCTGGCCGATCTGGACGACACCCACTTCGACCGGGTCACCGCGATCATCCGGTCGATGACGCCGGGCGAGCGGACCAACCCGAAGATCATCAACGGCTCCCGCCGGGCGCGCATCGCCAACGGCTCCGGGGTCACCGTGATGGACGTCAACCAGCTGCTCAACCGCTTCGCCGACGCGCAGAAGATGATGAAGCAGATGGGCGGCATGATGGGCCTGCCCGGCGGTGGCCGGCGCAAGGCGACCAAGAGCCCCAAGAACAAGCGGAAAAACACGAAGGGCTCGCAGCGTGCGCGGGGTGCGGGGGGTGCCGCTCCGCGCGTCGGCGCCGGTGGCTTCCCGGGTGGCATGCCGCAGCTCCCGCCGGGGATGGACCCGAACGACCTGGCCGGCGGTCAGGGCCTGCCGCCCGGCTTCAAGCTCCCGAAGATCGACTTCAACAAGCTCGGCAAGGGCGACGGCAAGCGCTGACCCCGGATGGCCGGCGCGCGTCGCCGGCCCCCGGGTCCCTTCGGACCGCGCCGTCGCCCGGACGACCGCAGGTCACCGTTCCCGCGACCGCTTCGGCGGACGCTGACCCAGGAGGCTCTCCCGCCGCGTCTCCTTGTGCTCGGCGCGACGCCGTTGCCGCGGCGTCAGCTCCGGCCGCCCGCTCTGCCGCAGGTAGGCGGGCACCCGCCGGTCGTTCGGAATCGGCATGCTCATCGCGCGACCTCCTCGTTCGAGTGGACGGCGAGGGGGATGTCCCGCAACGCGGGCACCTCCTGCCGTTGCGGCTCCCGGGTCAGGGTCGCGGTGAACCGCTCCGAACTGACCTCCAGGTACGGCGGTGCGTCGCCCTCGGCGTGCTCGGCTACGGCGACGGCGACCGGCGCTGGTGGCAAGGTCAACCGTTCGTCGTACCTGGTCCAGCCGGGGCAGACAATCAAGGTGCGCGCGGACCGGCAGTGCCCGACCTGCCGCTGATCATTGTCGCTCAACTGGTACCCGCGCGGGGCGCGCCGCGGCCCGCCGCGTACGCCGATCGGGTGCCGCTGGCGGCGCATCAGGTAGCCGTACGCCGGGTACAGCGGGACCTCGTCGGTCGGCGAGGGTCGTGTCTTCGTCCGGACAGCCATCTTTCCTCCCTGCCTTCTCGGGTCCGACCACCGTCCACCGCCGCCGGGTGAGGCGGCCCCACCCGGTTCGGGTGAGGCCGCCGTGCCGGCCGGCTCCGACCCGGCGCGGCACGGCGGGGGGTGATCCGGTAGGACTGTGCACATGGCTCTGCATGTGCGCGGTGTGCTCCTGCCGGACGATGAGGTCCGGGACCTGTGGCTGGTCGGCGACCGGGTCACCTTCGAACCGGTGCCCGGGGCGGAGACGGTCGTCGACGGTGGCTTCGTCCTGCCGGGTCTGGTCGACGCGCACTGCCACATCGGCATCGCCCGTGGCGGCGCCCCGATCACCTCCCTCGACCAGGCCCGTGAGCTCGCCCACGTCGACCGGGACGCCGGGGTGCTGGCGATCCGCGACGCCGGCTCGCCGTACCCGTACCCCGAACTGGACGACGAGCCGGACCTGCCGCGACTGGCCCGCGCCGGCCGGCACGTCGCGCCGCCGAAGCGCTACCTGCGCGACATCGGGGTGGAGGTCGGCGCCGCCGAGGTGGCCGCGGCGGTGGCGGCCCAGGCGCGGGCCGGCAACGGCTGGGTGAAGCTGGTCGGCGACTGGATCGATCGGGGCGTGGGCGACCTGGCGCCGGCCTGGGACGCGGACACCCTCACCGCGGCCGTGCGGGCCGCGCACGACGCCGGGGTACGCGCAGCGGTGCACACCTTCTCGGAGTCAGCCGTGGAGATCATGGTGCGGGCCGGGGTGGACTCGGTGGAGCACGGCACCGGGCTGAGCCTCGATCTGATCGACGAAATGGCCCGCCAGGGCACGGCGCTGGTCCCCACGATGATCAACATTGCCACCTTCGGCGGCATCGCCGAGCAGGCACGGGCGAAGTTCCCCGGGTACGCCGAGCACATGCTGGCACTGCGGGACGGCTTCCCCGAGGTGGTGCGGGCCGCGCACGAGGCGGGCGTACCGATCTACGTGGGCACTGACGCCGGCGGCGGCATCGACCACGGGCTGGCCGCCGAGGAGATGCTGCTGTTGCACGAGCGGGCCGGGATGGCGCCGCTCGACGTGCTGGCCGCCGCCTCCTGGGGCGCCCGGGACTGGCTCGGCTTCCCCGGCCTGGTCGAGGGCGGCCTCGCCGACCTGACCGTCTACCCCGAGGACCCCCGCCGCGACCTGCGCGTCGTCCGCGCCCCGTCCCGCACCATCCTGCGCGGTCGCGTCATCCGCTGACCATCCGCCGCGCCTCGGAGTCCGCGTCGCCTGGGGAGGCGCGTCGCCTTGGCGGAAGACCCGCGCAATATCGGGGATGTTGCTGCCGCCCGCGCACTGGAGATAGCAACATCCCGGAAGTAGCGCGGATCTTGGCGGGTTGCGCACCGGCCGTAGTGGTCAGCGCCTACTGCGCGGCCGCTGGTCAGGGCGTCGGGCGCAGTGCGGCGGTGAAGAGGCGCAGGGCCAGGTCGGTCAGGGCCGAGGCGGTCTGGTCGACCGGGGAGCGGGGCAGCACGATGTGGCTCACCACCAGGCGGACGATGCTGTCGGCGGCGAAGGCCAGTGCGGCCGGGTCGGCCCCCGGCAGGTGGTCGCCGGCCCACTCGATCAGCGCGCCGGAAGCTTCGGTGAGCACCACCTCGGCCCGGGTCGTCAGGTACGGCAGCAGCTCGTCCGAGCCACCCCGGGCGCTGGTCAGGATGGCCTTGACCAGCGGGTTGTCCGCCGCCGTGGTGAGGGTGTGTGCGATCGCGGCGTACGCGCCGGCCCGCACGTCGTCGCCGTGCGCGACAAGCGCGGCGCGGACGTCGCCGACGAACCGGTCCACCTCGCGCCGGGCCAGCGCCTCGGCCAGCCCCGCCTTGCTGCCGAACTCGTTGTAGACGGTCTGCCGACTGACCCCGGCCGTGGCGGCCACGCCGCCCATCCGGACCGCGTCCCAGCCGCCGGTGATGGTCCGCGTGCGTGCGGCGTCCACGATCGTGTCGCGCAATTGCTGGCGCGGTGAGCCCTTCGATGCAGTCATGGTGGTCGAATTCTACGGGCGGGTCGTCGCCCCGCCCAGCGTCGCTACGACAACCCCGACGGCCGGGGGTGACACGGCACGGCTACTCCCGGACGCGGTGTCTCCCCGTGCGGCGCATAGGATGTGCGGTCATGGCACGCGTGCTCACTCCCCGTGCGGAGGACTTCCCCCGCTGGTACCAGGACCTGATCGCCAAGGCGAAGCTGGCCGACAACGGCCCGGTCCGCGGCACCATGGTCATCCGCCCGGCCGGATACGCCATCTGGGAACGGATGCAGGCCGAGATGGACGCCCGGATCAAGGCGGCGGGCGCGGAGAACGCGTACTTCCCGCTGTTCATTCCGGAGAGCTACCTCAAGCGCGAGGCCCAGCACGTCGAGGGGTTCTCGCCGGAGCTGGCGGTGGTCACCCACGGTGGCGGCAAGCAGCTCGCCGAGCCGGTGGTGGTACGCCCCACCAGCGAGACGGTCATCGGCGAGTTCATGGCCAAGTGGATCGACTCGTACCGGGATCTGCCGCTGCTGCTCAACCAGTGGGCCAACGTGGTCCGGTGGGAGCTGCGCCCGCGGATCTTCCTGCGTACCAGTGAGTTCCTCTGGCAGGAGGGGCACACCGCGCACGCCACCCGCGAGGACGCCCGGGCCTACGCCCGGCGGATCCTGCACGAGGCGTACGAGGACCTGATGGTCAACGTGATCGGCATCCCGGTGGTGGTCGGCCTGAAGACGACCCGCGAGCGGTTCGCCGGTGCGACCGCCACGTACACCTGCGAAGGCATGATGGGCGACGGCAAGGCGCTCCAGCTGGGCACCAGCCACGAGCTGGGCCAGAACTTCGCCAAGGCGTTCGACATCAGCTACTCCTCGAAGGAGGGCGGCCGGGAGCACGCCTGGACCACCTCCTGGGGCACCTCGACCCGGATGCTGGGCGGCCTGATCATGGCGCACGGCGACGACAACGGCCTGCGCGTGCCGCCGAAGCTGGCGCCGATCCAGGCGTACGTCATGATCGTCAAGGACGGCGACGGCGTCGCCGAGGCGGCGGCCAAGCTCCGCGACGGCCTGCGCGACGCCGGTGTCCGGGTCGCGCTCGACGACCGCACCGACACCGCGTTCGGCCGCCGGGCCGTCGACGCCGAGCTGCGCGGCTATCCGGTACGCGTCGAGGTCGGCCCCCGCGACCTGGCCGCCGGCAACGCGGTGGTGGTGCGCCGCACCGACGGCTCGAAGGCCCCGACGCCGGTGGCCGACGTGGTCGGCGCGGTGCTGGCCGCGCTGGAGACCGACCAGCAGGTGCTGCACGACCAGGCGCTGGCCAACCGCGAGTCGCGCACCGTGGAGGTGGCCACCCTCGCGGAGGCGATCGAGGCGGCCGCGAACGGCTGGGCCCGGGTGCCGTGGTCGGCGGTCGGCGTGGCCGGCGAGGCCGAGGCGAACGGCCAGGGCGTCACGGTGCGCTGCCTGCTCCGCGCCGACGGCTCGGTACCGGACTCCGAGGACGAGCCCGACCTGATCGCCATCCTCGCCCGCGCCTACTGAGGTAAGGAAGGGCCCCTTCTTAACGCCTGGGGTAGAGGAGGGGCCCCCTGCTAACACGCCCGGAGGTGGTGCGGTGCGCTTCGCGCCGGGTCGACTGATCATGCATCGCAACGTGCGGCACGGCCGGATCGGATGGGTCCGGCCGGGCCGGGTGGTCAGCGACGACGAGCGGGGCCTGCTGGTCTGGATCGCCCGGGACTCGCCGGTCGCCCACGAGGTGACCGAGGCGGGGCTGGGGATGCGGGCGATGCCGTTCGCCCAGTGGATCTCGTCGGCGTACCGGCTGGAGCACGCGCGCTGGAACGGGCCGCCGCTGCTGAAGTTCCTGCCCACCGGTGCGGCGCACTCCGTCTGGTGGTTCCGGGACGCGCAGGGCCGGTTCGCCCACTGGTACGTCAACCTGGAGGAACCCGGCGTGCGCTGGGACGACGGCCCGGTGGCCGGCGTGGACGTGGTGGACCAGGACCTCGACGTGATGGTGCACCCGGACCGCAGCTGGCAGTGGAAGGACGAGGACGAGTTCGTCGAGCGCCTCGCCTTCCCCGACGACTACTGGGTGACCGACGAGAAGGCGGTCCGGGCCGAGGGGGAGCGGGTGATCGCGCTCGCCGAGGCCGGTGAGTTCCCGTTCGACGGCACCTGGTGCGACTTCGCGCCCCCAGCCGACTGGGACGTACCGGACGAACTTCCGCCGGGCTGGGACCGCCCGCCGGTGCGCTGAGGGGTGTTCCGGGTCACCGGTCCGGGCGAGCCGGGCGCGGTGTCCGGGTCCGGTGCGAGAGATCGGCGTCGGATCTGGCAGAATGGGTCGCTGGTATCCGGCGCGCGTCCGGCGCCCTCTAACCCGGGCACGTCGCCAGTCCACCGAGTAGTCTCCGGCCCAACCCCACTGTGCCGTCGGCGCTCACCCATACACACCGCCCTGCCGGGCTGGTGAGATCGCAACAGGAGCGAAACAACTGTGGCCGTAAAGATCCGGCTCCTGCGGATGGGTAAGATCCGCAACCCGCAGTACCGCATTGTCATCGCCGACTCGCGCACCAAGCGTGACGGCCGGGCGATCGAGTTCGTCGGGGTGTACCAGCCGAAGGAGGACCCTTCGGTCATCGAGGTCAAGTCGGAGCGGGTCCAGTACTGGCTGTCCGTCGGCGCTCAGCCGAGCGAGGCGGTGCAGCGGCTGCTGGAGCTGACCGGTGACTGGCAGAAGTACAAGGGCCTGCCGGCCCCGCCGCCGCTTCTGGTCGCCCCCGAGCGGGCCGACCGCAAGGCGGCGTACGAGGCTGAGGCGAAGGCCGCCGCCGGGCTCGCCCCGGAGACCCCGGCCAAGCCGGCCAAGAAGGCCGCCAAGGCCGCTGAGGCTCCGAAGGCCGAGGCTCCGGCTGAGGCTCCGAAGGCCGAGGCTCCGGCTGAGGCTCCGAAGGCCGAGGCTCCGGCTGAGGCGCCGAAGACCGAGGCTCCGGCCGAGGCCCCGGCTGCCGCTGCCGACGCCGGTGAGCAGGCCTGACATGCCTCTGCGTCCGGCGTTGGAGCACCTGGTCAAGGGCATCGTCGACCACCCGGACGACGTCCGGGTGCGGATGGTTGATTCCCGTCGGGGCAAGCGGCTGGAAGTCCGCGTGCACCCCGAGGACCTCGGCACTGTGATCGGGCGGTCCGGCCGGACCGCCAAGGCGCTGCGCCAGGTGATCGGCTCCATCGGCGGGCGCGGGGTACGCGTCGACATCGTCGACTCGTACTGATGCAGCTCGTCGTCGGCAGGATCGGCAAGCCGCACGGTGTCCGCGGTGAGGTCACCGTGGAGGTGCGGACCGACGAGCCCGAAGCGCGGTTCGCCCCCGGCACGGTGCTGCGCACTGAGCCGGGGGCGGTTCCGCCGCCCGCGGACGGGCCCGGTGTGCCGTTCCGCGTTCCCACGGAGCTGACCATCGAGGAATCCCGCTTCCACCAGGGCCGCGTGCTGGTCGCGTTCGCCGGAATCCTGGACCGCGACACCGCCGAGGCGCTGCGCGGGACCCTGCTCGTGGTGGACAGCGCCGACGTGGAGCCCCCGGAGGACCCGGAGGAGTTCCACGACCACCAGCTCGTCGGGCTGGCCGTGGTCACGCCGGGCGGCGAGCGGCTGGGCGAGGTGGCGCGGATCGACCACGCGCCGTCGTCCGACCTGCTGGTGCTGCGACGCCCCGAGGGGCGTACCGCGTTGATCCCGTTCGTTCGGGCGATCGTTCCGGAGGTCGACCTGGCCGGTGGACGCGTGATCGTGGACCCGCCAGCCGGACTGCTCGATCTCTAGCCCGCTGGAGCACCCCCGCATGCGCGTCGACATCGTGTCGATCTTTCCGGAGTACTTCGCCCCCCTGGACCTGTCGCTGATCGGCCGGGCCCGGGCCAACGGCGTACTCCAGTTGGCGGTGCACGACCTGCGGACCTGGACCCACGACGTGCACCGTACGGTCGACGACACCCCCTACGGCGGCGGTCCGGGCATGGTGATGCGCCCGGAGCCCTGGGGTGGGGCGCTGGACGCGCTCGCGCCGGCCGAGGCCCCGCCGCCCCGGCTGCTGGTGCCCTCGCCGGCCGGTGTCCCGTTCACCCAGGCCATGGCGTACGAGCTGGCCGCCGAGCCGCACCTGCTCTTCGCCTGCGGCCGGTACGAGGGGATCGACCAGCGGGTACTGGCGCACGCCGCGACCCGGATGCCGGTCACCGAGGTCTCGCTCGGCGACTACGTGCTGTTCGGCGGCGAGGTGGCGGTGCTGGTCGTCCTGGAGGCGGTCACCCGGCTGCTGCCCGGTGTACTGGGCAACGCCGGCTCGCTGGACGAGGAGTCGCACGCGCACGGGCTGCTCGAAGCGCCGATCTACACCAAGCCGCCGAGCTGGCGCGGGCACGACGTGCCGGAGGTGCTGCGCTCCGGCGACCACGGCAAGATCGCCCGCTGGCGGCGCGAGGAAGGGCTGCTGCGTACCGCCGCCCGGCGTCCGGACCTGCTCGCCGCGCTGCCCGCCGAGCAGCTCGACAAACGGGACATCGCCGCACTGGACCGGGCCGGATTTCAGCCGCCGCCGGGGGATGTGGCAAAGTAGAGGGGTTGCCGCATCCGTCCGCGCCCGCGGGCGGCTGCGAGGATCCTCGACCGGGGTCGGCCCGCCGACCATCACCCGGGGATCAGAATCACCCACCCGCGCACCGAGTGACGGTGCGCCGTGAGCCTTACGAGGACGCAGCGATGAACATCCTGGACGCCCTTGACGCCCAGTCGAAGCGGACCGACCTTCCCGACTTCCGGGCCGGTGACACCGTCAAGGTGCACGCCCGCGTCGTCGAGGGCAACCGGTCCCGTGTCCAGATCTTCCAGGGCGTCGTCATCCGCCGCCAGGGTGACGGACTGCGCGAGACCTTCTCGGTCCGGAAGGTGAGCTTCGGTGTCGGCGTCGAGCGGACCTACCCGATCAACGGCCCGGGCATCGACCGGATCGAGATCGTGACCCGCGGTGCCGTGCGCCGCGCCAAGCTGTACTACCTGCGCGAGCTGCGCGGCAAGAAGGCCAAGATCAAGGAGAAGCGGGAGAAGCAGCCCAGCTGACTTCCCGCTCGCCACGCCGCCTGAGCTGCGCGTATGCCGTACCGACCGGACCGCACTACCCTGGTCGTACGGGCGCAGCCAGGCGGCGGTCCCGCCCACGTGGCGGGCAGCCGTCCACAACCGCCCGTGGGGCCTCGACGAGGCTCCCGGGCGGTGGTGTTTCTGCGGACCGGGGAGTGGCGTGGTGCAGACGCTTGACGAGGACGGCACCGTCGATCCGTGGCGCCGGCGGGCCCGCCGCAGCCGCCGGCAGATGCCGCTCTGGCAGGAGCTTCCGCTGCTGCTGGTCGTCGCGTTCTGCCTCGCGGTGTTGATCCGCACCTTCCTGCTCCAGGCGTTCTTCATCCCGTCCGGCTCGATGGAGGACACGCTCCTGATCGGCGACCGCGTGCTGGTCAACAAGGTCGTCTACGACGTCCGGGACCCGGTACGCGGCGAGGTGGTGGTCTTCCGGGGCACCGACCGCTGGGCACCGCAGGTCGACGAGCAACCAGCGCCGGGCATCGCCGGCAAGCTCACCCGGACCGTCGGTGACCTGGTGGGGGTGAGCCGCCCCGGCGAGAAGGACTTCATCAAACGGGTGATCGGCCTCCCCGGCGACCGGGTCAAGTGCTGCGACAGCCAGGGTCGGGTCACCGTCAACGGCATCCCGCTCAACGAGCCGTACGTGGTGCGCGACTCCCCGCTGGATCTGCCTCCCAACCCGGGGGAGTGCCGCTCCCGGCGCTTCGACGAGGTCGTCGTGCCGCCCGGCCAGATCTTCGTGATGGGCGACCACCGGCTGGTGTCCCAGGACGCGCGCTGCCAGGGCCCGGTGCCGATCGACAACGTGGTCGGCCGTGCCTTCATGGTGGTCTGGCCGTCCTCCCGGTGGAACCCGCTGTCGGTGCCGTCGACGTTCGACGACGTGTCCGGGCCGGCCGCGGCCTCCTCGGGCGCGCCCCCGGTCCGACCGACCCCGCAGGGCGGTGTGCTGCTGCTTCTTCCCCTGGTGGCCGCGCTGCGGGGTTCCCGCGCGTTCCGGACGGTGACGTCCGGCCGGGCAACGTAGGCTCCTTGGCGTGATTGACGAGCAGACCGACAAGCCCCGCAGTTCCTTCTGGAAGGAGCTGCCGATCCTGCTGGGTGTGGCGATCCTGGTAGCGGTGCTGGTCCGCGCCTTCGTGCTGCAGACCTTCTTCATCCCCTCCCCGTCCATGGAGAACACGCTCAAGATCGATGACCGGGTGCTGGTCAACAAGCTGGTCTACGACTTCCGGTCACCGCACCGCGGTGAGGTGATCGTGTTCAAGGCGCCGATCGAGTGGAGCGGCAACCCCGACGGTGAGGACTTCATCAAGCGGGTGATCGGCGTCGGCGGTGACCACGTGGTCTGCTGCGACCCGCAGGAGCGGCTGGTGATCAACGGCAAGTCGCTCGACGAGCCGTACATCTTCTCGATGGACGGGATCCGCGACAAGCCGGCGGACCAGGAATTCGACATCACCGTGCCGAAGGGGCGCCTGTGGGTGATGGGCGACCACCGGTCGGCCTCGGGCGACTCGCTTGAGCACTGGCAGCAGTCCGGGCAGAACATCACCGAGGCCACCATCGGAGAGGACGAGGTGGTCGGGCGGGCGTTCACCGTGTTCTGGCCGGTCAACCGGGCCACCTGGCTGACCGTGCCGGATCAGTACGACGGCATCCCGAAGCCCTAGGCCGACGGGGGCGTGGGCGATCGGCCGCCGGTCTGGCAGGCTGGGGGCCGTGACCGTCTACACCCCTCGACGCGCCGCCCGCGTGCTGCTCGTCGACGCGGCCGGCCGGGTCCTGCTCTTCGACGGCTCCGACCCGGCCCGCCCCGGGCACCGCTACTGGTTCACCCCGGGCGGCGGGCTGGATCCGGCGGAGTCGCCGGCGGCGGGCGCGGCCCGCGAGCTGGCCGAGGAGACCGGGTTGCGACTCGACCCCGCCGAGCTGGGCGAGCCGGTCTGGTCCGAGACGACCGAGTTTCCGTTCGACGGTGTGTGGTACCGCCAGCAGCAGGTGTTCTTCCTGGTCCAGGTGTCGTCGTGGGAGGTGGACACCGCGGGCTTCGACGACGTCGAGCAGCGCAGCATCGCCGGGCACCGCTGGTGGTCGCCGGCCGAGCTGGCGGCCACCGATGAGCGGTACTACCCAGCCGAGCTGCCCGCCCTGCTGACCACGCTCCTGCGACCGACCGCCGGCGTCGGGCGGGACGAGGGCTCGTGCTGACCCCGCCGCGCACAGTCGTGCGCCGGGAGGCCGGCCTGTACGCGCTGGAGCGGGCGTTGCAGCGTCGCGGCTTCCGGCAGGTCGCCGGTGCCGACGAGGCCGGCCGGGGCGCGTGCGCCGGTCCGCTGGTCGCCGCCGCGGCGGTGCTGCCCGAGGGGCGGCGGGGCGAGATCGACGGGCTGGCCGACTCCAAACTGCTCACCCCGGCCAACCGGGAGCGGGTGTACGCGGAGGTCGTGGACCGCGCGCTGGCGTACGCCGTGGTGGTCATCCCGGCCGAGGAGGTCGACGCCCGAGGGCTGCACGTGTGCAACCTGTCCGCGATGCGCCGGGCGCTCGCCTCGCTCACCACCCGGCCGGAGTACGTGCTGACCGACGGCTTCGGCGTGGACGGCCTGGGTGTGCCGGGGCTGGCGGTGTGGAAGGGCGACCGGGTGGCAGCCTGCGTGGCGGCCGCCAGCGTGCTCGCCAAGGTCACCAGGGACCGGATCATGGTGGAGTTGGACGGGGTGTTTCCGGCGTACGGCTTCGCCGAGCACAAGGGCTACATCACCCCGGAGCACTCCGCGGCGCTGCGGGAGCACGGGCCGTGCCGGGAGCACCGGTTCTCGTACGTCAACGTCGCCGCGGTCTCCGGCCGTGACGGCCGGCCGCCGCGCGCCCGTCGGCCCGTCCACCCGGGCCCGGATGAGCCGATGGAGCGCTCCTGGGCGTCAGGGAGTACCGTCGGCGTGGCGTTGGGCGAGCAGCTTCGGCCTCCGGCGCCGGTGGGGGAAGATGTGGTCATGGAAGGCGGAGTGCGATGAGCGCGGAAGATCTCGAGAAGTACGAGACCGAGATGGAGCTGCAGCTCTACCGGGAGTACCGCGACATTGTCCGCCAGTTCTCCTACGTGGTGGAGACGGAACGCCGGTTCTACCTGGCCAATCAGGTCGACCTGCACGTGCGCAACTCCGACGGCGAGGTCTACTTCGAGGTCGAGATGCACGACGCCTGGGTGTGGGACATGTACCGTCCTGCCCGCTTCGTGAAGAACGTCCGCGTGATGACCTTCAAGGACGTCAACGTCGAGGAGCTGGAGAAGCCAGACATCTCGCTGCCGGCCGACTCCGGCTTCGGCGGCTGACCGCTCCCGTGCCACCGGGCGGCACCACGGGCCCCCCACCCGTGGCGTAGCCCACGCTCCCGGTCACTCGGCCGGCACCACGACCTCCACCCGCTGCACCAGGTTGTTGGCGAAGCCGCCCCGATTCCACGGCTGCTCGACCGGCTGGGTCCGCCCGGACGCGTCCGTCGCCCGCGCGCTGAGCACGTACCGGCCCGGCGTCGCGGTCCACTCGTGCCGCCACCGTCGCCAGGCGAAGTCGCCGCCCTGGGCGGCGTCCAACTCGGCCGGAGTCCAACTCGTCCCGCCGTCGGTGGTCACCTCCACGGCGACGATCGGCGCGTGCCCCGACCAGGCCCGACCGTCCAGAGTGCACGGTCCCGGCCGGAGCACCCGGCGGCGGGACATGAAGTCCGGGAAGCCGGGCGGGCGGACCAGCGCACGCGGCTCGATCCGGGTGACCGGAACGCCCGGATCGTCGGCGTCGCGGCGCAGCCGGTAGGCGACCGCGTTCTGGTAGCCCTCGAACGGCTCGGTCCGGACCTCCACCGAGTGGAGCCACTTCACGTGCGCCATGCCGTACCAACCCGGCACGATCAACCGCAGCGGCGCACCGTGCTGCGGCAGCAGGGGAGCGCCGTTCATCTCGTACGCCAGCAGCACCTCCTCGCGCAGCGCGTCGGCTACCGGCAACCCCCGCTGATAGTCCTGCTCCACACCGCGCTCGACGCCGTGATCGGCGCCCGTGAACACCACGTCCACCGCGTCCGGGTCGAGACCCGCCTCGCGCAGCAGCGGCGCCAGCGGGGTGCCGGTCCACTCGGCGTTGCCGACCGCCTCGACCAGCCAGGGCTGACTGACCGGCCGGGGATCCAGCAGCGCCCGACCGTTGCCGGCGCACTCCAGTGTGACCCGGTGGGTGACCCGGGGACGCTCACGAAGCTCCGCCAGGCTCACGGTCAGCGGCCGGTCCACCGCGCCGCCGACGGTCAGCGCGTGCGTGGCCGGGTCCAGCTCCGGGATGTCGTAGTGGGTGAGCAGGTAGTGCAGCCCGGCCGGGGTGACGTCGTAGCGCAGCGCCTCCAGCGGGATGCCGTGGTTGCGGGCGGCGAGCTGCAACTCCTCGGCGCTGATCGCCTCGCCCGGCTCGGCGAGCCGGGACGGGCCGCTCACCTCGGCCACCGTCGGCGCGCCGACGGCCCCGAGGTGCGGAGCCGGGTCGTCCTGCTGAGACCCCGGCGTCCGGTCATCGACAGTGGTCATAGGGGCCTCCCCGGCTCGGACGGCGGCGCTGCGCTCGCACGCGGACCAGCCTAGGCCCCTCGGTGACGGCCCGAGCGCCGCCCGGTGCGCGCTACCCTCCGGCCCGCGCGGGGTGGCCGGGTCAGCGGGTGAGGAAATGGAACATCGTCACCCCGGGCGGCAGCGGCCGAGGACGGCCAAGGTGGCGGTGCACGCCGACGCCGACCCGGTCCGCCGGGGTGCCTACCGCGACCGGCGCGAACCCCTCCTGCGTGAACCAGCCACAGATGGTGGGCACCAGATCCGGCTCGCGGCGATGCCGGGTCCAGATCACCGTGCCACCGCTCGCGCAGAGCGCCGCGGCGTGCCCCACGGTGGCCCGGACGTCGGCGTCCGACACGTTGCCGAACACCCCGCAGAGCAGCACTAGGTCGGCCGGGACCAGATCGGCGTACGCGTCGGTCACCGCCGCGTCGCCGACCAGCACCTGTACGCCGCTGAGACCGGCCACTCGGGCGGCGTCCTCGGCCACCGCGGCGTTGCGCGGGTCCAACTCGACCAGGCGGGCGGTCACGTCGTCGCGGCGCGGATGGGTGGCGAGCACCGGAATCAGGTCCCGGCCCTGACCGGCGCACGCGCTGATCACCCGGAGAGGCCCAGCCGGCGCCCGGTCCAGTGCCGCCCGGACCTGCTCGCGCACCTCGGCCAGCCGGGCGGCCAGCGCCGATCCAGGCTGGTCGTAGTCGTCGTGCCAGGCAAGCCAGTCCCGAGCCATCGGCCCAGCATAGGCAGCATCAGCAGGCCCGCGACATAGCAGATCATCGAGGACTCTGGGCGGGCGTCCACAGCATGCCCGTTCGTCCACAGCTCGGCCGCTCGGGGCGGCCGGCGGCCTGGCCCGGTCGCAGGCTGCCGTCATGCGACCGCCACCCGTTCCGATCCGCCGCACCGTGCTGCTCTGCGCCGCGTTCCCGCTCGCGCTGACCGCTCAGCTCTGCTGTCTGGCGCTGCTGGTCGCGACGCTGCCCGGCCGCGCGCCGACGCCGGTCGTGCCGGTCGCGGTCGTGGCGCACGCCCCAACGGACGCCGGCCCGGGGCGGTTCCGCTGGCCGGTCGACGGGCCGCCCCGCCCGGTGCGCCGATTCGACCCGCCACCCCGGCCGTGGCTGCCCGGGCACCGGGGGGTGGACCTGGCCGCCCCGGCCGGAACGGTGATCCGCAGCGCCGGGCCGGGCACCGTGCTCTTCGCGGGCCTGGTCGCCGGGCGACCGGTGGTCACCGTGGGGCACGCCGGCGGGCTACGGACCACCCACGAGCCGGTGCGACCGGCGGTACGCCCCGGCCAGCCGGTCTCCGCCGGTGCGCCACTGGGCGAGTTGCTGCCCGGGCATCCGGGCTGCCCCACCGTCGCCTGCCTGCACTGGGGCCTGCGCCGGGGAGCGGAATACCTCGACCCGCTGGCCCTGCTCGGCCTCGGCCCGGTACGCCTGCTCCCGGTCGACCGGGTCAGCGCTGGGCGAGCAGCGCCGGCAGCCGTACGGCCAGCCGTTCGTACTCGCCGGCGGCGTTGTAGACCTGGCCGGTGAGCCGCAGCCACCCCCGGCCGTTCCAGCTCATCACCGCCACCTCGGCGGCGAGCCGCTCGCCGATGCGCGTCTGGAGGGCCCGCGCCGCGTCGATGGTGGTGGCCGTGCCGGCCGGCAGCGGGATGATGCGCAGAGCCACAGCGGGTCCGCCGGGGTCGGGCAGATGGGCAGGCGGCACTCCCAGCGCGTCCCCCACCACCCGCTGGCCGTACGCGGCGAGCGCGGCGTTGTGCTCCCGGACCCGGTCGACGCCCAGGCTGCGCAGCGTGAACAGGCCCGCCGGGGCAGCCAGCCACGAGGTGTAGTCCAGTGTGGCCTGCCACTCGACCCGGGCCGGGAAACCGGCGTCCTGCTCCCATGAGACCACCAGCGGCTCGATTCGGTCCCGCCACGGCGCACTCACCGCGAGCAGGGCGGTGCCGCGTGGGGCGTACCCCCACTTGTGCAGATTGCCCACCCAGAAGTCGGCGCCGATGCTGGTGACCGGGGTCGGCAGCATGCCCGGCGCGTGCGCGGCGTCCACCAGGACCGCAACGCCGTGTTCGCGGGCCACCCCGACGATGGCGGCGGCCGGGAAGAGCCGGGCGGTGGCCGAGGTGAGCTGATCGACGACCAGCAGCCGGGTCCGCCCCGGGCGCAGGCCGGCGCGGACGGTCTGCACGATCTGCTCGTCGGTGGCGGCCAGCGGGATCGGCAGGACCCGGCTGACCGCCCCGGTCCGGCGGCACTCCCGCTGGATGGCCAGGCTCACCGCCCCGTACCCGTGGTCGGTGCTGAGCACCTCGTCACCGGGCTGCAACCCCAGCGACTGGAGCACCACGGCGACGCCGGTGGTGGTGTTGCCGACCAGGGCGCTGCCCTCCGGGTCGGCGCCCAGGAAACCGGCGAGGTGCCGGCGGGTGTGCGCGATCCGGTCGACCAGCCCCTGGGTGAAGAAGCGCAGCGGGTTGGCCTCCATCTCGTCGCGCAGCCGCTGCTGGGCTCGCTGCACGCCGATCGGCACCGCGCCGAACGAACCGTGGTTCAGGTGGCTGACCGCCGGGTCGAGGGAGAAGAGCAGGCGGGCGCCCGGGATCGGCTCGGGAGGCTGCGGGACGCTCACCCGATGATCGTAACCGTCGGTCGATCAACGCTGAGTGAGTCAGGCGCGCGGGTGGGCCTGGCGGTAGGCGGCGCGCAGCCGCTCCACCGAGACGTGCGTGTAGATCTGCGTGCTGGCCAGCGACGAGTGGCCCAGCAGTTCCTGCACCGCGCGCAGGTCGGCGCCGCCCTCCAAGAGGTGGGTGGCGGCGGAGTGGCGCAACCCGTGCGGGCTGGTGCGGGGGAGGCCGGTGGCCTCGGCGTACCCGCCGACGATCTGGCGCGCGGTGGTCGGGTTGAGTCGGCCGCCCCGGGCACCGAGCAGCAGCGCGTCGCCCGAGCGGACGCCAACCAGCGCCGGGCGGCCCCGCCGCAGCCAGTCGTCGAGTGCGCGCTGCGCGGGCACCCCGTACGGCACCGAGCGCTCCCGACCGCCCTTGCCGAACACCCGGATCACCCGGCGGCCGTGGTCGACGTCCCCGACGTCCAACCCGCAGGCCTCGCTGATCCGCACGCCGGTGGCGTAGAGCAGTTCCAGCAGCACCCGGTCGCGCAGTCGTACCGCCTCGACCGCCGCCCCTTCCGCCGGGCCGGGCTCGGCCGCGTCCGGCGGCTCAGCCGTTGCCCGCTCCTTCGGTGTGGAAGCGGGGGGCAGCCGGGTTGGTGCCTCGACCAGGGCGGCGGCCTGGTCGGCGCGCAGGACGGTGGGCAGTTCCCGATGGGCGCGAGGGCTGGCCAGTGCGGCACCCACGTCGGCGGGGAGCAGCCCGGCGCGGTGTGCCCAGGCGCTGAACGCTCGCGCCGACGCGGCCCGCCGCGCCAGGGACGTGCGGGCGGCGCCGGTCGTCCGCTGCCGGGCCAGCCAGCTGCGTAGCACCGACAGGTCCAGCTCGGCCAGCTCGACACAGCCCATCCGAACGGCATGGTCGAGCAGCGAGACCAGGTCGGTGACGTACGCGCGGACGGTGTGCGCCGACCGGTTGCGGACTCGGGACAGGTGGTCGGCGAAGTCGTCCACCGCGTCGCGCAGCTCTGGCGGCAGCGCCTGGTGGGTGGCCCGGGTGCCCCGGGCAGGCCCGCTCATCGCCGCCAGGTCGGCGGCGCCGTGGTGCGGGCCGGTCGATGGGCCGGCGCACCCCCGCTGACAGTTGGCACGGCAATCAGCCTACGGCGGCGCGTCGCGTACCGCCGGCCGCGACAGCGCCGTTTCGTCGGTACCGGTCAGGTCGGTGTCGGGTTGGCGGTCGTCGCGCGCTTCGGTCGGGCCGGCGGGGCGAGAACGTAGCCGTCGTCGCGCCGGACCACCAGGGACAACTCCTCCAGGAGGGACAGTTTGCGCAGCGCGGTGCGCACCTCGACGCCGGCCCGGGCGGCCAGCGCGTCCACGCCCTGCGCGCCCCGACGAGGTAGCGCCTCCAACAGCGACCGAGCGTCGTCGTCCAGCTCGTCGGCCGGTCGCTGCGGGCCCCGGGCCGGCGGCGCCAGGTCCGCGCCGATCCGGCCCACCTCCTCGAGTACGTGCGCCACCCCGGTGACGAGGCGAGCCTTCGGGAACTCGCGGAGCAGTTCGTGCGCGCCGACGGACATCGCCGAGGTCACCGGTCCGGGCACCACCATGGCCGCCCGGCCGGTGTAGATGGCCCGCCGAGCGGTCTGCGTCGCACCGCTGCGGGCGGACGCCTCCACCACGACGGTGCCGAGGGTGCCGCCGGCGATGACCCGGTTGCGGATCAGGAACCGGGGTCGCAGCGGCTCGGCGCCGGGCGGCCACTCGCTGACCAGCAGCCCGGTGTCGGCGATCCGGTCGAAGAGCGCGGTGTTGCCCATCGGGTATGGCCGGTCCAGTCCGCAGGCCAGCACCGCGACGGTCAGCCCGCCGGCGTTGAGGGCGCCGCGGTGGGCCGCCGCGTCGATGCCGAACGCGCCGCCGGAGACCACCGTCCAGTCCCGCTCGGCCAGCCCGTACCCCAACTCCGTGGCGACGTGCTGGCCGTACCCGGTGGCCGCCCGCGCCCCGACCACGGCCACCGAGCGGTCCAGCGCCTCGCCCAGCGGCCAGCTCCCACGGACCCAGAAGCAGAGCGGCGGCGCGGTCTCGACGTCCACCCGCCGGGTGACGTCTGGCAGCTGGAGGGTGGCCAGGCCGGCCACCCGCGCCGGCCACTCGTCGTCGTCGGGCGTGACCAGCCGGGCGCCGAGGCGCTCCGCCCGGTCCAGTGCCTCGGCTGCCACCGCCCGGGCGTCGGCGGCGGCCGTCCGGGCGGCGACCGTGGTGTGCAGCCAGCCGTCCGGGCTCCCGCCGTCGAGCAGCAGATCCAGCGCCGCCACCGGGCCGAGCCGCTGGACCAGCCGATGCACCGCACGGGTGCCCGGCTCGGCCAGCCAGGTCAGCGCGACCCGGGCCAGCCGGCCTTCCTCGTCAGCGCTCACGTCGCCTCTCCCGTCCGCAGTTGGATCGCCTCCCGGACGTCCTCGCGGTCCGGCCGGTCCCGGCCGTCCAGATCCGCGATCGTCCATGCCATCCGGATCACCCGGTCGAAGCCGCGCGCCGACAGGGAGCCGGAGTCGAGCCGTCCACGCAGCTCGGCAGTGTCGCGGGCGGGCAGCCGCCACGGCGGCCGGCGCAGGTGCGGGCCGCCCACCTCCGCGTTGAGCCGCCGGCCGAGACGCGCCCAGCGGGCGGCCGCCGTCTGACGGGCCGCCACCACCCGCGCGGCGACCGTGGCGGAGGACTCCGCATCGGTCTCCGCCGCCATCAGCTCGGCCGCCCGCACCGGCATCAGCCGCACCTGAACGTCGATCCGGTCGAGCAGTGGCCCGGAGAGCCGGCCCAGGTATCGGCGGCGGACGAGCGGGGTGCACTCGCAGTGCGCGTCCCCGGCGGGCTTGGCGCACGGGCATGGGTTGGCCGCCAGCACCAGTTGGGTTCGGGCCGGATATTCGGTGCCGCCGCCGCTGCGGGCCAGCTTGACGCGGCCGTGCTCCAGCGGCTGGCGCAGCGCCTCCAGTGCGCCCTTGCTGAACTCCGGCGCCTCGTCCAGGAAGAGGACCCCGCGGTGGGCCAGCGACACCGCGCCGGGCCGGGCCAGCCCTGAACCGCCGCCGACCAGCGACGGCACGGTCGCCGTGTGGTGTGGCGCCTGGAGCGGCGGGCGGCGCAGCAACCGGCCGCCGGGTGGCAGCAGCCCGGCGATCGAGTGCAGCGCGGTCACCTCGAGGGCCGCCTCGTCGTCCAGCTCGGGCAGGATCGACGGCAGCCGCTCGGCGAGCATCGTCTTGCCGGCGCCCGGTGGGCCGAGCAGCGCCACGTGGTGCCCGCCGGCGGCGGCCACCTCCAGCGCGCGTTTGCCCAACCGCTGCCCGGCCACCTCGGACAGGTCCGGGCCGTCGGTGACCGGTGCCGGGGTTTCGGCCGGTGGTTCGATAAGCGGGCTGCCGTCCCGGACGAAGGCGACAAGCCGGTGCAGCGTGTCCACCGCCCGAACCCGTATCCCCGGGATGACGGCGGCCTCGGCGGCGTTGCCGGCCGGGACGATCACCCGACCGACGCCCTCCCGGGCGGCGGCGGCGACCATCGGCAGAACCCCGCGTACCGGACGGACGGTCCCGTCCAGCCCCAGTTCGCCGAGGACGACCACCCCCTCCAGGGGGAGCAGCGGCAGCTCACCCGAGCCGCCCAGCAGGGCGGCGGCGATGGCCAGGTCGAACGCGGAGCCGAACTTCGGCAGCGTCGCCGGCAGCAGGTTCAGGGTGATCCGCCGGTTGGGCCACCGTTGGCCGGAGTTGACCACGGCGGCCCGTACCCGGTCGCGGGCCTCGTGCAGGGCGGTGTCCGGCAGCCCGGAGATCACCACGGCCGGCAGGCCGGCGGCGAGATCGGCCTCCACCTCGACCAGGTGACCGGTGACGCCGACCAGCCCTACGGAGAGCACCTTCGCGTAACTCATGGCGCCCCCCGACCTCCCGGAGCGCGCATGTCAGAACGCACCCTTGAGGTGATCGACCCGGGCGGGACCGGCGTCGGGCAGCCGCACCGACAGCACGTCGAACCGCACCTCCTCGGCGGTCGTCCCGGTCTCGGCCAGCCAGCGCGCCGCGAGCCCGCGCAGTCGCCGCGCCTTGGCGGGAACCACGGCCTCGGCCGGGGTGCCGAAGGTGTCGCCCCGGCGGGTCTTCACCTCGCAGAACGCGAGCACGGGCCCGTCCCAGGCGATGATGTCGATCTCTCCGTCCGGGCAGCGCCAGTTTCGGGCGACCGGGCGCAGCCCCGCCCCGATCAGGTGCCGCGTCGCACAGCGCTCGCCGTACGCGCCGACCGCCTGGTTCCGCTTCGTCATGGCCGGCACAGTGCCCGCCGAGGTCCGAACGCCGCGACCCCGACATCGGCCACCTGTGGACAACGGGTGCCCTGTGGACGACCAACCGATCAACCCGGCCCTGTGCTAAGGCTGATCACCGACGACCTGACCGCGGCTCGTCAGATGAGGCGGGCGCCGGGCTGAAATGGCGCGGCGGGAGTCCGTCGCATACGGTGCCGGACGTGGACGGACGACGGAGCTTTCCGGAAGATCAGGAGTCGCGCTGGTACCCCGACGAGCGGGGTCGCGGCTACGGCGAGTCGGAGTGGCGCGGCGCGGGCGAACCGCGGTACCGGGACGACGAGGTCCGGGTTCCCGATCAGCGCGGCGCCGACGAGGGTCGCTACGGCGAGGACACCGGCACCGGTCGCTTCGGTCCGGAGCCGGACTCCGGGCGCTTCGGTGCCGTCAGCGCCCAGCCGGGCCGCTTCGGTGCGTCCGAGCCGGACTCCGGGCGGTTCGCGGCGGTCGACCCGCTGGGTGACGCCCGACCGGAGGCCGACGGTTACCGGGCAGCCCGCTCGCGACGGGCGGACCGCGACCCCTCGGAGGTCTCCGGTGAGCTGCCCGGTCGCCGGGCCCGGGATGCGGCTTCGACGGGCTCACCACTGACCGCCGCCCGCGAGGGGACGTCCGCCGGCGATCCGCCGGCCGGTGCGCTCGCCGACCAGACTCGTCCCGGCCCGCTCGGCGGGTACCCGATCGTCGACCCGGCCCGCGGCGGCGACCAGCCGCACCCGCTGGAGATGCCGACCGGCCCGATGCCGCCGGTCGGCCCCCGGGGCGGTGAGCTGCCGGCGGCGGAGCAACCGGTGTATCCGCCGGCGGCCGATGGCGTCTACCGCACCCGCCGCCCGGCGCTGGCGGTGCTCTTCGCCCTGCTGGTGCTGATCTTCGAGATCCCGGCGCTGCGGGTGCTGCTCGACGGGGTGACCAGCGACCCGCTGTCCGCCGGGAACGTGGTGGTGGGCATCTTCCTGGTCTCCGGGCTGCCGATCTTCGCAACCGGGCTGTATGGGCTACGAACCGGCGGTCTGGCGCTCTCCGACAGCGGTCGGGGCTGGTTGCGTCCACCGACGGCCTACCTGACCGTCGGCCTGGTGCTCTTCGTCGCCGCCGCGCTGGCAGCCGGCTGAGCTGAGGCTCAGAGCCACCGCCCCGGGCCGGCTGAGCCGCCGAGGCGGGCGGTGGCGCGCACCCGGCAGCCCGGTGGGCGGGCAGGGGCGTACACTGGCCAACTGGCGACCGCCTCGTGCGGTCGACCTCGCGCGCCCTCTCCACGAATCGTCGTGGGGCGACGGCCTCCCTGGTCCCGATCTTGGTCGGGAACACCATGGCCGGCGACCAGGCGCCAGGACGCCCGGCCACCGGCCGGGCGTGACAACCAGGGATCTTGAGGAGTACCCACCATGGCCGTCGTGACCATGCGCCAGCTGCTGGAGAGCGGTGTCCACTTCGGGCACCAGACCCGGCGCTGGAACCCGAAGATGAAGCGCTTCATCATGACCGAGCGCAACGGCATCTACATCATTGACCTGCGCCAGACTCTCGAGTACATCGAGAAGGCGTACGAGTTCGTGCGTGGGACCGTCGCCGAGGGTGGCAGCATCCTCTTCGTCGGCACCAAGAAGCAGGCTCAGGAGGCGATCTCCGAGCAGGCGACCCGCGTCGGTCAGCCGTACGTCAACCACCGCTGGCTCGGTGGCATGCTGACCAACTTCCAGACGGTGTACAAGCGCCTTCAGCGGATGAAGGAGCTGGAGGGCCTGGGTGACCTGAGCGGCACCGCCGCCGGTTACACCAAGAAGGAGACGCTGCAGCTCTCCCGCGAGAAGATCAAGCTGACCCGCACCCTCGGTGGCCTGCGGGACATGCAGAAGCTTCCCGCCGCGGTCTGGATCGTCGACACCAAGAAGGAGCACATCGCCGTCGACGAGGCCCGCAAGCTGGGCATCCCGGTGATCGCGGTGCTGGACACCAACTGTGACCCGGACGAGGTCGACTTCCCGATCCCGGGCAACGACGACGCGATCCGCTCGGCCGAGCTGCTGACCAAGGTCGTCGCCGCCGCGGTCGCGGATGGCCTGATCGCGCGTTCCGGCCGTCGCCGGGGCAACGACGAGAAGCCCGAGGGTGTCGCGAGCGACGAGCCGCTGACCGAGTGGGAGCGCGAGCTGCTCGAGCAGCCGAAGAAGGCCGACGAGTCGGCCGCCCCGGCCGAGCAGCCGGCGCAGGCTGCCGCTGAGCAGCCGGCACCGGCCGCCGCTGAGCAGCCGGCACCGGCCGCCGCCGAGCAGCCGGCGACCGCCGCCGCCGAGTGACCGCACCGTCGCTGCCCCGCCGTCCGTTTTTCCGGACGGGCGGCGGGCGGCGACGGTACGCCGGGCACGATCGGCCCGGATCCGGGTAACCGGCACCTCTGACCATCCACACGCCGTCTCAACACCGAAGAGAGAGCCATGTCCCAATTCACCGCCGCGGACGTCAAGAAGCTCCGCGACCTCACCGGCGCCGGCATGATGGACAGCAAGAAGGCGCTGACCGAGGCCGAGGGCGACTTCGACAAGGCCATCGAGATCCTGCGCGTCAAGGGCGCCAAGGACGTCGGCAAGCGGGCCGGCCGTACGGCCGCCAATGGTCTGGTCGCCCACTCCGGCAAGGCGCTGCTCGAGCTCAACTGCGAGACCGACTTCGTGGCCAAGACCGAGGCGTTCATCGCCCTGGCCCAGCAGCTGGTCGAGCACGGCGAGCGCTCCGGCGTGAACAGCGCCGAGGAACTGCTCGCGACCGAGCTGAACGGCAAGAGCGTCGCCGACCTGATCCAGGAGCAGTCCGCCAAGATCGGCGAGAAGCTGGTGCTCAACCGGTTCGCCAAGGTCGAGGGCACCACAGCGGTCTACCTGCACCGCAAGGCCCAGGACCTGCCGCCGGCCGTGGGTGTGCTGGTGTCGTACACCGGCAAGAGCGACGAGGCGGGCGACGCTGACGCCCGTGGTGTCGCCATGCAGATCGCCGCGATGCGCCCGAAGTACCTCACCCGGGACGAGGTTCCGGCCGAGGTCGTCGAGTCCGAGCGGCGCATCGCCGAGCAGACCGCCCGCGAGGAGAACAAGCCCGAGGCGGCCCTGCCGAAGATCGTCGAGGGTCGCGTGAACGCCTTCTTCAAGGACTACGTCCTGGTTGAGCAGGCGTCCGTGGCCGACAACAAGAAGTCGGTGAAGCAGATGCTGGCCGAGGCCGGCATCGAGGTCACCAGCTTCGTGCGGTTCGAGGTCGGCCAGGCCTGAGCCGCCGCCGGGCGCCGTGGGCGCCCGTGGGCAGGAGACGTCGACGAGGAGGCCGCCGGTGTACGTGACAGGCACCGCGGCCTCCTCGTCACATAGGGTCGGCAGCGGCAGGTTCGCGGTACGCGCCGCACGGGGCGTGCGCGTGGGGAAGGGCGGGGCGGATGACGCAGGTTGTGAGTGACCGGACGCTGGCGGTGGAGGATCCGACGGCGCCGCCGCCCGGACGCGCCCGCCGAGTGGTGCTGAAGCTCTCCGGTGAGGTGTTCGGTGGTGGCGCGATCGGCGTCGACCCGGACGTCGTCCAGGCCATCGCCCGGCAGATCGCCACCGTGGTCCGCCGCGGCGTGCAGGTCTCCGTGGTGGTCGGTGGCGGCAACTTCTTCCGCGGCGCGGAGCTGCAGAAGCGCGGGATGGACCGGGCCCGCGCCGACTACATGGGCATGCTGGGCACCGTGATGAACTGCCTGGCCCTGCAGGACTTCCTGGAGAAGGAAGGCATCGAGACCCGGGTGCAGAGCGCCATCACCATGGCGCAGGTCGCCGAGCCGTACATCCCGCTGCGGGCGATCCGGCACCTGGAGAAGGGCCGCGTGGTCATCTTCGGCGCCGGCGCGGGGATGCCGTACTTCTCCACCGACACGGTGGCCGCCCAGCGGGCTCTGGAGATCCGGGCCGACGTGGTGCTGATGAGCAAGAACGGCGTGGACGGCGTCTACACCGCCGACCCGCGGATCGATCCCACCGCCAGCAAGCTCGACTCGATCACCTTCTCCGAGGCGCTGCGCCGCAACCTGCGGGTGGCTGACGCGGCGGCGTTCAGCCTCTGTATGGAGAACGGCCTACCGATGCTGGTCTTCGGCGCGCAGGGTGACGACACCATCATCCGCGCGGTGGGTGGCGACAAGATCGGCACCCTGATCACCGCCTGAGCCCCGCCGACGGCGACGGCAGCGGCGGTCCTGACGACTTTCAGCAGAGCCCACCACGAGCACAGAAGGAGGCGAGGAGACCGGTGATCGACGACACCCTCCTCGAGGCCGAGGAAAAGATGGAGCGTGCGGTTGAGCACGCCAAGGAGGAGTTCGGCGCCATCCGTACCGGTCGCGCCAACGCCGCCATGTTCTCCAAGGTCATCATCGACTACTACGGCACCCCCACGCCGCTGACCCAGATGGCTTCCATCGCGGTTCCCGAGCCGCGGATGGCCATCATCAAGCCGTACGACAACTCGCAGATCAATGCGATGGAGAAGGCGATCCGCGACTCGGACCTCGGGGTGAACCCGAACAACGAGGGCAACCAGCTGCGCATCCTGCTCCCGCAGATGACCGAGGAGCGCCGCCGCGACATGATCAAGGTGGCCCGGCACAAGGGCGAGGAGGCCAAGGTGGCGATCCGCAACGTCCGCCGCCGTGGCAAGGAGGAGCTGGACCGGATCGTCAAGGACGGCGAGGCCGGCGAGGACGACGGTCGCCGCGCCGAGAAGGAGCTGGACGACCTGACCCAGCGCTACGTTGCCAGCATCGACGACCTGGTCAAGCACAAGGAGACCGAGCTGCTGGAGGTGTGATCCTCTGGCCGCTCGGCGGCTGAGCTGCCGCGAGGCCCGCCCCCGATGCCGGGGACGGGCCTCGCGTCGTACGTCAGCAGGGGATCCAGACGGTCCTGGTGCTCTCGGCCAACTGTTCCCCGGTGTACCAGTCACGCAGCGCGAAGCGAACGGTGGCCTTGCCCGGATGCAGTACCGGATCTCTCCGGGCGAAGGCCATCCCGAGCTCGACTGTGCCGCCGTCGCACTGGATCTCGCCGGCACCCCGTCCCGAGGTGGCCCAGAGGGTCGGCAGGCCGTCCTGCACCAGCGAGGCCGACATGAGGTGCGGGCCGGTCGGGCAGTTGCGGGCGACGGCCTCGACCCCGGCCGCCGGGTACGCCTCGCCGGGCTCGGCACCCGGAGGCTCGAACAGGTACAGCTCGCTGGCGTGGCGATCGATTGTGATCCTGGTGCGGGTCGTGCTGGCGGTGGCTGGTGACGCCGCTACCAGAACCAGGGCGGCCGCCGTCAGCGCCGCCAGACTGAACTTGTGCATGTGTGTGCCCTTTCCCCCGTCGGACGCGCAGGCTGGGGCCGGCGCCGCACCAGCGGACCACGCCGGGTGTGCTCGACTCAGTACCTGATCGTGCAGGCGACCAGTCGGATCGATGGCTGCGGATCGCGCCTGAGGTGTCGTACCGGTTGGCTGTGTACCGCCGCCACGTAAGGCTGGCGACCAGGGCGATGGCCGTCGCCGTGCCTCGTCCGCCGTGCCGGTCGGGCGGGTGCAGTAGGCTCGGCAGGATTCCCGGCCACCGGGCGGTGAACACCGGGAATCGACCGACCGTCGGGGCGGTCGACCAGAGGAACAAAGTCGCGCGTGTAGGGGATGCTTGTGGTCTTGCGTCATGTGGTGGTTCTCGTGCCGCGTCGCGGTGCGTGATGACCCACCCCGACCCCTACAGTGGCGAGCCCCGCGGCTGGGACCGGCCGGAGCGGCCGGTGGCCCTGCCCTGGCCCGAGCAGGAGCTCGAAGCGGGCCAGTGGAGCGGCCGTCCGGCCGCCGGCCCTGAGCTGTACGCCGAGCCCCGCACCCGCCCGTACGCCGACCCGTACCCGCCGGACCCGTACGACGAGCGCGGCCGGACGGCCCGCCCGGACGACCGGGACCGTTTCGACGACCGGGACCGGCGCGAGGATGACCGGAACCAGCCCCACCGGTACGACGACCGGGGCCGTGCCGGCCGGTATGCCGACCGCCCGCCTGCCGGCGGCGACGCCCCGACCCGGTACGACGGCCCGCAGCGCTTCGGCGACAACGGTGGTCCGGTCAGCTACGACGACGATTCCGGGTATCCGACCGCGCAGCTCGCGCCCATCCGCGCCGACCTCGCGCCGGACCAGGACGCGGTGACCGGGTCGGAGCCTCCGCCCGGCCGGCGGACGAAGGGTCGACGCCGGGCCAGTGCCGACCGACCGGCCACCCAGCAGGCGGGCACCGGGCGGGCCGGCCGGAACCTGCCGGCGGCCATCGGGGTCGGGCTCGGCCTCGGCGCGCTGATCGTGGTGCCGCTGGTCTTCTACCCGTTGGCGTTCCTGCCGGTGATCGCCGCCGCCATGGCCGTCGGCATCTGGGAGATGGCCCGAGCGGTCCGGCGCAGCGGCGCCCACCCGCCGCTGGTGCCGCTGATCGCCGGCGGTGTGCTGACCGTGGGTCTGGCCTGGTTCGCCGGTCCGGACGCGCTGAGCCTGGGTCTGCTGGTCACCGTCCTGGGCACCATGATCTGGCGGCTGGGCGACGGCCCGGGCGGCTTCCAGCGGGACCTGACCGCCGCCACCCTGATCGCCGTCTACGTGCCGTTCCTCGGCGGGTTCGCGGCGCTGCTGGCGGCGGCCCCGGACGACGGCCCGCTGCGCATCCTGGCCACGTTGATCGCGGTGGTCCTCTCCGACACCGGTGGGTACGCGGCCGGCGTCTCCTTCGGTCGGCACCCGATGGCGCCGTCGGTGAGCCCGAAGAAGTCCTGGGAGGGCTTCGCCGGCTCGATCACCGCGGCGGCGCTGGGCAGCGCCCTGCTGCTCTGGCTGATGTTCGACCTCGCCCCCTGGTGGGGTGCGCTGTTCGGGCTGGCGATCTCGTGCGCGGCGGTCCTCGGTGACCTGGCCGAGTCGATGATCAAGCGGGATCTCGGTGTCAAGGACATGAGCAACCTGCTGCCGGGCCACGGTGGCCTGATGGACCGGCTGGACTCGATCCTGTTCGCGGTGCCGACGGCGTACCTGCTGTTGGCGATCTTCGTACCGGTGGTGAACTGAGGCATGGATCACGGCGCCCCGGTCATCCCGACCCGGCGGTCGGGGCCGGTTCGACACCTCCGGACGGGTACCTGCCGCCGGCGGCGTGACACACTGGACCAGCCATGACGAGCCTGCCGCTGATCCCCGCCATCTCGGACGCCCCCGCCGCACGCCGGGCCTCCATGCCACCGCAGCACCTCGCTGACCTCGACCTGGCCGGCCGCCAGGCGCTGGTCACCGGTTTGGGTGAGCCGGCCTTCCGCGCGAAGCAGGTCTCCAACCACTACTTCGGGCGGCTGGTCCGTGACCCGCAGGAGATGACCGACCTGCCGGCGGCGACCCGGGAGCGGCTGGCCGGCCAACTGCTGCCCCAACTGCTCACCCCGGTGCGCGAGCTGGCCTGCGACGACGGCGCGACCCGCAAGGCGCTGTGGAAGCTGCACGACGGCGCGCTGGTGGAGAGCGTGCTGATGGGCTACCCGGACCGGGTCACCGTCTGCATCTCCAGCCAGGCGGGCTGCGGCATGGCCTGCCCGTTCTGCGCGACCGGCCAGGCCGGGCTGACCCGCAACCTGTCCACCGCCGAGATCGTCGACCAGGCGGTGTACCTGGCCGGGGTGGCTGCCTCCGGTGCGGTCGCCGGGTCTCCGCCGCGGCTGTCGCACGTCGTCTTCATGGGCATGGGCGAGCCACTGGCCAACTACTCTCGGGTGATCGCGGCGATCCGCCGCCTGGTCAGCCCGGCTCCGGAGGGGCTCGGCCTGTCGCAGCGGCACATCACCGTTTCCACGGTCGGGCTGGTTCCGGCCATCCGCCGACTGGCCAGCGAAGACCTCTCAGTGACCCTTGCGTTGTCGTTGCACGCCCCCGATGATGATCTGCGCGACGAACTCGTGCCGGTAAACCAGCGCTGGAAGGTAGCCGAGGTGCTGGACGCAGCGTGGGACTACGCAGCCCGGACGGGCCGTCGCGTGTCGATCGAGTACGCGATGATCAAGGACGTGAACGACCAGCCGTGGCGAGCTGACCTGCTCGGGCGGCTGCTGGCCGGCAAGTTGGCCCACGTGAACCTCATCCCGCTCAATCCGACGCCGGGCAGCCGCTGGGACGCGAGCCCGAAGCCGGTTGAGCGGGAGTTCGTCCGGCGGTTGCGCGACGCCGGGGTGTCCACCACCGTTCGGGACACCCGAGGTCGCGAAATCGACGGCGCGTGTGGTCAGCTCGCCGCCGCCGAGGACAACGACACAAACACCGACCGCGCCGGAGAGGCACCGGCGTGACCGGGCGTGGCGAACGAGACCAGGAGACATAGTGGCGAGTCAGGGTCAGCGTTTCCGGCGCAAGGCACTCCGCCGGGGATACAAGGTCGACGAGGTGGATGCCTTCCTCGACCGGGTCGAGGCGACGCTCGACGGCCGGCAGGTCGGTGCGCCGGTGGCCTCCCAGGAGGTCCACGACGTTGTCTTCCGGGTCCGGTTCAACGGCTACGACGAGTGGCAGGTCGACCTGCACCTGGACCGGGTCGAGCGGCAGCTGGCCGAGCTTGAGGAGCGCGGTGCCGCCGGGCGCGGCGGCGACCCCCGGATGGGTCCCCCGGACCGGCTGGGCCCACCGATGCGCGACGACCGGGGCATGGTCCAGCAGCCGATGCCACCCCGGCCGATGCCGGCCCAGGCCGGCCCGCCCGACCGCTACGGCCGGTACGACGAGCCGACCGGCGCCTTCGCCGGTGGGTACGACGCCCCCCGCGGCGGCTACGACGCGCCGCGTGGCCCGGGCGGCCCGCCCGGTCCCGGCCCGATGGGTCCCGGCGGCCCGATGGGTGGGCACGGTCTCCCGCCGCGCGGCCTGCCCGCCGGTCCCGGTGGCTACGGCCCTGACGACCAGCGGATGCCCGGTGGCTACGGCCAGGACGACCAGCGGATGCCCGGCGGTCCCGGTGGCTACGGCCCCGACGACCAGCGTTCGCCCGGCGGGTACGACGACCAACGCGCGCCCGGTGGCTACCCGCCCGAGGAGCCGCGCTTCGACGGCTTCGAGGCCGGTCGGCACGGTCGCGCGGACATGACCGCCGAGATCCGGATGCCCGAGCGCGACCCGCGCGACATGCGCCGTGGCCCGGCCGGCCCGCCTCCGATGCCGCAGCAGGGCATCGGTGGCCCGCCGATGGCCGGTCCGCCCGCCGTGCCCGGCCCGCCGATGGGCGGTCCGCCGATGGCCGGCCCGCCCGGCAGCGACCTGTACCGGGTCGACCAGATCCGGCGTCGCTTCCAGGTGCGCCGGTTCGGCAGCGGGTACGACCCGGACCAGGTCGACCGGTTCTTCGACACCCTGCTCGGCGGCATGCAGGGCCGCAACCCGATGCCGGTCAACCCGAAGGACCTGGACACGCTCCGGTTCGGTCTGGTGCCCGGCGGTTACTTCGAGGCCGAGGTCGACGCCGCGCTCAAGGACGTGCAGGACATCCTCTTCGGGCGCTGACCCGACGCGTACGGACGAGGGCCCGTCCCCGGGTGGGGGCGGGCCCTCGGCGTACGTCGGCCGGTCGTCCGGCGGGCGGGCGGTCGGTCAGGAGCGCAGACCGTTGCGCCGCAGCACGGCGTCGCCGATCACGATGACCAGCAGCAGCACGGCCAGGCCGACCAGCCAGATGTCCTCGACCCTGCCCTCGTGGTTGCCGCAGATCATCGCCAGCAGCACCAGCGCGGTGAGGACCGCGCCGATCCGCCCGGACTTACGGTGCCCGGGCTTGCGCTGATCTGGCGACGTTACCGGCTCGCTTCCTGCCACTGTCGGTCCTTCCCTCGCGATCGGATCTCCGGTTAGTCTGGCACGCCTCCCGCCCGGGGCGGCGCGGTGGGGGTTTCCCGGTCATCGGGCCCCTGCCCATCCGGGCCGGACGGCACTACCGGCGTCGCGAGGCGGCGGTCAGACTCCCTCCGGTAGCGTTTGGCGTACACCTGATTGTCTGTTTGAGGGGGACTGTGCGGTGCGAGTGACCGGAACCGGGCACGCCAGCATGCGGATCGACACGGCCGCGGGCAGCATCCTGTGCGACCCGTGGGTCAACCCGGCCTACTTCGCGTCCTGGTTTCCATTTCCGGACAATTCCCTGCTCGACTGGGAGACCCTGGGCCAGGTCGACTACCTGTACGTCTCCCACCTGCACCGGGACCACTTCGACGCGGCGCACCTGAAGCGGTACGTGTCGAAGCAGGCGACCGTGTTGCTGCCCGAGTTCCCCACCTCCGAGATGGAGGACGAGCTGCGGGCGCTGGGCTTCACGAAATTCATCAAGGCGCCGAACGAGCAGGTCGTCGAGCTGGACGGCGGGCTGAAGATCATGATTCAGGCGCTGACCAGCCCCACCGACGGCCCGATCGGCGACTCCTCGCTCTGGGTGGAGTACGACGGGGTGCGGTTGCTCAACCAGAACGACGCCCGCCCCACCGACCTGAGCGTCTTCGCCGAGCTGGGGCACGTGCACGCGCACCTGCTCCAGTTCTCCGGCGCGATCTGGTACCCGATGGTGTACGAGTTGCCGCAGGCGGCGAAGACGGCGTTCGGCAAGCAGAAGCGGGACCGGCAGTTCGACCGGACGTGGCGCTACATCGACGACCTGAAGGCGTCGCACGTCTTTCCGATCGCCGGCCCGCCGTGCTTCCTCGACGACGCGCTGTGGCAGTTCAACGACATCCACGGCGACGAGGGCAACATCTTCCCCGACCAGTCGGTCTTCATGGCGGAGTACGCCAAGGTCGGCGGCACCAACGGGATCGTGCTGCTGCCGGGCAGCGTCGCCGAGGTCACCACCGAAGGCGCCACGACCACCCACCCGGTGCCGGTCGAGGAGTTCTTCGCGAACAAGGTCGCCCACCTGGAGGAGATGCGGGAGCGCAAGCGGCCCGTCATCGAGGCGGAGAAGGCGTCCTGGCGGCACCCCGAGGTGGACGTGCTGGCGGGGATGAAGAGCCGCATCGAGCCGCTGCTCGACGAGTCGATTTACCTGGCCAAGGGCGTCGGCGGGCCGGTCCGCTTCGACCTGGTGGGCTACGACGGTGAGAGCGTCGAGTCGATCGTCGTGGACTTCCCGGGCAAGGAGGTCCGGCCGTACGCCGACGAGAAGGTCCGCTACCGGTTCCGCACCGACCGGGCACTGATCGAGCACCTGCTCTTCATCGACGAGGTGGACTGGGTCAACTCGCTCTTCCTCTCCTGCCGGTTCTCGGCGGCCCGGATCGGCCAGTACAACGAGTTCGTCTACGCGTTCTTCAAGTGCCTCTCCGAGGAGCGGCTCCAGTACGCCGAGGGCTGGTACGACGAGCACGAGCGGACCACCGACGCGGAGGACATCACCCTGGGCGACTGGGTGGTGCAGCGGCGCTGCCCGCACCTGAAGGCCGACCTGACCCGGTTCGGCATCGTCGAGGGTGACCAGCTCACCTGCCAGCTGCACGGCTGGCGGTTCGACCTGTCCAGCGGCCGCTGCCTGACGAGCGTCGGCCACAAGGTCCGCGCGCACCGCGTCGACGCGGACACTCCGGCCCCCGCGGGCGAGGCGCTGAGCTGATTCCGCCCCCCGCCGCCCCTCCGGGGTCGATTCTGGAGGTGTGGCGGCGGGGGCGGACGCGCAGAAGGGTACGTACCGGTACGGGCGGGGCCGGGAGATGTCCCGGGACGCGGCGCGGGTGGAGACGTTCAGCGACGGTGTCTTCGGGGTGGTGCTGACGGTGATGGCCGTCGAGCTGCTCCAGAACGGCCCGGCCCGGGAGAGCGGGCGGGAACTGCCGGACGCCCTCGCCCACGCCTGGCCGTCCTACCTGGCCTACGTGATCACCTTCGGCATCGCCGGCCAGATCTGGCTCGGCCATCACAACATGTGGCGGTACGTGGTCCGGGTCGACCAGCCGCTCGTGGTGTTCAACCTGCTCGTGCTGCTCTTCGTGGCCGCGATCCCGTTCACCGCCGACCTGCTGTCGGACAATCTGCGCGGGAGCGCGACCGAGCAGCGGCTGACGGCCGCGCTCTACCTCGGCACCGTGCTCGGCGAGTCGCTCTTCTTCAACCTGAGCTGGTGGTGGGCCCGCCGGCGCAAACTGCTCCACCCCGACCTGGACCCCGAGCTGGCCCGGGCGGTTTCCCGGCGACTGCAGGTGCGGCCGCTGCTCTACCTGACCGCGTTCGCCTTCGTCTTCGTCGACCCGATCCTCAGCCTGGTCCTCTACCTGCTGCTCGTCGGACTCTCCCTCATCCGCCGCCCCGGCGACCTGCCCCGCTTCGCCGCCGAGGTCGGCGACGGGGTCAGCGGCCGAGGTCGCTGAGGATCCGTTGGGCGGCGTTGTGGCCGGCGGCGCCGATCACGCTGCCGGCCGGGTGGCAGCCGGCGCTGCCGGCGTACACGCCGTCGATTCCGGTGGCGTAGGGCATCCGGTCGGCGAACGAGACGGTGTTGTCGACGTGATGGATGTGCCCGCCGGTGATGCGGAAGTGGGCCTCGATGCCCGGTGGCGGCAGCGGCACCGCGTCGGCGATCAGGTCGACGGTGCCGGGGGCGTACCGCTCGACGATCCCGATCAGCCGGTCGACGTAGCCGGGCAGCTCCGCGTCCCAGGTGGTGCCGGCCAGCTCGTAGGGGACCGACTGGACGAACAGCGCCGAGGAGTGGTGCCCCGCGGGGTCGGAGAGCGACGGGTCGACGGTGGTGTGCAGGTACCACTCGATGGTCGGCTCCGCCGGCAGCCGCCCAGCCTGCACGTCCGCCCACATCGCGCGCAGCGCGGCCATCGGCGAGGCGGCGTCGCCGCCGACCAGCGACGCCGAGCCGGGCAGCAGGTGGATGGTCGAGCCGAACGGGCTCGGCGTGCCGGCCGGCAGGCAGGAGAAGTGCGGCAGCCCGGTCAGCGCCAGGTTGAGCTTGAGGGTGGTGCCGGGGCGGCGGACCGCCGCCATCCGCTCGCCGAGCGGCGCCGGCAGCGCGCCGTCGGGCAACAGGTCAATCAGCCGGTACGGGTCACAGGCGCCGAGCACCACCCGGGCGGCGACCTGCCGTCCGTCGGCGAGCACGACACCACTCGCCGCGCCGCCGTCCAGGGTCACGGCGGTCACCGGCGTACCCGTCAGGATGGTCGCGCCGGCGGCGCGGGCGGCGTCGGCGAAGGTGCGCGACACGGTGCCCATCCCGCCCTCGGCGATCATCCAGGTGCCACCCGAGCCAGGAAGTCTGCACATGTTGTGCACCAGGAAGTTGTGGCCCGTCCCCGGGTCGTCCGGGCCGGCGTTCAGCCCGGAGAGCCCGTCGGTGACCGCGTACATGCTGACCAGCAACTCCGAGCGGAACTCGAACCGGGCGAGGTAGTCGGCGACCGAGCCCCGGACCAGGTCGACGAACGTCTGCCGCAGCTCCGAGCGGACGTACCGGTCGGCGGTCTCCTCGGCCGTCAGCGGCTCGGCGAGCCAGGCCGGGGCGAGATCCTCGCGCAGCGCGGCCAGCTCGGCCTGCATGGCATCGTCGGCCGCCACGTCGGCGGGGGAGAAGAACTCGGCGAGCTGTGCCCGGGTGGCCGCGGTGTCACTGCCGAAGAGCAGGTACGGCGAGCCGAGGCCGCCCGGCGTGGGCAGGAAGTAGTGCGGGTCGCGGCGCAGCACCGGGATCCGTACGTCGAGCGTGGCGAGCAGCTCCGGCGGCATCAACCCGAGCAGGTAGGAGCCGGTGGAGTGGCGCAGCCCCGGCACCTTCGGGAACGGGTTCTCGGTGCGGGTCGCGCCGCCGATCACGTCGGCGGCCTCCAACACCAGGACGTCCAGGCCGGCGCGGGCCAGCAGGATGGCGGAGACCAGACCGTTGTGTCCCGCGCCGACGATCACGACGTCGGCGCGGCCGGGAAGTTCGCTGCTCATGCCGCGGCAGCCTAGCCGGCACCGCCCCGCCGGTCAGCCCCTTCGCCCGGTCCCACACCCCCCGGCCGGACGACCCGTCATGCCCCGCTCATCAGTTGACCGGCGCGCTGGGCCCGCCAGTGGGAGAGGGCCAGGGTGGCCGAGTAGCCGGCCAGGACGATCACGTGGAACAGGTAGAGCCAGAGCAGGACGGCGACGCCCGCGCCGATCTCGTCGAAGCCACCGAACGGCACGCCCAGATCCAGCGGGAGCGAGGCGAAGAGCACGAAGCCGTGCATGAAGCCGGAGAGGTTCGCCGCGGTGAACGACCCCATCCCGAGCGTGGAGAGCCAGTCCGGCGACGCCGGCCCGACCACCCGGAACACCCACATCAGCACCGGCGTGAGCACCAGCCAGACCGCCAGGAACGACAGCACCACGCCCAGCGCGCCGACCCAGCCGCCCCGCCGGACCAGGCCGGTGGTGAGCGGCAGCGCCAGCAGGATCGACAGCAGCAGCGCGGGGGCCGGCGCGAGCAGCGGCAGCAGCAGCAGCCGCCCGCGCCAGCCGACCAGGTGCTCGTCGGTGCGGGGCGCGGCCACCGAGACGAACGCCCGGCGCAGGCCCTCGCCGTACAGCGACGCGGGCAGCAGCGAGGCCAGCGCCAACAGCGGGGTCAATTCCGCCCCGGCGTTGACCAGGGCGGCAACCGCGCGGGGCGCGCCGATCGCGGTGGGCAGGGCTTCCACGGCGTACGAGGTGAGCCGGCGTACCCGGTCGGCACCCGCGACGAGCGTGGTGAGCCAGATCGCCAGCAGCGCCACCGGTACCACGGCGATCGCGCCGTAGAACGTGATCGCGGCGGCGTGCAGGGACAGGTCCCGTCCGCGTACGGGGCGGAACGCGGCGTTGACGATCCGCTTCGTCCGCTGCCATCCGCTGCCCACCGCGGTCTCTTTCCCCGTCGTCGGCCCGGCCACTCATTAGGATCGCCCGCCATGACCGTTCTCACCACCGAGCGCCTGATCCTGCGCGACTGGACCGACGATCCGGCCGACCTGGCCCGCATCTACGACATCTACTCCCGCTCCGAGATCACCCGCTGGCTGGCGGTGTCTCCCGGGTTGCCGATGACCGACCCGGGGCAGGCCGCTGAACGGCTGCAGATCTGGCGGGATCGGCACGCCAACGACCACGGCCGGTACGGCACCTGGGCGATCGGGGTGCGGGACACCGGCCTGGTGGCGGGGACGATGGTGCTCAAGCCCCTGCCCGGGCGGGACGAGGAACTGCGTACCGGGAAGATCGAGGTGGGGTGGCACCTGCACCCGGATTCGTGGGGTCACGGCTACGCCACCGAGGCGGCCCGTGCGGTCATGTCGCGGGAGTTCGCGGCTGGCACGCCGGAGGTCTACGCGGTGGTCCCGCCGGGCAACGATCCGTCGATGGCGGTCTGCCGGCGACTCGGCATGACCCACGTGGGCCGGAACACCGACTGGTACGGCGGTGAGGAGTTGGAGACGTTCGTCCTGACCGCCCCGACCGGCTGAGGTGAAAGGAAGGGCCCCTTGTTAACGCCAGGCGTTAACAAGGGGCCCTTCCTTTCACTGGGTGCGCCGTGCTTGGGGCGTGCCTTGCGAAAGCGGGCGGCACCGACGGTCGTCAATAGTCATACCGGTCGAAGTGTTGACGCCCTCGTAGCACGTCAGTAACATCTGGTCAACGTCATGCAAAATCCCGACAAAGACGTGCCTGATTCTTTGCATGAGGTAGAAAAATCTGGCGGGCCGTCTTCTTGGCGGTTATTTCTCCCCCGAACCCGCCGCCACCTCCCCACCCCAGCCGACGCGCCCCCGCGCGTCCGGCCGATGACGCGCCGAATCACGCCCCACCCTGCGGTCAGCCCGCCGCGGTGCCGTCCCCCAACGACAGGACAGTGATGAGACGAACGAATCTGTTCAGGATGGTGGCGGCGACAGCCGTGGCCACGGTGATCGCCACCGTCGGGTCGGCGGCCGTCGCGCCCCCGGCCGGCGCCGCCCGCCCAGCCGACACGACAGCCGCGGCGAGCACCGCCTTCGCCCCGGCGGCCACCAACCTCGCCCAGGGCCGACCGACCCAGGAGAGCGGCCACGCCGACGTCTACGACTCGTCCAAGGTCGTCGACGGCAACGCGGGCAGCTACTGGGAGAGCGTCAACAACTCGTTCCCCGAGTGGGTGCAGGTCGACCTCGGCTCGTCGCAGGCCGTCAACCAGGTCGTGCTGAAGCTGCCGACCTCCGGGTGGGCGACCCGCACGCAGACTCTGAGCGTGCAGGGCAGCGCAAACGGTTCCTCGTTCACCGACCTGGTCGGGTCGCAGACCTACACCTTCAACCCGGCGAGCGGCAGCACGGTCACGATCAACTTCAGCCAGACCGCCACCCGCTACGTGCGGATCACCATCACCGGCAACAGCGGCTGGCCGGCCGGGCAGTTGTCAGAGCTGGAGGTGTACGGCAGTGGCGGCGGAGGTCCGGACACGACAGCACCGAGCGTTCCCGGAAACCTGTCGCACACCACGTCGGGCAGCACGATCACCCTCAACTGGGGTGCCTCCACCGACTCCGGTGGCAGCGGTCTGGCCGGCTACAACGTCTACCGCGGTGGCAGCCTGATCGCGACGCTGGGCACCGTCCTCACGTACCAGGACACCCAGCCGTCGACGGCGACGGTGTCCTACCACGTCCGCGCCCGCGACGGCGCTGGCAACCTGTCCGGCAACAGCAACACCGTCACCCGGACCGGCAGCAACCCGCCCGCCTGCACGAACGTGGCGCAGGGCAAGACCATGACCGCGAGCGGCTCGACCTTCACCTTCACCCCCGAGAAGGCGAACGACGGGCAGCTCGCGACGTACTGGGAGGGCGCGCCGAGCTACCCGCAGAACCTGACCGTGGCGCTCGGCGCCAACCACTCCATCTCCGGCGTCACCGTCAAGCTCAACCCGGACCCGGCCTGGGGCACCCGTACGCAGACCATCCAGGTCCTCGGCCGCGACCAGGCCTCGTCCACGTACACCAACCTGGTGTCGGCGGCGAGCTACCAGTTCGTCCAGGGCAACAACGTGGTGAACATTCCGGTCACCGCGACCACCGCCGACGTGCAGCTGCGGTTCACCGCCAACAGCGGGGCACCCTCGGGTCAGGTCGCCGAGCTTGAGGTGTGCGGTACACCGGCGCCCAACCCCGACCTGGTCGTCAGCTCGACCACCTGGTCGCCGGCGTCGCCGAGCGAGGCAACGGCGGTCACCCTCTCGGCCGTGGTCCGGAACGTGGGGTCGGCGGCGGCCGGAGCGACCACTGTCAACTTCAGCCTGGCCGGCGCGGTCGTCGGTAGCGCCGCGGTGGGCGCGCTCAGCGCCGGCGGCTCGACCACCGTCTCGTTCAACGCCGGCACCCGGCCGATGGGCAGCTACAGCGTCTCGGCGGTGGTCGACCCGACGAACACGATCGTCGAGCAGAACAACGGCAACAACAGCTACACCACGCCCTCGCCGCTGGTGGTCGCGCAGGCTCCGGGGCCCGACCTGCAGGTGCTCAGCATCGCCTCCAACCCGCCGAACCCGGCCGTCGGCGCGTCCGTCACGTTCACCGTGTCGGTACGCAACCGCGGCACCACCGCGACCGGCGCGACCACGGTCACCCGATTGACGGTGGGCAGCACCACGCTCAACACCAACACCGCCTCGATCGCCGCCGACGCGACGGTCAACGTGGCCGTCGCCGGAAGCTGGACCGCCACCAGTGGCGGCGCCACCATCACCGTCACCGCCGACGCGACCAACACGGTCGCCGAGACCAACGAGAGCAACAACGCGTTCACCCAGTCGATCGTGGTCGGGCGTGGGGCGGCGGTCCCGTACGTCTCCTACGAGGCCGAGGCCGCCCAGTACCAGGGCACGCTGCTGGAGGCCGACCCGCTGCGCACCTTCGGCCACACCAACTTCGCGACCGAGTCCTCCGGCCGTAAGTCGGTACGGCTGAACAGCACGGGGCAGTTCGTCCAGTTCACCTCGACCAACCCCGCCAACGCCATAGTGGTGCGCAACTCCATCCCGGACGCGCCCGGTGGTGGCGGCATCGAGGCGACCATCAGCCTCTACGTCAACGACGTCTTCTCCCGGAAGCTGACCCTGTCGTCGCGGCACAGTTGGCTCTACGGCAACACCGATGGGCCGGAGGCGCTGACCAACACCCCGCAGGGCGACGCCCGACGGCTGTTCGACGAGTCGAACGCGCTGCTCGCGCAGTCGTACCCGGCCGGCACCCGGTTCAAGTTGCAGCGCGACGGGGGCGACAACGCCTCGTTCTACGTCATCGACATGATCGACCTGGAGCAGGTGGCACAGGCGGCGAGCCAGCCGGCCGGCTGCACCTCGATCACGTCGTACGGTGCGGTTCCGAACGACGGGCTGGACGACACCGCCGCCATCCAGCGGGCGGTGACCGACGACCAGAACGGGGTCATCGGCTGCGTCTGGATCCCGGCCGGGCAGTGGCGGCAGGAGCAGAAGATCCTGACCGACGACCCGCTGAACCGGGGTACGCACAACCAGGTCGGCATCAGCAACGTCACGATCCGGGGCGCCGGGATGTGGCACTCGCAGCTCTACACGCTGACCGAGCCGCAGAACGTGGTGGGCGGCATCAACCACCCACACGAGGGCAACTTCGGCTTCGACATCGACAAGAACACCCAGATCTCGGACATCGCCATCTTCGGCTCGGGCCGGATCCGTGGTGGTGACGGCAACGCCGAGGGTGGCGTGGGTCTGAACGGTCGGTTCGGTGCGGGCACCCGGATCAGCAACGTCTGGATCGAGCACGCCAACGTCGGTGTCTGGGTGGGTCGGGACTACGACAACATCCCCGACCTGTGGGGCCCGGCCGACGGGCTGGAGTTCAGCGGCATGCGGATCCGCAACACGTACGCCGACGGCATCAACTTCAGCAACGGCACGCGAAACTCGCGGGTGTTCAACTCGTCCTTCCGCACCACCGGGGACGACGCTCTGGCGGTCTGGGCCAACCCGTACGTCAAGGACCGGAACGTGGACATCGCCCACGACAACCACTTCGTCAACAACACCATCCAGTTGCCGTGGCGGGCGAACGGCATCGCCATCTACGGCGGCTACGACAACTCGATCGAGAACAACCTGATCTACGACACCGCCAACTACCCGGGAATCATGCTGGCGACGGATCACGACCCGCTGCCCTTCTCCGGGACGACGCTGATCGCCAACAACGGGCTCTACCGGACCGGTGGTGCCTTCTGGAACGAGGACCAGGAGTTCGGCGCCATCACCCTCTTCCCCGCCACCAGGGACATCGCCGGGGTCACGATCCGGGACACCGACATCGTCGACTCGACCTACGACGGCATCCAGTTCAAGAACGGCGGCGGCAACATGCCGAACGTCGCGATCACCAACGTGCGGATCGACAAGTCCAACAACGGCGCCGGCATCCTCGCGATGGGCGGCGCCCGCGGCAACGCGACGCTGACCAACGTGACGATCACGAACTCGGCGGACGGCAACATCGTCATCCAGCCGGGCTCGCAGTTCGTCATCAACGGCGGCTAGCCCCGACCGGGGGCCGCTCCGGCGGCCCTCGGTCACCCGGCCGGCGGTTTGATCGACACGGTTTCGGCGATGTCGGGGTATCCGGGTGTCGGGGATACCCCGACATCGCTGATCTGGAGTCGATCATCGGCGGCGGGGGTGGAGCAGCAGGCGGGCGGGGACGGCTGAGGCTCCCAGCGGGCGTACAGCGGCCGTGGGGAAGAATGGCCCCGTGACTTCCCCCCGCGACCTCGTCCTGCTCGGGTCCACCGGCTCGATCGGCACACAGGCCATCGACATCGTCCGGCGCAACCCGGACCGGTTCCGGGTGGTCGCCCTGGGCGCGGGCGGTGGCAACGTCCAACTGCTCGCCGCGCAGGCTCTCGAACTGGGCGTCGACGCGGTCGGGGTGGCCAAGGCCTCCGCCGCACAGGACCTCCAGCTGGCGTTCTACGCCGAGGCGAGCCGCCGCGGCTGGGCCACCGGCGACTTCAAACTTCCCAAGATCGTGGCCGGTCCGGACGCGATGACCGAGCTGGCGCAGTGGCCGTGCGACATCGTGCTCAACGGGGTGGTCGGCTCGCTGGGCCTCGCTCCTACGCTGGCCGCGCTGCGCGGTGGTCGTACTCTCGCCCTGGCCAACAAGGAGTCGCTCGTCGCCGGCGGCCCGCTGGTCAAGGCCGCGGTGACGCGGCCGGGGCAGATCGTCCCGGTCGACTCGGAGCACACCGCGCTGGCCCAGTGCCTGCGCTCCGGCTCGCGCGGCGAGGTACGCCGGCTGATCGTCACCGCCAGCGGCGGTCCCTTCCGGGGCCGGAGCCGCGAAGAGTTGACGCAGGTCACGCCGGAGCAGGCGCTCGCACACCCGACGTGGAACATGGGGAAGGTCATCACGATCAACTCCGCCACGATGGTTAACAAGGCCCTGGAAGTGATCGAGGCGCACGAGCTCTTCGACGTGCCCTACGCCGATATCACCGTGATGGTGCACCCGACGTCGGTGATCCACTCCATGGTCGAGTTCGTCGACGGCTCGACGATCGCCCAGGCCAGCCCACCGGACATGCGGCTGCCGATCGCGGTAGCGCTGGGCTGGCCGGACAGGGTGCCGGGAGCGGCCGCCGCAGTCGACTGGACGGCCTCGCACACCTGGGAGTTCGCGCCGCTGGACGACGCCGCGTTCCCGGCCGTCGCGCTGGCCAAGGCCGCCGGGGAGGCCGGCCGCTGCCGGCCGGCGATCTACAACGCGGCGAACGAGGAGTGCGTCGAGGCGTTCGTGGCCGGTCGGCTGCCGTTCCTGGGGATCGTCGACACCCTCGAACGGGTGTTGGAGGAGGCTCCGGACTTCAGCGAACCAGGTACCGTCGAGGACGTGCTCGCGGCGGAGTCGTGGGCGCGTGCGCACGCGCAGGAGATCATCGCGGGTTCGGTGGAAGGAGCTTGATGGCAAACCTGCTCGGGGTGGCACTCTTCGCCCTGGCCATCCTCGTCTCGGTGAGCCTGCACGAGGCGGGTCACATGCTGACCGCCAAGGCGTTCGGGATGAAGGTCACAAAGTACTTCGTCGGTTTCGGCCCCACCCTCTGGTCGTTCAAGCGGGGTGAGACGGAGTACGGCGTCAAGGGCATTCCACTCGGCGGCTTCTGCAAGATCGTCGGGATGACCGCGCAGGACGACGACGTCGACCCGGCCGACGAGCCACGGGCGATGTGGCGCTACCCGGTCTGGAAGCGGACCATCGTCATGTCCGCGGGCTCGATCACCCACTTCGCGCTGGCTCTGATCGCGATCTGGATCGCCGCCGTCTCGCTGGGACTGCCCAACCGCGACTTCCCCACCACCGAGGCGGAGATCCGCCAGGAGCCGGCGGTCATCGCGCTGTCCGACTGCGTGGTTCCGGAGAACGCCTCGCGGGCGTGCGCCCCCGGTGACGTCGCCAGCCCCGCCGCCCAGGCCCAACTGCGCGACGGTGACCGGATCACCTCGATCAACGGCACGCCGATCAACAACTACGGCGAACTGCTGGTCGCCCTGCGGGGGCTCAAGCCCGGCGACACCGCCCAGATCAACTACGTGCGCGACGGGCAGCCGGCGAAGACGAGCACCGTGCTCGCACAGACCCAGCGCCCGCCGCTCGACGACCCGAAGGGGTCCGTCACCCCGGTCGCCGCCCTCGGCGTGGGCCTCGTACCCACCACGCCGACCCGGGTGACCTACGGCCCGGTCGCTGCGTTCGGCGCCACCGGCGACTTCACCCGCGAGCTCGCCGTCGGCACGGTCCAGGCGTTGCAGCGGCTGCCGCAGAAGGTCCCCGCCCTGTGGACCGCCATCACCGGCGGCGAGCGTGACGTGGACACCCCGATCAGCGTGGTCGGCGCCAGCCGGCTCGGCGGCGAGGCGTTCGCCAACAAGGCCTGGCTGCTGTTCGTGACGCTGTTCATCTCGTTGAACTTCTTCATCGGCGTGTTCAACCTGCTGCCGCTGCTCCCGCTGGACGGCGGCCACATCGCCATCGCCTGGTTCGAACGCGCCAGGTCCTGGCTGTACGCGAAGATCGGCCGCGCCGACCCCGGCCGGGTCGACTACCTCAAGCTGATGCCCTTCACGTACGTGGTGATTCTGATCGGTGGCGTGTTCACGCTGCTGACCATCACCGCGGACGTCGTCAACCCGATCACGCTCTTCCCAAGGTGAGTGCTGAAGTGACCGCTGTCAGTCTCGGTATGCCGGCCGTACCGCCCCCGTCGCTCGCCCCCCGCCGGGCCAGCCGCCAGATCATGGTCGGCTCGGTGCCGGTCGGCGGCGGCGCGCCGGTGTCCGTGCAGTCGATGACCACCACCCTCACCTCCGACGTCAACGCCACCCTCCAGCAGATCGCCGAGCTGACCGCGTCGGGCTGCCAGATCGTCCGGGTGGCCGTGCCGTCCCAGGACGACGTCGAGGCGCTGCCGGCGATCGCCAAGAAGTCGCAGATCCCGGTGATCGCCGACATCCACTTCCAGCCCAAGTACGTCTTCGCCGCGATCGACGCGGGCTGCGCGGCGGTCCGGGTCAACCCCGGCAACATCCGCCAGTTCGACGACAAGGTCAAGGAGATCGCCGCGGCGGCCTCCGCCGCCGGTACGCCGATCCGGATCGGCGTGAACGCCGGCTCGCTGGACAAGCGGCTGCTCGCCAAGTACGGCAAGGCCACCGCCGAGGCGCTGGTCGAGTCGGCGCTCTGGGAGTGCTCGCTGTTCGAGGAGCACGGCTTCCGGGACATCAAGATCTCGGTCAAGCACAACGACCCGGTGGTGATGATCCGGGCGTACCGGCAGCTGGCCGAGCAGTGCGACTACCCGCTGCACCTGGGCGTCACCGAGGCCGGCCCCGCCTTCCAGGGCACGATCAAGTCAGCGGTCGCCTTCGGCGCACTGCTCGCCGAGGGGATCGGTGACACCATCCGGGTGTCGCTGTCCGCCCCGCCGGTGGAGGAGATCAAGGTCGGCAACCAGATCCTGGAGTCGCTGGGGCTTCGCGAGCGTGGCCTGGAGATCGTCTCCTGCCCGTCCTGCGGCCGGGCCCAGGTGGACGTCTACAAGCTCGCCGAGGAGGTCACCGCCGGTCTGGAAGGGCTGCCCGTCCCGCTGCGGGTGGCCGTGATGGGCTGCGTCGTCAACGGCCCGGGCGAGGCCCGCGAGGCCGACCTCGGCGTCGCCTCCGGCAACGGCAAGGGTCAGATCTTCGTCAAGGGCAAGGTCGTCAAGACGGTGCCCGAGGGGCAGATCGTGGAGACGCTGATCGAGGAGGCGCTGCGGATCGCCGACGAGATGGGCGCTGAGCTTCCCGAGGAGCTGCGCGGGCTGGTCACCGGCCCGACCGTCACCGTCCACTGATCCGCTCGCCGGCTCGCCGGCGACCTGTCCGCAAAGAGCGGCCGTTCCCTCAGGGGAACGGCCGCTCTTTCTGTGTGTGGCGGGTGCCGGATGCCCGTGCCGGGCGGGTGGCACGTCCGGGTGTCACTCCGATTCGGCGAGGATGGCGTACAGCTTGCGCCGGGTCTCGTCGAGGACCTGGGCGGCCCGCTCCCGCTGGTCGTCGGTGCCGTTCATCATCACCTGGCGCAGCGCGTTCATCGCCTGGGCGCCGGAGTCGCGGATGTCGTGCCAGCTGCTCACCGTGCCCTGGGCGACGTCCGCCCAGGGTGGGGTCTGGGCGGCCTGGGTGGCCTCGGCCTGACCGGCCTCGGTGACCGTGAAACGCTTCCGCCCACCGCCGGACTCCTCCGTGCTGGCGACGATCACACCCTCGTCCTCCAGCAGCTGGAGGGTCGGGTAGATCGAGCCCGGGCTCGGACGCCAGGCACCGCCGGTGCGGGAGTCGATCTCCTGGATCATTTCGTAGCCGTGCATCGGCCGCTCGGTGAGCAGGGCCAGCACGGCGCCCCGGACGTTGGGGCGTCGGCCCCGTCCGCGTCCGCGACCCCGGCCGCCCCAGGGGCCGCCGTGCTCGTCGCCGTGTCCGTGCGGGCCGGGCGGGATCGGCGGGAAGCCGAAGCCCCGCATCCGGGTCTCGTGCAGGTGGTGCTGCTGTCGATGGAACCTCATGGGGTTCTTCCTCTCTACGTACTGTCGCTGATGCATCAACGATATATCGGCAATGCATCGCCGACAAGGGTGATTAACCAAACCGTACGTACGTCTTGTTAGGGTGTCGGGCATGCGCCTGCTTCCCCCACCCGGCCCGGCCCGGGTCCTCACCGTCGGCACCCTGGTCAAGACCGTCGGGCGGGGCCTCTGGCTGGTGTCCAGCGCGCTCTTCCTCACCCGGTCGGTCGGCCTGTCGGCTACCCAGGTGGGCGTCGGGCTGACCATCTCGGCGCTGTTCGGCGTCCTGGCCAGCGCGCCGAGCGGATACCTGGCCGACCGCCTCGGCCCGCGCGGCGCGCAGGTCGGCGGGCTGATCGCCGCCGGCACCCTGACCGCGGGGCTGATCGCCGTCCGGTCGTTCCCCGCCTTCCTGCTGGTGGGCGCCGCCACGGCACTCGCCGATGCGGTCGAGCGCGGTGCCCGGGGCGCGCTGATCGCCGGCGCGATCCCGGCCGACCAGCGGGTGCACACCCGCGCCTACCTGCGGGCCACCACCAACGTCGGGATCTCCGTCGGCGCCGTCCTCGGCGGCTTCGCCATCGCCGCCGACACCCGCGCCGGGTACGTGGCGCTGATCCTGACCGCGGCGGTGGCGTCGCTGGCCGCCGCCGCGGTCTTCCTCCGCCTGCCCACCGTCGCACCGGTCGCCGCCCCGACGCACGGCCCCCGGCTCATCGCCCTGCGGGACCGCCCGTTCCTCGCCTTCACCCTGCTCGACGGGCTGATGTCCATGCATTTCAGCCTGCTCACCATCGCCCTGCCGCTGTGGATCGCCGGGCACACCGCCGCACCCGCCTGGATGATCTCCGCGTTGACGCTGGTCAACACCGTGCTGGTGGTGCTCCTTCAGGTACGCGCGGCGCGCAGCGCCGTCACCCTGTCGGGGGCCGCCCGCGCCGCCCGCCGGGCGGGAGTCGCCATCGCGCTGGCGTGCGTACTCTTCGCCGCGAGCGGAGCGCTCCCCACGGCCGGCGCTGTCGGCCTGCTCGGCTGCGGGGCGCTGGTGCACGTGATCGGGGAACTGTGGCACTCCGCCGCCGGCTGGGGGATCTCCTTCGGGCTGGCGCCGTCGGACGCGCAGGGGCAGTACCAGGGGGCGTACGGCATGGGTTACGAGCTGGGCAAGATGCTCGCGCCGGTGGTGGTGACCACCCTCGCGCTCGGCTGGGGTGTGCCCGGCTGGCTGGTGCTCGGTGGGCTGTTCCTCCTGCTCGGTGCCCTGGTGCCCCCGGTCGTCCGGTGGGCGGGCCGGACCAGGTCGACCAGCCCGGCGGCCGAGCCGGTGACCGTCTGAGACCGGCCTCGCCACTCGGCCGGCGGGGTGGGGGTGGGATCTGGCAGGCTGGACACGTGCTGACGGTGCCGGTACGGCAACTGGGGGAATCGGAGCGCCGCGCGGTCGAGCGACTGCTCGACCTCGACCCGTTCGCGGGCGCGCAGGTCGCCGAGCGCATCGCCGCGCGTGGGCTCGCCTGGTGGCGGGCCGAGGGCAGGATCCTGGGGTACGGCGCACGCCGCAACCTGGAATCGCTCTGCTGGATCGGCGGCAACCTCACCCCGGTGCTCGCCACCGACGCCGCGGTGGCCGCGTTCGCCGACCTGCTCGCCGGCGAGGAGCGGCTGTGCTCCTCCATCGTCGGCCGCGCTGACGCCGTCCTCGGGCTGTGGGACCGTCTCTCCGGCACCTGGGGTCCGGCCCGGGACGTCCGCCCCAACCAGCCGCTGCTGGCCACCGACGCGCTACCGCCCGTACCGGTCGACCCGGAGGTACGCCAGGTCCGCGCCGGTGAGGTCGACCGGCTCTTTCCAGCGGCGGTGGCCATGTACACCGAGGAGGTGGGCGTCTCCCCGCTGGCCGAGGACGCCGGGCGCAGCTACCGCCGGCGGGTCAACGACCTGGTCCGCGCCGGTCGGGCGTACGCCCGCTTCGTCGATGGCAAGGTCGTGTTCAAGGCCGAGCTGGCCGTGGTGACCAAGCGGACCGCGCAGGTCCAGGGCGTCTGGGTGGCGCCGGAGTGGCGGGGCCGCGGGATCGCCACCGCGGCGATGGCGACCGTGGTGCGCGACGCGCTGCTGCGGGTCGCCCCGACGGTCAGCCTGTACGTCAACGACTTCAACCTGCCGGCCCGCCGGGTCTACGAGCGCTGCGGCTTCCAGCCGGTCGGCACCCTCGCCACTGTCCTCTTCTGACCGCCCGTCGTCGGCGCTCTCGCCGGTAGTGGACATGCCGCTGGCCGGCACCCCGGTGGGATGCCGGCCAGCGGTCGTTGTGTGGTTGGGTCAGCTGTTCCAGTGCTGGGCGACCAGGTCGGTGGCCTGCTGCTCCCACTGGGCGTAGGCGTCCGGGTAGGCCGAGACCTGCACGGTCTGCGCGGCGTCGGTCAGCGCCATGTCCTGCCACCCGTCGACCTGCTTGAGACCCTTGAGGAACGCGGTGGTCGAGTACTCGGGGTTGGTGATCTGCTCCGGGGTGCCCCAACCACTGGAGGGGCGCTGCTGGAACAGGCCCAGCGAGTCATGGTCGTTCATGTCGCCGAGGTGGCCCAGGTTCTCCAGCTTCGACTCCTGCAGGCTGGTGGCGATGGAGATGACCGCGGCCCGCTCGGGCAGGCCGGCCTTCTTCGTCGCGGCGATGATCGCCTTGACGTTGGCGGTCTGCTCGTCGTTCAGGTCGATGTGCGACTGCGCGCCCTGCACCTTGGCCACCGCCACGGCGGCGGGCTTGCCGTCCACGGCGGGGGCGGCGTGCGCGGCGATCGGACCGGCGAACACACCACCGGCGAACGCGAGACCAGCAACGGACAGCATGCTCTTACGAATGATCGTGTTCATGAGGGGTCAGCTCCTTCAGGGGGGTAGACACCCGCGCTGGCGATCCGGGGGAAACGGCGCAGGGTGCGAGCACCTCGTCGGGCGCTTTCAACTACACGGGGGAAAAGTCTTTGAGGTCGGCGGCCTACGGGCGGGGGGCTCGTGGCGCCGGGTCTGTGTGTAACGACCGCCGGGCCGGGCCCATTCCGGGGGTCGGCACCCTGGGTGAGCGGGTGCTGGTGCGGTCGCTCAGGGGGTCTGCAACGACCGGCCACCGGCGGGCATTCCCACCCGGGCCCGGCCACCATCCCCAACCCTGCGGGGGCGGGGCGGCGGGCGGTGGTGCTGCGATCGTCAGGGTGTGTAACGACCCCCGGCCCGCCACCATTCCAGCCCACGGATGCGCCCGGTCACAGCCCAGAAACCCCCATACCGGACATTCGACGCGGGGACCGCAGGCCGGTTCGGCCAGCTGGGGGTGATCGACTCGGTATCGCCGATATCGGGCCATCCGGTCGCCTGTGACACCCCGACATCGCCGACATCGAGTCGATCACCGTGAACGAGGCGCGTTCCCGGCGAGGTGGTCACCCGAGCGGTATACCTCAGAGGCATATTTATGGGTCTTGTGTCGTGTCTGTGGGTGGTTGGGCGCGTCGTTTGTGGCGCACGCCGTTGTCCTGCCTAGGTTCTGGCTTGTCGAAGGTCAGAACTGGATGGGCGGGAGAACGGCGTGCGTTCTGCCAGGGTATGGGCTGTGCTGCTCGGGGTCGAGCAGGCGGTGGTGGAGGGTGTGGAGTTCGATCCGGTCGAGTCGGTGGTGGTGGCTCGGGTGCGGGTGCGTAAGGGCGCGTCGCGGCGGTGTCCGCATTGCGGGCGGCGGTGTGCGCGCTATGACGCCGGGGTGCGGCGTCGGTGGCGGACGTTGGATCTGGGTGTGGTGCGGGCGGTGGTCGAGGCGGACGCGCCGCGGGTGTCGTGTCCGGTGCATCAGGTGGTGGTCGCGGCGGTGCCCTGGGCTCGTCATGGGGCGGGGCATACGCGGGCGTTCGACGCGACGGTGGCGTGGCTGGCGGTGCACACAGCGAAGTCGGCGGTGTCGCAGGTGATGCGGATCGGGTGGCGCACCGTCGGGGCGATCGTGGCCCGGGTGTGGGCTGACACCGGTGGCCTTGAAGACCGGTACGACGGGTTGCGTCGTATCGGCATCGATGAGGTCAGCTACAAGAAGGGCCACCGGTATCTGACGGTGGTCGTCGATCACGACACGGGTCGGCTGGTGTGGGCGGCGCCGGGCAAGAGCGCAGCCACGTTGCAGGAGTTCTTCGACCTGCTCGGTTCTGATCGGGCCGCGAAGATCACGCACGTGTCGGCTGACGGCGCGGACTGGATCACCACGGTCGTGCGTCGCCGCTGCCCGAACGCGGTGCGCTGCGCCGATGCGTTCCACGTCGTGGCCTGGGCCACTGACGCCGTGGATCGGGTTCGCCGCCAAGCCTGGAACGAGGCCACCGGGCGTGGGGCAGGCCGTCGCGGCGTCGCTGTCGGCGCGGCCCGGCAGTTGAAGAACACCCGCTGGGCGTTGTGGAAGAACCCGCAGAACCTCACCGACGCCCAGCACGCCAAACTCGCCTGGATCGCCAAGACCCATCCCCGCCTGCACCGGGCCTGGGCGTTGAAGGAAGGCCTACGACTGGTGTTCACCCTGGCCAAGACCAGCCCGACAGCGGCGGTCGAAGCCCTCGACCGGTGGATCGGATGGGCCCGACGCAGCCGCATCGACGTCTTCGTCGACCTGCAACGACGCGTGACGCGTCACCGCGACGCCATCGTCGCGTCCATCGAACACGGCCTGTCCAACGGCCGCATCGAGTCCGTCAACGCCAAGATCCGCCTGATCACCCGGATGGCCTTCGGCTTCCACTCACCCGACGCCCTCATTGCCCTGGCCATGCTCAGCCTCGGCGGCCACCGACCCCAACTACCCGCAAGATGATCACCAACGACCCACTAACTCGACACAAGACCCATATTTATGCCTCACAGGTATACCGCTCACCACAGCGACCGACCGCGAGGGGGCGGCCCGGGTGCGTCCATACATCGGGGCCATGGTCGCCGTGGGTCTGGTGGTTGCCGTGGACTGGCTGGTCCTCTGACCCCGACCGGGCCGATCGGGAACGTGCGGGCGGTGCTGCTCGGCATCGCGCGTCGGGATGTCCAGGCCTGACCGAAGCCCTGCTCAGAGCGGGTAAATCGGTTGAGTGGACAGGGTCGCGACAGGCACGCTGAGTTCTCCGCCACCCACGTCCGGAGGACACCGATGCGCCTGCTCCGTGATCTGTGGGGCACCTCGCCACGTCGCCTGACGATCGTGGCCGTCCTGATCGTGCTCGGCGCCGCCGGTCAGGCGGGCGCGTCGGCGCTCGCCGGAGCGGTGCTGGTGCATCGCTCGGCCGGCTTCTTCACCGTGCTGGCGGCGGCGCTGGTCGCCGTGGTGCTCACCGATCTGGCGGTGAGCCTGCTGATGGCCGGTCTGACCGCCGACTGGTCCGCCGACGTGCGCCGGCGGCTCTGCCGGGTCGCGCTCGGGCAGGACCTGCCCACCCTGGAGACCACCCCGGTCGGTGAGCTGCTCGACCGCATCGACGGGGACGTCTACCAGGTGGCGTCAGCGGTCCGCAATCAGGGCACCCGGCTCGCCCAGGCACTCTGCGTCGGCCTGCTGTCGATGGTCGTTGCGCTGGTCGTGTGGTGGCCGGCCGGGATCGCGATGCTCCTGCTCACGGTGGTGCTCGCCGTCGGACTGCGCCGGCCCACGGCACGGATCGGTCCGGCCCGGATGGCCGAGGAGGAGGCCTGGTCGGACCTCGCCGCGGTGATGGAGGAGGCGGTGCACGGCCAGGACGACGTCCGCACCAGCCTGGCCCGGCCGTACGTGCTGCGGCTGTACGCCCGGCGGGCCGCCGCCGTACTCTCCCGGGGTCGCCTGGTCTGGGTGTTGTCCGCCCGGGTGGCCACGGCCGCCACCGCGACGATCCGGGGCGGCATCGGGGTGGTGGTGCTCGGCGGGGCGTGGGCGCTGGCCACCGACCGGATCGACGCTGCCCGCCTTACCGCCATCTGGCTGCTCGCCCTCGCCTTCGGGGCCACCGCGGAGCACGTCAGCCGGATGGTGCCGGAGCTCCAGGAGGCTCTCGGCGCGTGGGCGCGGGTGCAGCTGCTCCAGAAGGCCCGGCAGGAGCCCCTCGGCGGGGCCAGCCCGACCGAAGGTGACCTGCGCATCCGTGACCTGACGTTCGGATACCAGGTGAGCGGGCCGGAGAGCGGCCGGGGGGCCGCGCTGCGCGGGGTCAGCCTCACCTTCGCGCGTGGCCGCTCGTACGCGCTGATCGGGCGGACCGGCTCGGGCAAGTCGACACTGGCGAAGGTGCTCACCAGGGCCGTCGACGTGCCGCCGGGAACGGTCTTCCTCGGCGGCACCGACCTGTGCGACCTCGACGTCGAGCAGCTGCGCCGCTGGGTGGCACTGGTGCCGCAGCGCACCGAGATCCTGGCCGGAACGCTCGCCGAGAACGTCGCGCTCTTCGACTCGGAGCTGCTCGACGCCGCAGCCCGAGCGCTGGACGAGCTGGGCCTGGCCGGCTGGATCGCCGAACTGCCGGACGGGCTGGCGACCCGGCTGGGGGAGGGCGGGCACGTGCTCTCCGCCGGTCAGGAGCAGTTGGTGGCGTTCGCCCGCATCCTGGTCCGCGACCCGCACGCGGTGATCCTCGACGAGGCCACCGCGCGGCTGGACCCGGTCACCGAGGCACGGGTGCAGCGGGCCACCGAACGGCTGCTGCGCGACCGGATCGGCATCGTCATCGCGCACCGGCTCTCCTCCGTGCGGCGCTGCGACGAGGTGGTGGTGCTGGCCGACGGCGCGGTGGTCGAGGCGGGTCCGCTGGAAACGTCGACGCGCTTCGCCGAGCTGCTCGCGACCAGCCACGCCGCCGCGTACGCCGCAGCCGTGCCGGCCGGTCGCACCGGTGCCGGCACCGACCTGCTGCTCGGCCCCGGCCCGGCCGACGACTGGCCGAGCGGGCCGCCGATCGAGCCGGTCACGCGGGTCGAGGGGGTCACGCCGGTCGAGCCGAAACGTGCCGACCCGCCGCCACTGCCGCCCGTCCCGCCGGCCCGGACGCTGCGGGAGATCGTCCGGCTCTGCACCAACGATCCCCGGTACGGGCTGGCCGCGATCGCGCTGTTCCTCGGGCTCTCCCTGCTCGGGCTGGAAGGCCCGGTGCTGCCCTGGCTCTGGGCCGACCTGGTCGACGGGACCGGCAACCCGTACCTGCCGGCGCTGGGGATCGTGGCCGGGCTGCTGGTCACCCTGCCGCTGCCGTTCTACACCCACGTCTGGTTCCCCCAGTGGTGGGTGCGGCAGATGCTGCGGATCGGCCTGCGCCTGGTGTACGGCCAGACCGGGCCGCGGCGGGTCAGCTCGCACACCCCGGCGGAGGTGGTGGCGCAGGGCGGCGACACCGAGCGGGTGGTCCAGCTCGCCGACAACGTGCTGGACCAGGCCGTCGCGCTGGTCCTGGTGGTCGCCATGACGGCGGTCACCGGCAGCGTCGTACCCGCGCTGTTCTTCCTCGGCACGATGGTCGTCTCCGGGCTGGCCGCGACGCTGTTCGGGCCGAAGCTCGAGCGTGCGGCCAGGGCGACGGTGGCGGCGCGCGCGTCCTTCGCCACCGCGCTGGTCTCCGCGCTCTCCGCGGCGCGGACGGTGAAGCTCGCCGGCGCGACCGCGGCGGTGCTGCGCCACCTGGCCGATCTGGACGTGCTGCGCAGCGATCGGCAGCGGCGGGAGATCTCGGTGCAGGTGTGGTCGCGTTCCACACCGTCGGTGGCCAGTGGCCTGCTGCCGATCGGCGCGTGGGCGCTCTACCTGGCCGGTGAGCTCTCCGCCGGGGCGGTGCTGGTGGCCGTCTCCACCCTCGGCGCGGCCCGCTGGTTCGCCTGGACCACCGCGTCGTTGATCTCCCAGCTGCCCTCCGCGCGGGTCTGGACCCGGCGCACGGTGGCGATGACCGGGGTGGGCACGTACTCCGCCGGGGTGTCGGCGGTCGACCTGGCCGCCGGGACGGCGCCCGCGCCGACGCCGCCGCCGCGGCACCCACTGCGCCGGCTGGAGCTGCGCGGCTTCGGGGTGGTGCACTCCGACGGTACGGTCGCCGTCCGGGACGTGGACCTGACCGTGCAGCGCGGGCAGCTGGTCCTGGTCGTCGGGCCGGTCGGCTCGGGCAAGTCCTCACTGCTGCGGGCGTTGGCCGGGATCGTGCACCACACCGGCGAGCTGTCCTGGAACGGCGACCCGGTCACCGAGCCGGAACTGTTCCTGCGCCCCAACCAGGTCGGCTACGTCGGCCAGCTACCCCGCGTGCTCTCGGGCACAGTGGCCGACAACATCGCGCTCGGCCACCAGGTGGACGCGGCTGGGGCGGTCAGCACCGCCCAGCTCGACCACGACCTCGCCGCCGCGGGTGGCGGGCTCGGCCTGCTCATCGGCCACAAGGGCACCCGGCTCTCCGGTGGCCAACTGCAGCGGCTGGCGCTGGCCCGGGCGCTGGCGCCGCGTACCGAGCTGCTGGTCGCCGACGATGTGTCGTCGGCACTGGACGTCACCACCGAGCTGGCGCTGTGGCAGGCACTGCGCGCGCACGGCGTGACAGTGGTCGGCTCGACCGCGAAGCGCGCCGCGCTGGTCCGCGCCGACCACGTGGTGGTGCTGCTAGGCGGCGCGGTGGCCGCCCAGGGTGCCTGGCGGGACCTGGAGGGCGACTGGTCGCATCTGGCCGGCTGACGGTCGGGCGGCTGCCCGGAACGGCAGCCGCCCGACCGGCGGGGGATCAGGCGGCGCGGGCGTACTGGGCGGGCCCGGTGTACGCGACGCCGAGCTTGGCGGCGGCTCGGCGCGGCCAGTACGGGTCGCGCAGCAGCTCCCGGCCGAGCAGCACCAGGTCGGCCTCGCCGCCGGCGACGATCTGCTCGGCCTGCTCCGGCTCGACGATCAGGCCGACCGCGCCGGTCGGCACGCCGGCCTCGCGGCGGATGCGGGCGGCCAGCGGCACCTGGTAGCCGGGGCCGAGCGGGATGCGGGCGTCCTGGCGTACGCCTCCGGAGGAGGCGTCGACCAGATCCACGCCGGCACCGGCCAGCTCGCCGGCGAGCACCACGCTGTCCTCGATCGTCCAGCCACCCTCGACCCAGTCGGTGGCGGAGATCCGGGTGAGCACCGGGACGTTCTCGCCGACCGCGGCGCGCACCGCGCGGGCCACCTCCAGGGTGAGTCGCATCCGGGCGGCCCGGTCACCGCCGTAGGAGTCGGTGCGGTGGTTGGTGAGCGGCGAGAGGAACTCATGCAGCAGGTAGCCGTGCGCGGCGTGGATCTCCACGGCCGCGAAGCCGGCTGCCAGGGCGCGTTCGGCGGCGGTGGCGAACGCTTCGACCACGCGGGTGATGCCGGCCGCGTCGAGGGCGGTCGGCACCCGGTAGTCGGCGACGAACGGCTCGGACCCGGGGCCGACCGGCGTCCAGCCGCCCTCGCCATCCGGCACGCCGCCGCGGCTCGGGGCCCACGGCCGGTACGTGGAGGCCTTGAAACCCGCGTGCGCGAGCTGTACGGCGGGCACCGCGCCGTGATCGGCGACGAACGCGGTCACCGGCCGCCACGCGTCCACGTGCGCGCCGGACCACAGCCCGGTGTCCTGCGGGCTGATCCGGCCCTCCGGCAGCACGGCGGTCGCCTCGGTCAGCACGAGCCCGACCCCGCCGACCGCCCGGCTGCCGAGGTGGATCAGGTGCCAGTCGGTGGGTAGGCCGTCCGGACCGGCGGTGTACTGGCACATCGGCGCCATGGCGATCCGGTTGGGCAGGGTGACCGCGCGCAGGGCCAGCGGCGTGAACAGGGAGCTCATCTCGTCATCCTCTCGGAAACGACGACGGGCCCCCGGGGAGGGGCCCGTCGTCGTCGATGCGAACCGGTCAGGCGGGGACGGGGCTCAGTTCGTCCCGCCGGTCGGGCCGGCTGTCCGCGACCGGCTCCGGGTCGGTCAGGTCCCGCCGGCCGGCGGATTCGTACGCGGCCCGGTCGAGGGTGCCCTCGCGGGCGGCGACCACGGTCGGCACCAGCGCCTGCCCGGCCACGTTGGTGGCCGTACGGACCATGTCCAGGATCGGGTCGATGGCCAGCAGCAGGCCGGCGCCGGCCAGCGGCAGGCCCAGCGTGCTCAGGGTGAGGGTGAGCATCACGATCGCGCCGGTCAGGCCGGCGGTGGCCGCCGAGCCGACCACCGAGACGAAGGCGATCAGCAGGTAGTCGGTGACGCCGAGGTGCACGCCGAACACCTGCGCCACGAAGATCGCGGCCAGTGCGGGGTAGATCGCGGCGCAGCCGTCCATCTTCGTGGTGGCGCCGAACGGCACCGCGAACGAGGCGTACTCGCGGGGCACGCCGAGCCGCTCGACGGAGCGCTGGGTCACCGGCATGGTGCCGACCGAGGAGCGGGACACGAAGGCCAGCTCGATCGCCGGCCAGGCACCGGCGAAGAAGCGCAGCGGGTTGAGCCGGCCAGCGAAGATCAGCACCAGCGGGTAGACCACGAACAGCACGATGGCGCAGCCGACGTAGACGGCGGTGGTGAACTTCGCGAGGGGGGCCAGCAGGTCCCAGCCGTACGAGGCGACGGCGTTGCCGATCAGGCCGAGGGTGCCGATCGGGGCGAGCCGGATGACCCACCAGAGCGCCTTCTGGACGATCTCCAGCAGCGAGCGGTTCAGCGCCACGAACGGCTCGGCGGCGTCGCCCACCAGCAGCGCCGCGGCGCCGACCACGAGGGCGAGGAAGACGATCTGGAGCACGTTGCCCTCGACGAACGCCCCGACCGGGTTGGTGGGCACGATGCCGGTGAGGAAGTCCGTCCACGAGCCGGTGTTCTTCGGCGGCGCCGCGCCGCCCAGGTCGAGGGTCACGCCCCTGCCCGGGTTGGTGACCAGGCCGAGGCCGATGCCGATGGCGACCGAGATCAGTGCGGTGATGCCGAACCACATCAGGGTCTTCAGCGCGAGCCGGGCGGCGTTGGCCACGCCCCGCAGGCTGACGACGCTGACCACGATGGCGGTGAAGACCAGGGGCGGCACGGCCAGCTTGAGCAGCTGGATGAAGAGGCCGCCGACGGTGTGCAGGGTGCTGGTCAGCCAGCTCAGGTCGTTGGTGCGGGCCAGGAAGCCGAGCGCCACGCCGAGCACGAGGCCGAGCAGGATCTGCACGGAGAAGGGAATCTTGCGCAGGCCGAAGGGCATGAGGGTCAATCCAATTGTCTGGTCTGAACGGGGTAGGCGTGAGGAGCGCGGCTACGCCGGACAGATGCCGCTGGCCTGCAGTCGAAGATCGACATACAGGCGAACGGTGAGGTCCCAGAGATTGGTCATCGCCCGCCGACGATACGCCGCTGACCAGCCATCGCAAGGCACGATCGGGCGTGACGCTCCTTACACGCGCGCCAACCCGCCGTTAGGAAGGGACCCTTCCTATACACCACGCGTTAACAAGGTGCCCTTCCTTACCTGCGGGCCAGGGTGGTGGCGGTGGCGAGGCCCCACAGGATCGCCAGCGCGAGGATCAGCCGCTCCAGCACGCCCACCACGGTGCCCCGACCGATGACGAGCAGGCCCAGCCCCGCCGTGGCGCACAGCGGGAGACTCAGCGCGGCGGCCCCGGCGGACAGCCGGCGTACCGCCCGGTCGACCGGGCCGGCCACGGCGAGCGCGACCATGGCGAACACCACCGACGCGGTCGCCGCGATGCTCGCGCCGCCGTGCGCCAGGTCCGCCACCGTGGCGCGCTCGAACGGCGGCAGCGGGCAGCCGGCCGAGCAGGTGACAGCCCCGGACAGCGCGGTGCACACGGCGCCGGCGGCGAGCAGCGCCGGCGCCGCCCGCACCCCGGGGGGCAGCGCCGCGGCGAGCAGCAGCAGCGAGCCGGCCATCGCGAGGATCCCGAAGCGGTACGTCACCGCGTGGCCGCTGTCGGCGATGCCCGCCTCGCTGACGTACCCGGTGAGCCCTGGACCGGGACCGGCGACCACCGCGACCGTCACCGCTACCGCACCGACCAGTCCGAAGCCGGCGGCCGCCCACCCGGCGACCCGGCGCGCGACGTCCGCCCGGCCTGCCGGCGCGGTCCAGGTGCCACGCCGACCCGGGTCAGCCACGCCCGTGCGGCGTGGTCCAGCCGGACTCGTCTGGCCCGAGCGGCACGATGCCGCTCGGATTGATCTCCCGGTGGGTGCCGTAGTAGTGCCGCTTGATGTGGTCGAAGTCCACCGTCTCGCCGAAGCCCGGGGTCTGGAACAGGTCCCGGGCGTACGCCCAGAGCACCGGCATCTCGGTCAGCTTGTGCCGGTTGCACTTGAAGTGCCCGTGGTACGCGGCGTCGAAGCGGACCAGCGTGGTGAACAGCCGCACGTCGGCCTCGGTGATCGTGTCGCCCATCAGGTAGCGCTGCCCGGCCAGCCGCTCGGAGAGCGCGTCCAGCCGGGCGAAGAGCGCCCGGAACGCCTCGTCGTACGCCTCCTGTGAGGTGGCGAAGCCGCACCGGTAGACGCCGTTGTTGACGTCGGTGTGGATCTCGGCCATCAGCGCGTCCATCTCGGGGCGAAGCCCGGCCGGGTACAGATCCGGCGCGTCGGGGGCGTGCAGCCGCCGCCACTCGGTGGAGAGGTCGAGGGTTAGCTGCGGGTAGTCGTTGGTGACCACCCGACCGGTCAGCGTGTCGACCAGCGCCGGCACGGTCACCCGGCCGGTGTAGTCCGGGTCGGTGGCCAGGTACGCCTCGGAGAGGAAGCTGACGCCGAGGACCGGGTCGAAGCCGTCCGGGTCCAGGGCGAACGCCCAGCCCCGCTCGTCCCGGATCGGGTCGACGGTGCCCAGCGAGATCGCGTCGTCCAGACCGAGCAGGCCGCGCACGATCCGGGCCCGGTGCGCCCAGGGGCAGGCGCGGCACCAGATCAGCCGGTAGCGGTCGGCCTCCAGCGGCCAGCGGTCGTGCTCGTCCGGGCCGCCGCCGGGGGGAGAGGTCGAGTCCGGGGTGACCCGGCCGGTGAACCGGTTGGGCTGGCGGACGAACGCGCCGCCGCCGCTGGTCTCTGCGCTGAACTGGGCCCGAGCCATGCCGTCAACCTATCGGCTGTGGGCGCGGATATCCTGGCGGCTGGCAGCCCGCAGGACCCCGGTGGGCGCCCCCACCCCCCGCCGTCTCCACCCCGAAGGACTCGCGATGACCGTGGCATACCTGGTGGCCGGTGTCCGCACCCCGATCGGCCGGTACGCCGGCGCGCTGGCCGGTGTCCGTCCCGACGACCTGGCCGCGCACGTGATCCGCGAGCTGGTCGCCCGGCACCCGTCGGTGGACTGGGCCCGGGTGGACGACGTCGTGCTCGGCTGCGCCAACCAGGCCGGCGAGGACAACCGCAACGTGGCCCGGATGGCGGCGCTGCTGGCCGGCCTGCCCGAAGAGGTGCCGGGCAGTACGGTCAACCGGCTCTGCGGCTCGGGGCTGGACGCCCTCGCCACCGCCGCCCGTTCCATCGTGTCCGGGGACGCGGACCTGGTGGTCGCCGGCGGGGTGGAGAGCATGAGCCGGGCGCCGTTCGTCATGCCGAAGGCGACGTCGGCGTACTCCCGCTCGGCGGAGGTGTACGACACCACGCTGGGCTGGCGGCTGGTCAACCCGCTGATGCGGGACGGCTGGGGCGTCGACTCGATGCCGGAGACGGCGGAGAACGTGGCCGCCGAGTACGGCGTCAGCCGGGCCGAGCAGGACGCCTTCGCGTACCGCTCCCAGCAGCGCGCGGCCAAGGCGCAGGCCGACGGCCGGTTCGCCGAGGAGATCGTGCCGGTCTCGGTGCCGGCGGGCCGCCGGGAGACCCGGCTGGTCGAGGTCGACGAGCACCCCCGGGAGACGTCGCTGGAGAAGCTTGCCGCGCTGCCCACCCCGTTCCGGGACGGCGGCACGGTGACCGCCGGCAACTCCTCCGGCGTCAACGACGGCGCGGTCGCGCTGCTGGTGGCCAGTGAGGCCGCGGTGGCCCGGTACGGCCTCACCCCGCTGGCCTGCATCGTCGGCGCGGCGGCGGCCGGCGTGCCGCCCCGGATCATGGGAATCGGCCCGGTGCCGGCCACCCGCAAGCTGCTCGACCGTGCCGGCGTCGAGTTGAGCGCGGTGGACGTGGTGGAGCTGAACGAGGCGTTCGCCGCGCAGTCCGTGGCGGTGCTGCGCGAGCTGGGGTTGCCCGTGGACGCCGAGCACGTCAATCCGAACGGGGGCGCCATCGCGTTGGGGCACCCGTTGGGCGCCAGCGGCGCTCGGCTGGCGTTGACCGCGGCCCTGGAGCTGCGCCGTCGCGGCGGCCGGCGGGCCCTGGCCACCATGTGCATCGGCGTCGGGCAGGGCATCTCGCTGTTGCTGGAGTCGGCCGGCTGAGCGCGGAAAGAGCGCGAAGGGATCTCCCGGATGCGGGAGTCGGCGGCCTAGAGTGGTCCACACCACACGACCCGCGGGTCGACCGGTGGTCGCGCGTGCCCGCCGACGCCGGTGCCGTCCCGCGCCGCGGCGATGAACTGGGGAGCACGCTGATGCCGGACGGACTGCCGACCGAGATCGATCTGACCAGGCCGAGCGCGGCCCGGGTGTACGACTATTTTCTGGGCGGGGCGCACAACTTCGAGATCGACCGTCGGCTGGCCGAGCAGATCGCCAGCATGACCCCGAATCTCGCCGCCACCATGCGTTCCGGTCGGGAATTCCTGCGCCGGGCCGTCCGGGCTCTGCTCGACGCCGGCATCGACCAGTTCCTCGACATCGGCTCCGGAATTCCCACCGTGGGCAACGTGCACGAGGTGGCCCAGGGGGCGAACCCCAAGGCCCGGGTGGTCTACGTCGACATCGACCCGGTGGCCGTCGCGCACAGCCGGGAACTGCTCGCCGGCAACGACCTGACCGGGGTGATCCACGCCGATCTGCGCGACCCGGAGCGGATCCTCGCCGAGACCCGCGAGCTGGGGTTGATCGACTTCAGCCGGCCGATGGGCATCCTGCTGGCCGGGGTGGTGCACTTCATCCCGGACGCCGACCGGCCCGAGGACGTCCTGGCCACCCTGCGGGCGGCCGCCGCACCCGGCAGCTTCCTGGTCATCTCGCACTCCACCTTCGAGGACCAGCCGCAGGAGATGCTGGACGCCCAGCGGCTCTCCGCGCGGACGGACACCGAGATCACGCTGCGTTCCCGAGCTCAGATCACCGGCTTCTTCGGCGACTGGACAGTCCTCGACCCGGGCGTCGTGCACATGCCGCTCTGGCGCCCCGACTCGCCGTCCGATGTGGACGAGCACCCGGAGCGGTTCGGCGCCTTCGGGGGCGTCGCTCGGTACGACCAGCCCGCCGGCTGATCCCGTGGCCGCCGTCCCGGATCGGACCGGGGTGAACGCCGGCCGGGGCGACGCCCAGGGCTACGCCGCCAACTGGGCCCGCGCGGTACGCCGTCTCGGTTTCGTGCCGCTCAGCGCGGCCGAGACCGAGCGGCTACTGCTCGTGCACACCGTCCGGCTGGCTCAGGCGGTACGGGCCGAACCGTTCTCGGCCCGCCCCGCCGAGGAGGTCGGGCGGGCGCTGGTGGAGGCGCACCTCACCGAGCCCCGGGCGCTCGAGTGGTCGCTGCGCGCCCTCGGTCAGGATTTCCCCCGCCAGGTGCTGGCCGCGAACGACGAGCCGGCGGACCTGACCGAGCGGATCGCAGCGGTGCAGGGCGGCCTGGCCGCCGGGTTCGCCCGTGCGCTGCGCGACCGTACCTTCAGTCAGCAGGAGCGGATCGCCCGGTCGGCCTGGCAGGCGCGGGACGAGGTCGAGCAGGCGCTGCGCGACAGCGAGGCGCGGTTCCGGGCGGTCTTCACCGGCGCCGCGATCGGGATCGGCATCGCCGGGGTGGACGGCCAGATCATCGACGTCAACCAGGCGTTCGCCGACATGCTCGGCTACTCGATCAGCGAGCTGCGTGAGATCAACGTGTCGGCGCTGTTCCACGCCGACGACGCGGCCGGGATGTGGGAGCTGTACCAGGAGATGGTCGAGGGTAAGCAGGACTCGGCCCGAATGGAGAAGCGCTACCACCGCAAGGACGGCAGCGTGGTCTGGACGGATCTGGCCGTCTCGCTGATCCGGCACGACGACGGCCGGCCCCGGTTCACCGTCGCCATGATCGAGGACATCACCGAGCGGTACGAACTCCAGCAGCGGCTCCGCTTCCAGGCGCTGCACGACCCGCTGACCGGGCTGCCCAACCGGACGCTGTTCTTCGAGACGCTGGGCCGGGTCCTCGACACCGCCGAGCCCGGGCGGCGGGTCGGGGTGTGCTTCCTCGACCTGGACGGCTTCAAGGCGATCAACGACAGCCTCGGTCACGACCTCGGTGACCGGCTGTTGGTGATGATCGGCCGGCGGCTGGCCGCGTGCGTGGCGGAGCACGGCCACCTGGTCGCCCGGATGGGTGGCGACGAGTTCGTCATCCTGGTCGACGGCGGGAACGACCTCGACGACGCGGTGGCCGTGGCGGAGGCGGCGTTGGCCGCCGTCGCCGCCCCGGTGCACGTCGGTGACCAGCAACTGGCCGTCTCGGCCAGCGTGGGCATCGTGGAGTGCCCCGCCGCGGCGACCACCGCCTCGGAGCTGATGAAGGCCGCGGACACCACGCTCTACTGGGCCAAGGCCGCGGGCCGGGGCCGGTGGGCGGTCTACGACCCGGAGCGCAGCGCCCGGGACATCGCCCGTTCGGCGCTGGTCGCCGGGCTGCCGGCGGCGCTGGACCGGGGCGAGTTCGTGCTGCACTACCAGCCGATCGTGTCGCTGTTGGAGGGCACCATGCTCGCGGTGGAGGCGCTCGTCCGGTGGGAGCACCCGGAGCTGGGCCTGATCGGGCCGGATCGGTTCATCGCCCTGGCCGAGGAGACCGGCCTGATCGTCCGGCTCGGTGAGTGGGTGCTGCGGCGGGCCTGCCGCGACGCCGAGCGGTGGTGGCGGGAGTTCCCCGACGCCCGGTTGGTGGTAAGCGTCAACCTGGCCGCCCGGCAGGCCGACGACCCGGCGATCGTGGAGACGGTGGCCGACGCGCTGGCCACCAGCGGGCTGCCGGCGGAGCTGCTGCAACTGGAGTTGACCGAGAGCGCCGTGATGGGTAGCGCGGGCGAGCCGCTGCGCAGCCTGCACCGGCTCGCCGCGCTGGGCGTCCGGTTGGCGGTGGACGACTTTGGCACCGGGTACTCCAACCTGGCGTACCTGCGGCGGCTGCCGATCCACTGCCTGAAGCTGGCCGGCCCGTTCGTCGAGGGCATCCGCGCCGACGGAACGGACGCCGTGGCCGACCACCGCGACGAGCGGATCGTCGACGCGCTGGTCCGTCTGGCGCACGCGCTGGAGTTGTGGGTCACCGCCGAGGCGGTGGAGACCGCTGTGCAGGCCGAGCGGCTGCGGGCGCTGCGCTGCGACACCGGGCAGGGGCGGTACTTCGGGGCTCCGGCGCCAGCCGAGGCGATCACCCTCCGGCTGCGCGGCGGGGCGGCGGCGTGAGCCTGACCGACTCGCAGACGGCAGTGACAGTGGTGGCCGGGTTGGCCATCCTGGCGGGGTTGGCCGGCGTGGTGGTGCCCGGCCTGCCGGCGCTGCCGCTGTGTTGGGGCGGGGTACTGCTCTGGGCGATCTTCGGCGGCGCGGGCCCGGGTGGCTGGGCGGTGTTCGCCGCCGCGACGCTGGTCGCCGCCGGGGGCACCGTCATCAAGTACGCGTGGCCCGGGCGGAACCTGAAGCGCACAGGCGTGCCGACGTCCACGCTGCTCGCCGGCGGGGTGCTCGGGATCGTCGGGTTCTTCGTGGTGCCGGTGGTGGGGCTGGTGCTCGGCTTCGTCGCCGGGGTGTGGGCGGCGGAGCGTCTGCGGCTCGGTGACTCCAGACTGGCCTGGCCGTCCACCAAGCAGGCGGTCAAGGCCGCTGGTCTGTCGATGCTCGTCGAGTTCGCCGCCGGCGTGGTCATCGCCGCGCTCTGGCTGGCCGGCCTGCTGTTGACCTGACCCCTGCCCGGTCATCCGGGCGGGGGCGGCGGCGCGGGGCGGGTGTCGGAGTACGGCGGAGCCCACCGTACCGTGCGAGAGAGGTGACGTGCCCCGCGCCGCCGCGGTGCCGGGCGGTCCGAGCGCCCGGGGGTTGGCCCGTCGCGATCGGGCCTGGTCACGAGGTCAAGGATGCGGGTGGGCCGGCCGCCCGGCAACGCAATTAGCCGCGACGACGGTGAGATTCCCACGGTCATCGTATTGACCACCTTGATCGGCGGGACGACACTTTGCGCACTCGTACGCGGAATCACCTCAGGGAGGTGTGCGATGGCCACGACGCCTGTGCCGACCGCAGAGCATCCGATGGACGACGACGCCCGACGGCTCGCCGAACTCGGCTACAAACAGGAGCTGCGCCGCAAGTGGAGCGGCTTCTCCAACTTCGCCATCTCGTTCTCCATCATTTCGATCCTGGCCGGCTGTTTCACCACCTTCGGCCAGGCGTGGAACAACGGCGGGCCGGTCGCCATCTCCTGGGGCTGGCCGCTGATCTCGCTGTTCATCCTGATCATCGGCTTCTGCATGGCGGAGCTGGTGTCGGCGTACCCGACCGCCGGCGGGATCTACTGGTGGGCCGCGACCATGGGCCGCCCGGTGCACGGCTGGTTCACCGGCTGGTTGAACCTGATCGGCCTGGTCGCGGTCACCGCCTCGGTCGACTACGGCTGCGCCACCTTCCTCAACCTCACCCTGTCGGCGCTCTTCGACGGCTGGGCCGGCACTCTGCGCCAGGCGTTCGTCCTCTTCGTGATCATCCTGGTGCTGCACGGGCTGATCAACATCTTCGGGCACCGGATCATCGACGTGCTGCAGAACGTCTCCGTCTGGTGGCACGTGGCCGGGGCGGCAGTCGTGGTGGCCATCCTGGTCCTCGTTCCGGACAACCACCAGAGCTTCCAGTTCGTGTTCACCGAGCGGTTCAACAACTCCGGCTTCGGTGACGGGGACACCGGCGGGCTGACCTTCTGGTTCTACGTGCTGCCGCTGGGCTTCCTGCTCACCCAGTACACGATCACCGGCTTCGACGCCTGCGCGCACGTCTCCGAGGAGACCCGGGGCGCCTCGCAGGCCGCCGCCCGCGGGCTCTGGCAGTCCATCTTCTACTCGGCTGTCGGCGGCTGGATCCTGCTGCTGGCGTTCCTCTTCGCGGCCACCGACGTCGAGGCGGTCAACGCCGCCGGCGGCTTCTCCGGCGCCATCTTCGAGTCTGCGCTCACCCCGGTCTTCTTCAAGATCGTCATCATCATCTCCACCATCGGGCAGTTCTTCTGCGGGATGAGCTGCGTGACCTCGATGAGCCGGATGGCGTACGCGTTCAGCCGCGACCGCGCCGTGCCGGGCTGGCGACTCTGGTCCCGGGTGGACCGCAACGGCACCCCGGTCAACGCGATCATCGGCGCCACGCTGGCCGGCCTGGTGCTCACCCTGCCGGCGCTCTACGAGAGCTCCGCCGGCATCCCGATCGCCTTCTACGCGGTGGTCTCCGTCGCGGTGCTCGGGCTCTACCTGTCCTTCCTCATCCCGATCGCGCTGCGCCTGCGGATGGGCGACCGGTTCGTCCCCGGGCCGTGGACGCTCGGGCGCAAGTACAAGCTGCTCGGCTGGATCGCGGTGATCGAGATCGCGGTCATCGCCGTCTACTTCGTGCTGCCGATCGTGCCCGCCGGGGTGCCCGGCAACGACGGGTTCACCTGGTCGGCGGTGAACTACGCGCCGCTGGCGGTGGGCGGGGTGCTGCTGGTGGTCGCCGTCTGGTGGTACGTCTCGGCCCGGAAGTGGTTCGCCGGACCCGTGCGTACCGTCGACGACACGGCGCCGGCGCCCGACCCCGCGCCGGTCGACGGCCCGGCCTGACCCGTGCCCGGCAGGGTGGCCGCCGCTGCCGTCCCGCCGGGGTTTGCCGCAGTCACCGCCGGGGGCATTGACGGTGATCCGGTTTGCCAGTAGACCTTGGTGATGGAGGCCCGTGAATGAGGAGAGCTCCGCTCACGCTGGAACAACTGCGGGTCGCTGTTGCCGAGGGTGAGATCGACACCGTCGTGCTGGCCCTGGTCGACATGCAGGGCCGCCTGCAGGGCAAACGGTTCCACGCGCCCTTCTTCCTCGACCAGGTCGTCGAGCACGGCAGCGAGGGCTGCAACTACCTGCTCGCCGTGGACGTGGACATGAACACCGTCGACGGGTACGCGATGTCCAGCTGGGAGCGCGGGTACGGCGACTTCGCGATGGTGCCGGATCTCAGCACGTTGCGCCGGATGCCGTGGCAGCCGGGCTCCGCGCTGCTGCTGGCAGACCTGACCTGGCTGGACGGCTCCGGTGACGTGGTCGCCTCGCCCCGGCAGATCCTGCGCCGTCAGCTGGGCCGGCTGGCCGGGCACGGGCTGACCGCCTACGCCGGCACCGAGCTGGAGTTCGTGCTGTACCGCGACTCGTACGAGGACGCCTGGCGGCACGGCTACCGCGATCTCACCCCGGCCAACCAGTACAACGTGGACTACTCGCTGCTCGGCACCGCCCGGGTGGAGCCGCTGCTGCGCCGGATCCGCACCGAGATGGCCGGCGCGGGGCTGACCCCGGAGAGCGCCAAGGGTGAGTGCAACCTCGGCCAGCACGAGATCGCCTTCCGATACGACGAGGCGGTGGCGTGCGCCGACCACCACGTGATCTACAAGAACGGGGCCAAGGAGATCGCCGCCCAGGAGGGCATGGCGATCACCTTCATGGCCAAGCCGAACGCGCGGGAGGGCAACTCCTGCCACATCCACTTCTCCCTGCGCGACACCACCGGCGCCTCCGCGATGCTCGGCGACGGGCCCGCGCACCTGTCCGAGACCGGGCAGCGGGTGCTCGCCGGGCTGTTGGCCACGATGCGCGAGTTCAGCCTGCTCTTCGCCCCGAACATCAACTCCTACAAGCGCTACCAGCCGGGGTCGTTCGCCCCGACGGCGCTGCGCTGGGGGGTGGACAACCGCACCTGCGCTCTGCGGGTGGTCGGGCACGGGCAGGGCATGCGGGTGGAGAACCGGGTTCCCGGTGCCGACGTCAACCCGTACCTGGCGATCGCCGGGCTGGTCGCGGGCGCGCTGCACGGCATCGAGCGGGAGCTGGAGCTGGGCCCGGAGTGCACAGGCAACGCGTACGACGACCCGGAGGCCGAGCGGGTGCCCGGCACCCTGCGCGACGCCCTGACCCTCTGGGAGTCCTCCTCCGCCGCCGCGGACGCCTTCGGTCCCGAGGTGGTCGCCCACTACGCCAACCAGGCCCGGGTGGAGCTCGCCGCCTTCGACGCCGCCGTCACCGACTGGGAGCTGACCCGTGGCTTCGAACGCCTCTGACCCCGCCCACCGCGTCGGATGGGGGTGGGGCGCGTGACTCTGGTGGTGGATCCGGCTTCCGGGGAGGCGTTCCGGGACGTGCCGGGGTCCTCGGTGGCGGAGGTCGATGCGGCGATCTCGCGGGCGGCGCTCGCGTTCGAGGCGTGGCGGACGGTGGCGCCGGGGGATCGGGCCCGGATGTTGCGGCGCTTCGCCGCAGTGATCGACGCGCACCTGGACGAGCTGGCCACGCTGGAGGTCCGCAACTCCGGGCACACCGTCGGCAACGCCCGCTGGGAGGCCGGCAACGTCCGGGACGTGCTGGACTACTACGCGGGCGCGCCGGAGCGGCTGACCGGGCGGCAGATCCCGGTGCCCGGCGGGCTGGACGTCACCTTCCACGAGCCACTCGGCGTGGTCGGCGTGATCGTGCCGTGGAACTTCCCGATGCCGATCGCCGCCTGGGGGTTCGTCCCGGCCCTCGCCGCCGGCAACACCGTGGTGCTCAAGCCCGCCGAGCTGACCCCGCTCACCGCGCTGCGCCTGGCGGAGCTGGCCTGTGAGGCCGGCCTGCCCGACGACGTCTTCACGGTCGTCCCCGGCGAGGGCGCCGTGGTGGGGGAGCGGTTCGTCAGCCACCCGGCGGTCCGCAAGATCTGCTTCACCGGCTCCACCGAGGTCGGCACACGGATCATGGCCGGCTGCGCCGCCCAGGTGAAGCGGCTGACCCTGGAGCTGGGCGGCAAGAGCGCCAACATCATCTTCGCCGACGCCGACCTGGAACGCGCCGCCGCGACCGCGCCCGGCGCGGTGTTCGACAACGCCGGCCAGGACTGCTGCGCCCGGTCCCGGATCCTGGTCCAGCGCCCGGTGTACGACCGCTTCCTGGAACTGCTCGAACCGGCGGTACGCGCCGTGCGGGTCGAGGATCCGGCCCGGGACACCGCCGAGATGGGCCCGCTGATCTCCGCCGGCCAGCGCGACCGGGTCGCCGGCTACGTGGCCGGGTCCCGGGTCGCGTTCACCGGCTCCTGCCCCGACGGTCAGGGCTTCTGGCACGCCCCGACGGTGCTGCTGGCCGACTCGCCAGCCGATCGGCACTGGCGGGAGGAGATCTTCGGCCCGGTGGTCTCGGTGCTCCCCTTCGACGACGAGGCCGACGCGGTCCGGCTCGCCAACGACACCGAGTACGGCCTCTCCGGCTCCATCTGGACCCGGGACGTGGGCCGCGCGCTCCGGCTCGCCCGTGCCGTCGACTCGGGCAACCTCAGCGTCAACTCGCACTCCTCGGTGCGCTACTGGACGCCGTTCGGCGGGATGAAGCGCTCCGGCCTGGGCCGCGAGCTCGGTCCGGACGCGCTGCACGCCTTCACCGATGTCAAGAACGTGTTCATCGCGACAGAGGAGTGACGCCTGTGCAGGGTCGGTTGCAGGACCGGGTGGCCGTGATCACCGGAGCGGGCAGCGGGATCGGGTTGGCCACCGTCCGGCGGTTCGCCGCCGAGGGGGCCCGAGTGGTCTGCGTGGACATCGACTCGTCGGCCGGGAAGCGGGCCGCCGAGGAGTGTGGCGGCGAGTTCGTGGCCGCCGACGTGGCCGACGAGTCGGCGGTGCGTGACCTGTTCGACGGGGTGGCCGACCGGCACGGGCGGGTCGACATCGCGTTCAACAACGCCGGCATCTCGCCGCCGGACGACGACTCCATCCTGGCCACCGGCCTGGACGCCTGGGAACGGGTGCTGCGGGTCAACACCACGAGCGTCTACCTCTGCTGCAAGTACGCCATCCCGCACATGCGCCGACAGGGCAAGGGTTCGATCATCAACACGGCCTCGTTCGTGGCGCTGATGGGCGCCGCGACGTCGCAGATCGCGTACACCGCGAGCAAGGGTGGCGTGCTGGCGATGACCCGGGAACTGGGCGTGCAGTTCGCCCGCGAGGGCATCCGGGTCAACGCGCTCTGCCCCGGCCCGGTGGCCACCCCGCTGCTGCTGGAACTCTTCGCCGCCGACCCGGAGCGGGCCGCCCGCCGGCTGGTGCACGTGCCGATGGGCCGGTTCGGCCAACCCGAGGAGATCGCCGCCGCGGTGGCGTTCCTGGCCAGCGACGACGCCTCGTTCATGACCGCCGCGCAGTTCGTGGTGGACGGAGGCATCACCGGCGCGTACGTCACTCCACTATGAGGCGGCCGCTGATCGGGATCAGCGCGTACGTCGAGCCCGTCGACTGGGCGGTCTGGCGGGGCGTGCGGGCCGTGCTGGTGCCCGAGGCGTACGTGCGGGCGGTGACCGTCGCCGGCGGTCGGGCGGTGGTGCTGCCGCCGGACGACGGGGACGGCGACGTGCTGACGGTCCTGGACGGGCTGCTGTTGGCCGGTGGCGCGGACGTCGGCCCGGGACGGTACGGCCACCTGCCCGATCCCAGGACCGAGGACCGGCCCGACCGGGACGCCGGCGAGCTGACCCTGCTGTCCGCGGCGCTCGCCGCAGAGCTGCCGGTGCTGGGCGTCTGCCGGGGGATGCAGCTGCTCGCCGTCGCGTACGGCGGCACCCTGCACCAGCACCTGCCGGACGTGGTCGGTCACGAGGGGCACCGCCCGGCGCCCGGCGTCTACGGTGCGCATCCGGCGCGGTTCGCGCCGGGCAGCCTGGCCGCGACGGTGTTGGCCGGGGTGGACCGGGTCAACTCGTACCACCACCAGGCGGTTGCCGACCCCGGGCGGCTCACGGTCAGCGGCTGGGCGGCGGACGGCGTCATCGAGGCGGTCGAGGATCCGGGCCGGCCGTTCGTACTCGGCGTGCAGTGGCATCCGGAGAACGAGCCGGATCCCCGCCCGATCGCCGCGCTGGTCCGGGCCGCCCGCCAGCGACCGCCCGCCAGCGACCGCCCGGCCCGGCCGGCACCGCGTCCGGCGACGCCGCGCGGTCGGTGAGACCGGGGCTGTGTGACGTACGTCGCAGCCGCCGGCCGTGGTGGCCGGTGGGAGGATCAGCGCATGGGCAAGGTCTATCCGGAGATCGACGGTCGGCTGCGCGACTTCATCGCGGCCCAGCCGGTCTTCTTCGTGGCCACCGCGCCGTCGGGTGCCGACGGGCACGTCAACGTCTCGCCGAAGGGCATGCGGGGCACCTTCGTGATCCTCGGCCCGCATCGGGTGTCCTACCTGGACTATCACGGCAGCGGCGCGGAGACCATCGCCCACCTGCGGGACAACGGCCGGATCACGCTGATGTTCTGCGCCTTCGACGGCCCACCGAAGATCGTCCGGCTGCACGGCCGGGGGAGCAGCATCGCGGTGACCGACGAGGCGTTCGCCGACCGGCTCGCCGAGTTCCCCGAGCCGCCGGACGTGCACGGCGTCCGGGCCGTGATCACGGTCGAGGTGGACCGGGTCAGCGATTCCTGCGGGTACGCGGTGCCGCTGATGGACTACCGCGCCGAACGCGGCCTGTTGCTCAGCTCGCACGCCCGCCGTTCCACCGACGACCTGGTCGACTACCGGGCCACCAGGAACGCGGCGAGCATCGACGGGCTGCCCGTCTTCTGACGCCTCCGGGCGCTCGACCAGGGCTCGCCCCGGCGCCGCGTCCGCCCACTGTCGGGTGGCCGACGGGCCCAGCGCACGTAACCAGCGTCCGAGCGGCCTCCCGCGTTACGTTGCTGGTCCGCTGGGGTACAGGTCGGAACACGGCACGCGTAGATCAACGGCTGGGGCACGGCCGGAGCGGGAGGCTGTATGAGCTCGGGCCAGGGGAGCGCGGACGCGGAGGACTCCTCCGCGGTCGGCGCGGAGCTCCCCCCGATGCTGGCGGCCGCGTTCACGGCTGGCGGAGAGCTGGGCGAGCGACTGAGCAGCCTCGACTGGTCCTCGACACCGGTGGGCGCCCCGAGCCGCTGGCCGCAGGCGCTCTCCAACGCGGTCGGAATGATGCTCGCCTCCAGCGCGCAGATCGTCATGTTCTGGGGCGACGACCAGCTCGCCTTCTACAACGACGCCTACCGCCCGACGATCGGCGGCAAGCACCCCGGGGTGCTCGGTCAACCGGCGGCGCGGCACTGGGCGGAGACCTGGGAGGTCCTCGGTCCCCTGCTGGAAGGCGTACGGCGCACCGGGCGCTCCTACCGGGGCGAGGACCACCCCTTCCTGCTGGACCGGCACGGCTTTCTCGAACAGACCTACTTCGACGTCTCGTACGACCCCATCCGAGGCGCCGACGGCTCGGTCAGCGGCGTCTACTGCATCGTCAACGAGACCACCGGCCGGGTTCTCGGCGAGCGCCGGCTGCGGGCGCTGGCCGAGTTGGGCGCCGAGCTGGCCGACGTGCGCAGCGCCGCCGAACTCGGCCGGACCGCCGCCGAGGTGCTGGGTCGGCACCGGGCCGACGTACCGTTCGCGCTGATCTACCTGGCCGACGACACCGGCCGGTTCACCCTGGCCGGCTCCGTCAGCACCGGCCGGGCCGCCGTCGACATCGACCCCGGGGCGCTCGCCCGGGTGGCCGCCGACGGGGTGCCCGCCACGATCGACGTGGCCGGGCTGCTCGACCCGCCGCCGGCCGACGCGGCCGATGAGGCGCTCGTGCTGCCCCTCACGGCGACCAGCGAGAGGGCCGGCACTCTCGTCGTCGGCGTGGCCCGCCGGCTGCCGCTCAACGACGAGTACCGAAACTTCCTCGACCTGGTCGCCGCCCAGATCTCCCGGGCGGTGTCCAAGCAGCGGGCGTACGAGCAGGAACGGGCCCGCGCCGTCGAGCTGGCCGCGCTGGACCAGGCGAAGACCAACTTCTTCGCCAACGTCAGCCACGAGTTCCGGACCCCGCTGACCCTGGTGCTCGGCCCGCTGGAGGACCTGCTGGCCGACCCGACGCTGCCTCCCGGCTACACCGACCGGCTCACCATGATGCACCGCAACGCGCTGCGCCTGCTCAAGCTGGTCAACACCGTGCTGGACTTCTCCCGGCTGGAGTCCGGTCGGCTGGCCGCCCGCTACCAGCCCACCGACCTGGCCGGCTACACCGCTCGGCTGGCCAGCACCTTCCGCTCGGCCACCGACCGGGCCGGGCTGGAGCTCGTGGTGGACTGCCCGCCGCTGCCGGCGCCGGTCTTCGTCGACCGGGACATGTGGGAAAAGATCGTCCTCAACCTGGTGTCGAACGCGGTCAAGTTCACCTTCGGCGGCGAGATCCGGGTCCGGGTCCGGGCCGTCGACGGCGCCGCCCGGCTGGAGGTGAGCGACACCGGCGTGGGGATCGCGCCGGCCGAGCTGCAGCACGTCTTCGAGCGGTTCCACCGCGTGCCCGGGGTGCGCGCCCGCACCCACGAGGGCACCGGGATCGGCCTGGCGCTGGTCCGGGAGCTGGTCGAGATGCACGGTGGCGAGGTCGGGCTGACCAGCCGGGTCGACGAGGGCAGCACGTTCACTGTGACGGTCCCGTTCGGGTCGGCGCACCTGCCCGGCGACCGGCTGGTGGCGTACGGCCCGCTGCCGGCGGGCGAACCCGAACAGGCCCGGCTCTACGTGTCGGAGACCGCGTTGTGGACCGGCGCCGAGCTGACGCCCGAGTTCGGCGGCCAGCCGGCGGAGGTCGCCCCGGCCGGCCGGATCCTGGTCGTCGACGACAACGTGGACCTGCGCGAGCACGTCACCCGGTTGCTCTCCCCGACCTGGGAGGTGGTTACCGCGAGCGATGGTCTGGCGGCCCTGCCGCTGGCCCGCGAGGGTGGGTTCGACCTTGTGCTCGCCGACGTGATGATGCCCCGGCTGGACGGGTTCGGCCTGGTCGGCGCCCTGCGCGCGGACCCGCGTACCCGGCACGTGCCGATCGTGCTGCTCTCCGCCCGGGCGGGCTCCGCGGAGGCGGTGGCCGGCCTCTCCGCCGGCGCCGACGACTACCTCACCAAGCCGTTCTCCGGGCAGGAGCTGATCGCCCGCGTCCGGGCCAACGTCGAGCTGGGTCAGCTGCGTGGGCAGATCATCCGCCGGCTCCGGGCGCTGGCCGACGCGGCCGTGGCGGTGAACACCGCCCGGTCCACCGCCGACGTGCTCCAGGTCGCCGCCCGGCACGCGCTCACCCTCGCCGAGGGCGCCCGGGTGGTGGTCACCGCGAGCGGAGCCCGGTCCGAGGCGGATGCCGGCGGTGTCATCGCGACCGACCCGTCCTTCGTGACCGAGCTGACCGGCACCACCGGCGAGCAGCTCGGCGAGTTGCGGGTCTGGCGGCCGCCCGGCGACGACGCACGGGCCGACGAGGCCGCCCTCACCCAGCTGGCCCGGCTGGTCGGGGTGCGGCTGGAGAACGCCCAGCTCTACGAGGCCGAGCACCGCATCGCCACCACCTTGCAGCACAGCCTGCTGCCCCGGTCGCTGCCCCAGCTGCCCGGCGCGGTGGTGGCCAGCCGCTACCTGCCCGGCACCACCGATGTCGAGGTCGGGGGCGACTGGTACGACGTGATCGCGCTTGGGGACGACGAGCTGGTGCTGGTCATCGGCGACGTCGTCGGCAAGGGCGTCCGGGCCGCGGCGGCGATGGGGCAGCTGCGCAACGCGCTGCGGGCGTACGTCCTGGAGGGCTTCGACCCGGGTGAGTCGCTGACCCGGCTCAACCGGCTCGTCGGCTCCACCGAGAGCCGCTCCTTCGCGACCGTGGTCTGCCTGTTGTTCAGCTCGCGGACCGGCCGGTTGCGGTACGCCAGCGCCGGTCACCCGTCGCCACTGCTGATCCGGGGAGGCGATGCGGCGTTCCTGCACGACCGCGCGCTCGGCCCGCCGGTCGGCGCCATCCCCGACACGACGTACCGGACGGTCGAGGGGGAACTGCCCGTCGGCAGCCGGCTGCTGCTCTACACCGACGGGCTGATCGAGGACCGTCAGCTCGGCATCGACGATGCGCTGGCCCAGCTGCGCATCGACGCGGCCAACCCCGGCGAGCACGTGGACGACCTGATCGACGCGGTGGTCGAGCGGGTCGCCGGGCGGCCGCGCCGCGACGACGTGGCGGTGCTGGCCCTGGAGGCGGCCGAGCTGAACCGCTTCGTGTTGCGGCTGCCGGCGGACCCGACCCGGCTGAGCGTGCTGCGCAAGCGCCTGGAGGATTTCCTGGTCGCGCACGGGGTCGGCGAGACCGACCTCTTCGACCTGACCGTGGCGGTCTCCGAGGCCGCCGCGAACGCCATCGAGCACCCGGTCCACCCCGCCGAGCCGATGATCACCGTGGAGGTGGGCATCGAGGACGGCACGGTGACCGCCACGGTGCGCGACAGCGGGCGGTGGCGGGAGTCGACCGGCTCCGGGTTCCGGGGGCGCGGGCTGGCTTTGATCAAGGCGTTGGGTGACCTGTCGGTGCGGCGCACCGACGAGGGCACCGAGGTGACGCTGCGCCGACAGTTGCGGGCCTGACCACGCGCTCCGGCCGTCGCGTACGGCCTGCGCCCGCCGCGGGGTGCGGAGCGCAGACCCTCAGGCCGGGCTCAGCCAGCTCTGCTCGCCCAGGCCGGAGATGTCCAGCACCCGACGGACCTGCCGGGACGGCAGCACGGTGAGCGTGCCGGGAAACTGCTGGGCGAGTCGGACCAGGGCGTGGATGGCGGCCGAGTCGAAGAAGGTGACCGCGTTCAGGTCGAGGGTGATCCGCTCGGCGGGCTCGCGGAGCGCCGTCTGGAGCATGGTGTCGGCGGTCGCCATGTCGACCTCGCCGGCCACCACCACGTGGAGGTGATCACCGTTGATCTCCGCGCTGGCGGAGAAGACGGGTGGTGCTCCCCCTTGATCCACGCAGACACCATGGCACAGCCGACCTGGCGGGGCAACAACCCATCCGGACCGGCCGTGGCACGGGTCACCGGCGGGTCCGGCGATAGGCTTGCGCCATGACCGTCCGTCCGCCGCTGACCCCAGGCACGCTCTCCCCGATGCGACAGGTGCCCGCGCACATTCCCCGACCGGAGTACGTGGGCAAGAAGCGCCCCCAGGAGTGGCGTGGCTCGCACGTGCAGACGCCGGAGACCATCGAGAAGATGCGGATCGCCAGCCGGCTGGCCGCCCAGGCGACCCAGCTCGCCGGCGAGCACTGCAAGCCGGGCGTGACCACCGACGAAATCGACCGCGTGGTGCACGAGTTCCTCTGCGACCATGACGCGTACCCGTCGACGCTCGGCTACAAGGGCTTCCCCAAGTCCTGCTGCACCAGCCTCAACGAGGTCATCTGCCACGGCATCCCGGACTCCACAGTCCTCAAGGACGGCGACATCATCAACGTCGACGTGACCGCGTACATCAACGGGGTGCACGGCGACACCGACGCCACCTTCTGCGTCGGCGAGGTCAGCGAGGAGGCCCGGCTGCTGGTCGAGCGGACCCACGAGGCGATGATGCGCGGCATCCGCGCGGTCGCCCCGGGCCGGCAGATCAACGTGGTGGGCCGGGTCATCGAGTCGTACGCCAAGCGGTTCGGCTACGGCGTGGTCCGGGACTTCACCGGCCACGGCATCGGCGAGTCCTTCCACAGCGGGCTCTACGTGCCGCACTACGACAGCCCGCGGCCGACCGACATCATGGAGCCCGGGATGACATTCACCATCGAGCCGATGATCACGCTGGGCACCTACCAGTACGACATGTGGGACGACGGGTGGACCGTGGTCACCAAGGACCGGAAGTGGACGGCGCAGTTCGAGCACACCATCGTGGTGACCGACGACGGCCACGAGATCCTGACCCTGCCGTGACCGACACCCCGGCGGCCCTGCGCGAGGCGCACCACGCGGACGTCTCCGGCGGTTGGCTGCGCCCAGCCGTCTTCGGCGCGATGGACGGGCTGGTCACCAACATCGCCCTGATCGCCGGGGTCGGCGGCGGCGGAGTCTCGCCGCGCAGCATCGTGCTGACCGGCACCGCCGGCCTGGTGGCCGGCGCCATCTCGATGGGGCTCGGCGAGTACACCAGCGTGCGTTCGGCCAACGAGCAGGTCGCCGCCGAGGTGGCCAAGGAGCGGCGGGAGCTGGAGCGGCATCCCGAGGCGGAGGCCCGCGAGCTGGCCGACGCGTGGGTCGCCCGCGGCCTGCCGAGGGACCTGGCCACCCAGGTCGCGGAAGCGGTGCGGCGCGATCCCGAGGAGGCGCTACGGGTGCACGTCCGCGAGGAGTTGGGTGTCGATCCCGACGACCAGCCCAGCCCATGGACGGCTGCCATCTCCTCGTTCCTGTTCTTCTCGGTGGGCGCGCTCGTGCCGCTGCTGACGTACCTGTTCGGGGCCACCGAGCTGTGGCTGGCGCTCGCCGTCGGCGGGCTCGGGCTGTTCGCCGCCGGAGCGGTTGTGGCCCGGTTCACCAACCGGCCCTGGTGGACCAGCGGGCTGCGCCAGCTGGTGCTGGGCGCCGCTGCGGCCGCCGCCACCTACCTGATCGGCTCGCTGATCGGCGTGCAGGGCGGGCTGTGACGCCGATCAGCCGGTGAGCAGCTCGTCGACGGTGCCGTCGACGGGGCGGCCACGGGCGGTGAGCTCCTCGGCCTGCCGGGCCAGCACCAACCCGACCTCGGTCATGTCCGCGCCGGCCAGCCCGGTGCGGCGCACCGCGTCACCCGGGTCCCGGAAGTAGGTGCGGCTCAGCAACCCCGTCACCGTGGCCGCGGCCAGCCGTGCCTCGCCGAGCATCAGCAGCGCCTGGTCCGTCTCGTACCACTCGGCCAGCCGGGCGGCCCGGGCATGCGCCGCGCTGCCCCGGTACCAGGCCTGTCGGGCCGCGGTGCTGAACTCCGCCGGCCGGGCCCGGGCCAGCCGACCCAGGTGCTCGTCGCGCAGCGTCGGCAGCCAACCGGTCGGGTCGTGCAGAGCCCGGGTGGTGACGTACCGGTCGGCGGTCAGCGGCCACAGGGGGGAGAGCACCCGGGCCTGACCGAGGTAGTCGTCGGCGGCGGCCACGGTCAGGTCGACCAGCACCCCGTCCACCCGCCGGGTCGCCGGTGGCGGGCCGGTGCCGGGTCGGTAGGTGACCACCAGCATCCCCACCTCGCGGTCCCCGCCGCCGTCGTCGTCGCCGTGCGCCAGCGGCCCGTGCACAGCGACCGCGAGCACGTCGGCCGGGAAACGCCGCCGGGCCGCCTCGGCGACCTGTTCCGCCACCGTCCACCGTCGATCATCGCGGCCCCGGTCGACACCGGTCTGTTCGATGCTCGCACTCACCGGGCCCCCTTCGTTCGCGACTGCGGGGCTCGCAACACCGGCTCACTCCTCGCGCTCACCGGGCCCCCTCTCGCAATCGCGACTGAACGTCAGGCCAGCCAGACTGAGCGTCAGCCTAGCCAGCCGGTGGCGGGCCGGCCGGCGCGCCGCGCCCGGTCGGCATCAGCCGGAAGATGCGAATCTCCCGCCCGCCGGCCCGCTGCACGTACGTGCGGTACGCAGGCCACTCGGTCACCAGGAGCTGCCACAGCCGGTCCCGTTCCGCGCCGGTGGCCGGCTCGGCGCGGACCGGCACCCGACGGCCCTTCACGTCCACCTCGGCGGCCGGATCGGCGAGCAGGTTCATCGCCCAGCCGGGCTGGTGGGTCTGACCCCAGTTGGAGCCGATCACCACGTACGCGTCGCCGTCCGGCACGTAGAGCAGGGGATTGCTGCGCGGCCTGCCGGAGCGGCGGCCGGTGGTGGTGATCACCAGGGACGGGATCAGGCCGAGCGCGACCACCCGGCCCCGGGTGAGCCGGCCGACGATCCGGTCGGCGGGCACCAGCAGGCGGGCGGCGGCGCCGAACCAGCGGTGGTGACCGACTCGACGGGTGAGGGTTCCCAGCACTGACACGCCGACAAGTCTGCCGGCTGCCGCGCCCCGGCGGCACCCCCCGAATGCCCGCCGGAGCGCCCCAGTCAGTCCAGTCGCCGCTCGATCGGCAGCCGGGCGCGGGTGAACAGGCCCGCGCCGAGCATCGCCACCATCGGCACCAGCACCAGGACGCCGAGCGCCGGCCACGGCACCAGGAACGGGTACGGCTCGCGTACCGGCCAGGCGGTGGCGTACTGCCGGTTGACCGAGAGCAGCACGATCGCGGCGGTGCCCAGCCCGGCCACGATGCCGAGCACCGAGCCGAGGCCGGCGATGATCCCGGCCTGGCAGATCGCCAGCAGCCGGCGTACCGCCGGGGCGGCGCCGACCGCCGCGAGGGTGGACAGTTCGGCGCGGCCCTCGGCTGCGGCGAGCGCGGTCGCTATCCCGGCCGCGCCAACCGTGATCAGCCCGGCCGCCGCCGCGAGCAACAGGAGCAGCGGTGAGTTGTCGCGCGGCGCGGACCCCTGCTCCACGCTCAACGAGAACGTCCCGAAGGCCTGCAGGGCGGCGGTGAAGCGCTCCTGCCGGTGCACGTCTGGCGGTTTCGGGGTGGCGATCACCCAGCCGTTGGGGGACGCGATCAGGCCGAGGTGTCGGGCCGCGGGCGGGGATAGCAGCAGGCTGGGCTGGCCGACCGCCGCGCTCAGCGCGTACGCGGGCAGTTCCTCGGTGCTGACCCTCGGCTCGTCCGCCTCGGTTTCCACCCGGCTGACCCGCACGGTCACCCGACCGTCGTGCAGATAGCGTGGGTCGGTCACCACGGCACCCCCGGCGCGCAGCACGGCGGTGGCGGCGCCGGTCTCCGCCGGATCCGCGCCGGTGAGGAGCGGCAGCGCGCTGCCGTCGTCCACCAGCGGCTGCACGTAGCTGCCGTAGTAGTCCCCGGGCGGGGCCAGGCAGCGCGGGTCCGCCCGGGCCCGCCGGCGCTCCGCCTCGGAGAGGGCGTCCCCGGGTCGCCACGGGCAGGCCCGCTCCGGTGGTAGCTCCGGCTCGACGTAGCAGTAGCCGCCGGGGGCGGCCGCTGGTTGGCAGACCGCGGCGTGTACCGGGGCCACCGCCTCGGCGTCCAGTTGCGCCCGGGCCGCCGTGGTGATCTGGGCAAGCGTGAGTCCGGGTTCCCGGGTCGACTCGGTCGGGCTGACCAGCACGTGACCGGTCGGCAGCATCGGCTGGTAGGCGTGCGCCTCGCGGACCCCGTCGCTGGCCAGGTACCCGCCGAGCGCCACGCTGCTGGCCACCGCCGCCATCACGGCGCAGATGGCCGGCGCGGCGGCGGCCCGGTTGCGGCTGGCGTCGCGCAGCGCGATCCGCAGCGCCAGGGGCAGCACCCGGCCGAGTCGGGCGAGCGCACCGATCAGGGTGGGCGTGCAGCAGACCAGGCCCAGTTCGCCGAGGATCAGGCCGGTCAGGATCACCGCCGGTGAGGTCTGGGTGGCCCCGAACGCCGCGAGCGCCGCCCCGCCGACCACAAGCGTGAGACCGAGGACCAGCCACCGTGCCCGGGTGGCGGGCGGGGTGCGTCGCCCGGCGAGCCCGGCGATGACGTCCTGCCGGGCGGCGGTCCAGGCCGGCGCGAGCGCGGCGAGCACCCCGGCCAGCACCGCGACCCCACCGAGCAGGACCAGCGCGGACGGCCAGCACCGGTACCCGCCGAAACGGGCGCCGAAGACGTACTGCTCGACCAGCGGGCGGCCGGCGAACGCGGCGCCGACGCCGAGCAGCAGGCCGGCGGCGGCGCCCAGCACGCCCAGCACGACGCCGTCGGCGAGCACGACCCGACGAAGCTGGGCCGCGTCCCCTCCGGCGACCGCGACCAGTGCGAGGTCACGTCGCCGACGGCGGACGCCGACCGCGAAGGCCGGCCCGACCAGCAGTACGACCTCCAGCAGCCCGAGGCCGGCGATCAGCACGCCGGTGCTCAGGTCGGCCGCGTCGGCCGGACCGATGAGCCCGAGCGACCGCCGTGACGGTTCCACCGCCGGGCCGCTCGGGTGGCGCGGGGTGACCAGGATGCCGCGCTCGTTGAGTCGGGACACCAGCGCCGCGTCGACGCCGCCGGGCACGTCCACCAGCCAGGTGCTGCCCGGCCCCGGATCGGCTCGCGGCACGGCAGCGGGGTGCAGCGCCACCACCGGGCCGAGATCGTCGGCGAATTCGACCACCCCGACCACGGTGTACGCCCTGGTCCCGTCGGCGGTCGCCAGGGCGGCGCCGAGGTGCAGGTCCAGGCGGCGGAGCGCTGCCGGGCTCACCGCTACCTCGCCGGGCTGCTGCGGCGCCCGTCCGGCCCGGAACCGCACCAGCCCGCGGGCCAACGGGTCGGTGAGGTCCAGCACCCGTCCTTGCACGTTCTCGTCGCGCTCGGGCCCGTGCACAGCCAGCGGAAGCGGGGCGCGCACCTCGGTGACCCGGCTGCCCGGGCGCAGCAGCGCGGCCACCTCGGAGGCGGTCGCCAGCCGACGGCCCGACGCGTCCTCACCCTCGCGGGGATACCAGCTGTCGCCCCATTCGTCCTGCCCGATCGGGGTGTCGGCCAGCCAGCGAAGCTCCGCGTCGGCGACACCGAGCCGGCGGTCGATCCGCTCCTGCGGGGTCAGCTCGGCCATGTCGTAGCTCGCCGCCAGGAAGGTCAGTACCAGCACCGGCAGAGCGATCATCGCGAGCACCAGGGCGGTTCGCCGGGGCGCGCGGCGCGATTCCCGCCGGGCGATCCGCAGCGCCGCCCGCCAGGAGCCGATCAACTCGGCCAACCGCCGTCGGCCGGGTGGCGTGGGTGGCGCGGCCGCCGGGACACCGGCGCGGCCGGAGGCCAGCAGCGCCCGGCGGATGGTCACCGGTCGCTGCCGGACAGCAGTTGCTCGACGCTGCCCAGCGGCGCAGTCGTGTCGACAAGCACCCCGTCGCGCAGGAACACCACCCGGTCGGCCCAGCCGGCGTGCCGCGCCTCGTGGGTGACCAGGATGCCGGCGGCGCCCGCGTCGATCCGGCGGCGCAGCAGGTGCAGCACGGCCTCGCCGGTCTGCGAGTCCAACGCCCCGGTCGGCTCGTCGGCGAGCACCAGTCGCCGCTCACCGACCAGTGCCCGGGCGATGGCCACCCGCTGCTGCTGGCCGCCGGAGAGCTGGTCGGGGAACCGGTCACCCAGCGCCGGCAAACCCACCTCGGCCAGCGCGGCCAGGGCCGCCGCGCGGGCCCGGCGCCCGCCGGTGCCGTCGAGCTCCAGCGGGAGCGCGACGTTCTCCACCGCGCTGAGGCTGCCCAGCAGGTTGAGCTGCTGGAAGATGTAGCCGATCCGGCGGCGGCGCAGCTGGGCGAGCCCCCTGCGGTCCAAGGCCCCCAACGGCTGCCCCTCGACCCGGACCTCGCCGCCGGTCGGTCGGTCCAGCCCACCGGCGAGGGAGAGCAGCGTCGACTTGCCCGAGCCGGACGGACCCATCACGGCGACCAGCTCACCCGGCCGGACGACCAGGCTGACGCCGCGCAGGGCGTGCACCGCGGCGGGGCCGGCCCCGTGGGTGCGGTGGACGGCGCGTAGCTCCAGCACCGCGTCGTCCGCCCCGCTCACCGTCGCGCCTCCTCGTCGGCCCACCGCGCCGCGTCGGACGCGTCGGCGTCGCCCGGTCTGGGCACGGGTGGCCCGGGAGCCCCGGGTCGGTGTCGCACCAGACTCGTCTCGCAGTGGTCCAGCCAGCGCACCTCCGCCTCGGCCTGGAACACCATGGAGTCCAGCACCAGCCGCCAGGGCAGGTCCTCCGGCCGGTCGCTGCCGTACTTCAACCGGGTCAACTCCTGCAGAGCCCGCATCGTCGCGCTGCGCTGGGCCTGCACCACCGATCGGACGTCCACGCCGGGCGTGGTCAGCGCCAGCGCCAGCTTGATCGCCAGCTCGTCGCGGGGACGGTCGGTACGGCTGACCGGGGTGGCGAACCACAGCGCCAGGTCCGCACGTCCGGCATCAGTGATCTCGTACGGCCGTTGCCCGGCCTCGCTCTCCGGCAGCGGGCGCACCAGACCGTCCCGTTCCAGACGGGACAGCGTGGTGTAGACCTGCCCGATGTTCAGCGGCCAGGTCGAGCCGGTCGACTCCTCGAACGCGGCCCGCAGCTGGTAGCCGTACATCTGGCCGCGTTCGAGCAGGGCGAGCAACCCGTGACGGATGGACATGGCAACGGAGTATGCATACCTGGTATGCGCTCCGCAACCGCGGCGAACCCGTTCAGGTGGGGCGGCCGGGAAACGCGACAGTCGGCGGGGTGATTCCGGCGGTCTTTCGCCACCTCGTGGCGCGCACGGCGTACTCGACCAGGGCGGCCAGCGCCTGGTCCCGGTCGGCGCCGGTGGTGGAGGCCAGCGCGGCCCGCCAGTGCGCCGCGGTGCGCTCCTCGACCTCGACGGCCAGGCGCAACGCGCTCGCCCGGTCGGTGACCGGGAACGGCAGCGCGTAGCCGGCCCGGTCCGGCGGCACTGTGCTGCCGGCGGTGCTGAGCTGCACCACCAGCGCGTCGCGCCGGCGTCGGTGCGCGGCCTCGGCCTGGTGCGCGGCGTCCCGGGCCGCCCCGGTGAGCCGGACGCCGATCCGCCCGTAGGCGTAGATGGCGGCGTACTCGGCGGAGAGGGCGGCGGCGAGCGCCTCGCCGACGGACGGCTGCCTCACTTCAGTGCCTCCTGGTGGGTTGCCCGAGCGGCGGCGATCGACCCGAGCAGCGCCGCCCGTTCCGCCGGGGCGGCGGCGCAGGCGCGGGTGGCGGACCGCTGGCCGGTCTTCTCCAGCGTCCGCAGGGCGGCCAGCGCGCCGGCCGGGTCGGTCGCCGGGGCGCTGGTCGGGTCCGCGGCGGGCGCCGACGGCAACGCGACCCCGAGCACCCGGGCCAGCTCGGTGGCGTGCGCGGTGTGCGCCTCCGCGATCGGGTCGAGCCGGTCGGCCAGCTCCGGGTGCGCCGCGGCGCTCGCCCGGTGTGCCGCCGCCAGCCCGAGTGACTCGTCCACCATCGGCCGCAGCGGGTCCGGTGGCGGCGCCGGCTCGTCGTCACGGTCGAAAAGATCACAGCCGGTCAGCGGCGCAGCGGCGCCGCCGAGCGCCAGCAGCACCCCGGTACGCAGGAGCTTTCGCCGGGAATGCCCGGATGCCTGGTCGCGCTGTGTCGTTCTGCCGATCCCCACCGGGCAAGTCAACACCATCCGCGCCGCTCCGGGGGCCACCGGCGTCGGTGCGCCGCCCGGCCCGCCGACGGGCAGGCGCGTTACGCTCTGCGCAGCCACCGGCGCGTCCGCTCCGGTGGCGTGCCGGCATGGCGGGACGACCCGGACCGTCGACCAGGGAAAGGGTGCGGAGATGACGCAGCGTGGCCGTGCCACCAGGTCGACAGGTCGACCCCGCGACGGCGCGGGCCCCCGCGGCGGTGATCTCGCCGCGCGGCGTACCCGGTTGCGGGCTGTGATCGAGCCGGTGGTCAACGGCGTCGGCTACGACCTGGAGGACCTCTCCGTCTCCCGGGCCGGCCGGCGGCACGTGGTGCGGGTGATCGTGGACGCCGACGGCGGGATCGACCTGGACGCCGTCGCGGACGTCTCCCGCGCCGTCTCGGCCGCGCTGGACGCCGCCGAGGAGACCGGCGGCGACATCGTCGCCGGGGAGTACCAGCTGGAGGTCAGCTCGCCGGGTGTGGACCGGCCGCTCACCCTTGCACGGCACTGGCGGCGAAACGTGGGACGGCTGGTGAAGGTCACCGTCCGGAGCGCGGCCGGGCTGCCCGGCCCGCGCGGTGAGCAGCCCGCCGGGGATCGTCAGCTGACCGGCCGGGTGGTCGGCGCCGACGACGAGGGCGTGCAGCTGGAGACCGACGACGGCCGGGCCACCTGGGCGTACGCCCAGCTGGGGCCGGGCCGGGTGCAGGTCGAGTTCACCAGGCTCGCCGAGCTGGGCGAGCCGGACGAGACCGACGAGTTCGACGATTCAGACGACATCGACGACGAAGATGATGTGGAGGACGAGGAGAGGTGAACATCGACCTCGCGGCGCTGCGCGCACTCGAGCGCGAGCGGGAGATCCCGTTCGACACGATTCTCGCGGCGATCGAGACCGCGTTGCTGACCGCGTACCGGCACACCGACGGTGCCGAGCCGCACGCCCGGGTGGAGATCGACCGCAAGTCCGGCGCCGCCCTGGTGTACGCGCAGGAGATGGACGAGGACGGCACCCTGGTGCGGGAGTGGGACGACACCCCGCACGACTTCGGCCGGATCGCCGCCATGACCGCCAAGCAGGTGATCCTCCAGCGGCTGCGGGAGGCCACCGACGAGGTGCACTTCGGCGAGTACGTCGGCCGCGAGGGTGACCTCGTCACCGGCGTGGTGCAGGCGCACGAGACGCGGACCGAGAAGGGCATCGTCAGCGTCGACCTGGGCAAGCTGGAGGGTGTGCTGCCGCAGTCCGAGCAGGTGCCCGGCGAGCGGTACGCGCACGGCGAGCGGATCCGCTGCGTTGTGGTGCACGTGGCCAAGGGCATGCGCGGGCCGCAGATCACCCTGTCCCGGTCGCACCCGGCGCTGGTCAAGAAGCTGTTCGCGCTGGAGGTGCCGGAGATCGCCGACGGCACAGTGGAGATCGGCGCGATCGCCCGTGAGGCAGGTCACCGTACGAAGATCGCCGTACGCTCCACCACCCCCGGGGTGAACGCCAAGGGCGCCTGCATCGGCCCGATGGGCCAGCGGGTGCGCGCGGTGATGAGCGAGCTGCACGGAGAGAAGATCGACATCATCGACTGGTCGGACGACCCGGCCACCTTCGTCGGCAACGCGTTGTCGCCGGCCAAGGCGCTGCGGGTGGAGGTGGTGGATCTGGCCGCGCGGGCCGCCCGGGTGACCGTTCCGGACTTCCAGCTTTCTCTCGCCATCGGGCGGGAGGGGCAGAATGCCCGCCTCGCGGCCCGATTGACCGGTTGGCGGATCGACATTCGGTCCGATGCGGAGCAGACCAGCCCGGCTGCCCGCGGGGCAGCTGATCACGTGCCGGAACCGGGCGGCGCGATCTCGGGCAGCTAGGGGTAGACTTCCTCCAGTGGTACGACGCGCGCAGCCGGAGCGCACCTGTGTGGGTTGCCGGCAACGTGCGCCGGCCAGCGAATTGCTGCGGATCGTCGCGGTCAGGGACGAGGCTGGTTACAGTCTCCGGCCTGATCCGCTCCGCAGGCTGCCGGGTCGGGGAGCGAACATGCACCCGGATCCGGCCTGCTTCGCGCTGGCGGTGCGGCGCCGCGCTTTCGGGCGTGCGCTGCGCATCACCGAGGTCCTTGACCACGGTGTGCTGGCGGAGCACGTCGATGCGCCAACCACTACGTCCGGTCAGCCCGACCGGGCGAGGGTCGCTAGCAGGGTAGGACGACCGACATGAGCACACGATGAAGTCCCTGAAATGACCAGGCTTCAAGTGCACGAGTGAGGTCGCTGCGGGTGCTGCCCGCACGACCTCGGAGTGAGGAGTGCAGTGGCAGGCAAGGCCCGCGTACACGAGCTTGCAAAAGAGCTCGGGGTCGAGAGTAAGACCGTTCTCGCCAAGCTGAAGGAAATGGGCGAGTTCGTGAAGTCCGCGTCCAGCACCGTCGAGGCGCCCGTCGCCCGGCGGCTGCGTAACGCATTCGTCGCGTCCGCCGGTGCTCCGGCGCCGGCCGCCCCGTCGGCGCCCGCGCCGACGCCGGCTTCGACCCCGACGCCGTCCCCGACCCCGGGCGCGCCTCGGGTCTCGGCCAAGCCGATGCCGCCTCGGCGGCCGGCCGCGCCGGCCCCGGGTCCGAAGCCGAAGGGTCCGGTGCCTGGTGCGCCGCAGCCCGCGGCCCCGGCCCCGGTCGCCAAGCCGGCGAGTGCCCACGACATCGAGGTGGCGGCCGCGGAGGCGCGTGCCGCCGCGCTGAAGGCCGAGCAGGAGGCCGCGGTCAAGGCCGCGCAGGCCGCTCGCCAGCAGCAGCGGGACAACGTCCGCCGGGAGCCTCCGGCCGACGGCAACCGTCCCGGCCCCGGCCCTCGGCCGGGTCCCACGGCGATGCCGCCCCGTCCCGGTTCGCCGGCAGCCCGTCCGGGCACGCCGGCTCCGGGTCCGGGTGCCCGGCCGGGCGGTCGCCCGCCGGCGCGCGGTGCCGGTAACAACCCGTTCGGCATCCAGGGTGGCCAGCAGCGGCCGCCGGCGGCCGGCGCGGGTGGCCCGCGGCCCAACAGCCCGGCGGGCATGCCGCCGCGGCCGAGCCCGGCGTCCATGCCGCCGCGTCCGAGCCCGGCGTCCATGCCGAGCCAGCGTCCGGCTGCCGGTCGCCCCGGCCCCGGTGGTGGCGCAGGTCGTCCCGGTGGCGGCGCAGGTCGTCCCGGCGGCGGTGGCGGCGGCTTCCGTGGCGGTCCCGGCGGTGGCGCCGGTGGCGGTGGCGGTTACCGCGGCGGCCCCGGTGGCGGCGCGGGTGCCGGCGGTGGCGGTGGCTACCGTGGCGGTCCCGGCGGCGGTGGCGGTGCTCCCGGTGGCGGTTTCCGTCCGGGTGCTCCGGCCGGTGGTGGCGGTCGTCCGGGTGCGGGCGGTCGTGGCCGTGGCGGTGGCGCCGCGGGTGCCTTCGGGCGTCCGGGTGGCCGGCCGACGCGCGGTCGCAAGTCCAAGAAGCAGCGCAGACAGGAGTTCGACAACCTGTCGGCCCCGACCATGAGCTCGGGTGCCCCCCGGGGTCAGGGTCAGGTCGTCCGGCTCTCCCGTGGCGCTTCGCTGTCGGACTTCGCCGACAAGATCAACGCCAACCCGGGTTCGCTGGTCCAGGAGATGTTCAACCTGGGCGAGATGGTCACCGCGACCCAGTCCTGCTCTGACGACACCCTGCAGCTGCTGGGTGAGCACCTCGGATTCGACATCCAGATCGTCAGCCCGGAGGACGAGGACCGCGAGCTGCTCGCGCAGTTCAACATCGACCTCGACGCGGAGGTGGCTGAGGAGCGTCTGGTCAGCCGTGCGCCGGTGGTGACCGTCATGGGTCACGTCGACCACGGTAAGACCAAGCTGCTCGACGCGATCCGCAAGGCGAACGTCGTGGCCGGCGAGGCCGGTGGCATCACCCAGCACATCGGTGCCTACCAGGTCCACGTGCCGCACGACGGCGTGGACCGCGCGGTGACCTTCATCGACACCCCGGGTCACGAGGCGTTCACCGCCATGCGTGCTCGTGGTGCGCAGGTGACGGACATCGTGATCCTGGTGGTCGCGGCCGACGACGGCGTGATGCCCCAGACGATCGAGGCGTTGAACCACGCCAAGGCGGCCGACGTGCCGATCGTGGTCGCGGTCAACAAGGTCGACAAGCCGGAGGCCAACCCGGACAAGGTTCGCCAGCAGCTGACCGAGTACGGCCTGGTCGCCGAGGAGTACGGCGGCGAGACCATGTTCGTCAACGTGGCCGCGAAGCCGGGCATCGGCATCGAGGAACTGCTCGAGGCTGTCCTGCTGACCGCCGACGCGTCGCTGGAGCTGACCGCTCCGATCGACGGGCCGGCGCAGGGTGTGGCCATCGAGGCGCACCTGGACAAGGGCCGCGGTGCGGTGGCGACGGTGCTGGTGCAGAAGGGCACCCTGCGGGCGGGCGACTCGATCGTCGCCGGTGGGGCGCACGGCCGGGTCCGGGCCATGCTCGACGAGAACGGCAACCAGGTCGCCGAGGCCGGGCCGGCGCGTCCGGTCATGGTCCTGGGTCTGACCGCGCCGCCCGGCGCGGGTGACACGTTCCTCGCCGCGGCGGACGACCGTACGGTGCGGCAGATCGCCGAGCAGCGCCAGGCGCGGCGGCGGGCGGCGGCATTCGCCAACTCCCGTGGTCGGGCCACCCTCGAGACGCTCATGGAGCAGCTCAAGGAGGGCGAGAAGACGTCGCTCAACCTCATCCTCAAGGGCGATGGCTCCGGTTCGGTGGAGGCCCTGGAGGACGCGCTGTTCAGCCTCGACATTCCCGAGGAGGTCCAGCTCAAGGTCCTCGACCGGGGCGTCGGCGCGATCACCGAGAGCAACGTCATGCTCGCGAGCGCCTCGTCCGAGCCGGTCACGATCATCGGCTTCAACGTGCGGGCCTCGAACAAGGTCCGTGAGATAGCCGACCGCGAGGGCGTGGAGATCCGGTACTACACCGTCATCTACCAGGCCATCGAGGAGATCGAGGCGGCGCTCAAGGGCCTGCTCAAGCCGGAGTACGAGGAGGTCGAGCTCGGCAGCGCGGAGATCCGCGACGTCTTCCGCTCGTCCAAGATCGGCAACATCTCCGGTTGTATCGTCCGGTCGGGCATCATCCGGCGCAACGCGAAGGCGCGCCTGCTTCGGGACGGGACGGTCGTGGCGGACAACCTCACGATCACCTCGCTCAAGCGGTTCAAGGACGACGCCACGGAGGTCCGCGAGGGCTTCGAGTGTGGTCTGACCCTGGGTGGTTACAACAACGTCCAGGTCGGCGACATCATCGAGACCTTCGAGATGCGGGAGAAGGTTCGCGCCTGATCCGGCAGTGACACGCTGATCAAGGGGTTTACGCCGCTCGGCGTAAACCCCTTGATCATGCCGGGCGGGTTGGCGGTATCGTCCGGGGCGATGTTCACCGGAACCGCGGTCTTCGACCTGCTGCTGCCGGGCGACTCCCGGTCGCTCAAAGCCAAGAGATCATATGTACGGCCGATCGTGGCGGCGCTGCGCCGCTTCGAGGTGTCGGCCGCCGAGGTGGGAGCGCTCGACCTGCACGGTCGAGCGCAGATAGCGGTGGCCGTGGTGGCCGCCGAGGCGGCGCACGTCCGCGAGGTGCTGGATTCCTGCGAGCACCTGGTAGCCGGTCGCCCCGAGGTCGAGCTGCTGTCGGTCCGGCGCCGGTTGTACGGCGCGGAGGACGACTGACCAGGGTGCCGGCTGCGCCGGGCGGCCCGGCCGGTCGCGAAGGTAATGTTCGAGATGTTGGCCGGTCGGCCGGCGGCCCGCGGGTCGCCGTGTCGGCCGGGAGCAGGACGCCGTGGAGGTGGCGAGATGTCTGATCCGGCCAAGGTACGCCGGCACGCGGAACGGGTGCGTGAGCTGGTCGCGTCGGTGGTGCGGAGCCAGATCAAGGACCCGCGGCTCGGCATGATCACGATCACCGACGCCCGGATCACGGCGGACCTGCGCGACGCGACGGTCTTCTACACGGTGCTCGGGGACGCGGTGGCCCAGGCGGACACCGCGGCGGCGCTGGAGAGCGCCAAGGGGCTGCTGCGCAGCACCGTCGGCAAGGCGCTGGGGCTGCGGCACTCGCCGACTCTCACCTTCGTCCTCGACGACGTGCAGGATCAGGTGAAGCACATCGACGACCTGCTCGCCGCGGCCCGCAACGCGGACGCCGAGGTGCAGCGGCTCGCCGCCCAGGCGAAGTACGCGGGCGAGGCGCAGCCGTACCGGGTCGACGAGGAGTCGGACGAGACCGACGAGACTGACGAGCGCACCGAGGTCCCGGAGAACCCCCGGGGTGGGGAAGCGCGGTGACCGGCTCCGCCGGTCCCCAACTCGCCACGGCGGTCGGTGCCGGCCCCACCCAGGCGGACTGGGCGGCGGCCGAGGCGCTGGTGCGCGCCCTTCCGCCGACCGGCCGGGTGCTGCTGATCTGTCACGTCAACCCGGACGGCGACGCGCTGGGCAGCATGCTCGGCTTCGGCCTGGGCCTGCGTCAGCTCGGCGTACCGCACCTGCAGGCGACCTTTCCCGGGCCGCCGGAGGTGCCCGAGCCGTTCCGCGGAATGCCCGGGTTGGACCTGCTCGTCCCGGCCAGCGCCGCGGATCCCGACCCGGACCTGGTGATCTGCTTCGACGCGGCGAGCGAGTCGCGCCTCGGTGAGCTGGTCGGGCGGTTGTCGTCCGCGGGCGCCGCGCTGGTGCTCGACCACCACGCCTCAAACACCGGTTTCGGCACGGTCAACCTGGTCGACCCGGCCGCCGCGGCGACCTCGGTGGTGGCCGAGCACCTGCTGGCCCGGCTCGGCGTGGTGGTGGACCGGGCCATCGCGGAGTGCCTCTACGTGGCACTGACCACGGACACCGGCTCGTTCCGGTTCGAGGCGACCACCCCGGCCGTGCACCAGCTGGCCGCGCGGCTGCTGGCCACCGGCATCTCACCGGGTGACATCTCCCGGCGGGTCTTCGACACCCGCCCCTTCGGCGCGGTCCGGCTCTTCGGCGAGGTGCTGGGCCGGGCCCGGCTGGAGCCGGCCGAGGCCGACGGCCGGGGCCTGGTGTGGACCTTCGCCACCCTGGACGACCTGGCCCGTCACGACCAGCGGCCGTACGTGCTGGAGGCCTTGATCGACTCGGTGCGGTGCACCGCCGAGGCGGACGTGAGCTGCGTGCTGAAGCAGACCACGCCCGGCGAGTGGGCCGTGTCGATGCGCAGCAAGGGCGCGGTCGACGTCAGCCGGGTGGCGGTCGAGCTGGGCGGTGGTGGCCACCGGTTCGCGGCCGGGTTCACCGGTCGGGGCACAGTGGAGCAGGTGGTCGAGGCGATCCGCGGCCAGTTGGACGCGGCACTGATCCGCGCCGGCGACTGACCGGGGCACCCTGCGCCGCCGGGTGTCGCACACCCGGTGCGCGGCCCCACCACCGCCCGCTGTCCAGGGGGAGATCAGGGTCAACTCCGGGGAGTGTTGGTCTTCCCGCGTTTGGTTGGACCGGGAAGAATTGCGGGATGGAGCAGCCGCACGACCTCACCATGGAAGCCCCCCGCGCCTGGGACCGGCCTGCCGTCTCCGTACCGGTCCTGGTCTGCCTGTCGCTCGTCGGTGGCCGGTTCGCGTCGTTCTCCACCGAGGCCAACCTCTACACCCTCGGCACCGGCGGGGTGCTGATCTGGCTCGGTCTGAGCAACCGGGTGCCCCGTCGTCCGGCGCCGCGCCGGCTGGGCGCGGGCGCGGCCTGGTGGGCGTTGCCGGTCGTGGTCTTCGGCGTCTTCGAAGGCGTCACCTTCGTGCTGGCGGTGGGCGACGACTTCCCCACCTTCTCCCGGCTGGCCGATCCCCTGCTGGAGGACCAGCTGACCCGGTCGGCGGCCTGGTTCGCCTGGCTGGGCGCGTTCTGGGGGTTGGTGCGGCGATGATGCGGGCGCTCGCGATCGGCGGCTTCCTCACCGCGCTGGCCCTCTTCGGCCTGGTCGAGTGGTTGGCCCGGCGGGAGGGCTCCAGGATCCCCACGCTGGGCGAGGTCTGCGCGTACGTGATGCGCTACGAGGTCGGCCCGGTGCCGGTGGGCCGGATCGGTCTGTTCGGCTTCTGGTGGTGGCTGGGCTGGCACTTCCTAGCCCGCTGAGCCGGGTTCCGGGCTGTCCAGATGGCGGGAACCCGAAGCAGTATGTGGACCTGAACGATAGCTTGGGAGACGGCCGACACCGCGTCGCGGTGCAGGTCACGGGCGGTGGTGCCACACCTCGTGCCGCCTCCCTCCAGGGTCGGACCGACCCGGGCTCACGCCGCCCAGCCGGCTGCTCCGGTAACCCCGGACCGCCGTGGGGCGCTCAGCACGACCGCCCGTGAGGGCCGCCGCGTCCCGGTGGCTCGCACCCTGGAAGGAGCGCCACCATGCCGAACAAGCCCAAGCCGGAGACCACTGACGACGCCCGCGAGCAGGCCCGCCGCGCGCTGCAGACGTCGATGGACACCCGTCAGTGACCCGACCCGTCCGGCGGTGACGCCGCCGACGACCTCTGTCCACGGCGTCACCGCCCGATCGGCCCCGTCCCGTCCGGGCCGCGCCACGCACTGGTCCCGCACCGCGGGGTAGCGCCGGCCATCGCCGGTAAGTGCTGGCCATCCTTGCGATCCTTACCGAGCTCGTGACAGGATCGCCGGCGATGGACACCAGCACGCTAGCCGCGTCCCCCCGGCGGATCGCCGGCCTCGCCCTGCCAGCCCTCGTGGTGCTGGCCGCCGAACCGCTCTACGTGCTGGTCGACACGGCAGTGGTCGGTCACCTCGGCCGGGTGCCGCTGGCCGCGCTCGCCGTCGGCGGCACAGTCATGACGCTCACCGCGTGGCTCGGCACCGTGGTCGCGTACGGCACCACCGGGCGTTCGGCCCGCCGTTTCGGCGCCGGCGACCGGGCCGCGGCGGTGGCCGAGGGCGTCCAGTCGTCCTGGCTGGCGTTCGGCGTCGGACTCTTGGTCGCCGTCGGCATGCAGATCGGCGGGGGCGCGCTGGCACGTACCCTCGCCGGAGGTGGCGGCGAGGTGGCCGACGCCGCCGCGCAGTGGCTTCGGATCGCGGCGCTCGGCGCTCCCGGCCTGCTGCTCGCCGCCGCCGGCAACGGCTGGCTGCGTGGCGTGCAGGACACCCGCCGCCCGCTCGTCTTCGTGCTCGGCCCCAACCTGCTCTCCGCGCTGCTCTGCCCGCTGCTGGTCTATCCCGCCGGGCTCGGCCTGGTGGGTTCAGCCGTGGCGAACGTGATCGCGCAGACGCTCGCCGGGGTGCTCTTCGCCGCCGCGCTGGTCGCCGAGCGGGTGTCGCTGCGACCCCGACCCCGGCTGATCCGCCAGCAGTTGGTGCTCAGCCGGGACCTGCTGATCCGCGGCGTGGCGTTCCAGGCCAGCTTCCTCTCCGCGACCGCCGTCGCCGCCCGCTTCGGCGCCGCCGCCGTCGGCGCCCACCAGATCGCGCTCCAACTCTGGTTCTTCACCGCGCTGGTGCTCGACGCGCTGGCCATCGCCGCGCAGTCCCTGGTGGGCGCCGCGCTCGGTGCCGGCGACGAGGCGGGCGCACGGGCGCTGGCCCGCCGGATCGGGCTGCTCGGCGGTGTCTGCGGTGTCGGCTTCGCGCTGCTGATCGCCGCCGGCGCCGGCGTGGTGCCGTCGTGGTTCAGCTCCGACCCCGAGGTACGCCAGCAGGCCATGGTGGCCTGGCCCTGGTTCGTCGCCATGCAGCCGTTGGCCGGAGTGGTGTTCGCGCTCGACGGCGTGCTGATCGGCGCCGGCGACGTGCGTTACCTGCGCAACCTCACCATCGTGGCGGCGCTCGGCGGCTTCCTGCCGGCGATCTGGCTGGCGTACGGGCTCGAGCTGGGGCTGGGCGGCATCTGGGCCGGGCTCACCCTGTTCGTGGTGATCCGGCTGGTCGCCCTGCTGCTGCGACTGCGCGACGGCCGCTGGGCCGTCGTCGGCGCGGTTCGTTGAGGCGGCGCCCGCCCACACACGCCGGCATCCGGGGCGTCTGGCAGGCTTGGGCGACGTGAGCACCGATGGTCTGATCGTGGTCGACAAATCCGGCGGCATGACGTCGCACGACGTGGTGGCGCGGATCCGCCGACTGGCGAAGACCCGGCGGGTCGGGCACGGCGGCACCCTCGACCCGATGGCCACCGGCGTCCTGGTGATCGGCGTGGGCCGGGCCACCCGGTTGCTGACCTACGTGATCGGCGCGGGCAAGAGCTACACCGGCACCATCCGGCTCGGCCAGGCCACCGTCACCGACGACGCCGAGGGTGACGTGATCGCCACCACGCCGGCCGGTCAGGTCACCGACGACGCGATCCGGGCCGCGCTGGGCGCGCTGAGCGGCGAGATCGACCAGGTGCCGAGTGCCGTCAGCGCCATCAAGATCGACGGGCAGCGGGCGTACAAGCGGGTGCGCGACGGAGAGAACGTCGAGCTGCCGGCGCGGCGAGTCACCATCTCCCGCCTGGAGGTGCTGGCGATCCGCCGCACCGAGCCGGACGTGGTGGACGTGGACGTGGACGTGACCTGCTCCTCCGGCACGTACATCCGGGCAATCGCCCGGGACGCGGGCCTGGCGCTCGGAGTCGGTGGGCATCTGACCGCGCTGCGCCGGACCGCTGTGGGCGGCTTCACCCTCGCCGAGGCGGCCACCCTCGACGAGCTGGAGAAGCGTGCACCGGACGTGGTCAACCTGCCGCTGGACGCAGCCGCCGACCGGTTCTTCCCGCGCCGGGAGGCCACGCCCGACGAGGCCCGGGTGCTCGCCCACGGCGGTTCTCTGGACCCGACCGGCCTCGCCGGGCCGTACGCCGTCTTCGGACCGGCCGGCGGACTGATCGCTATCGTCAGCGAGCGGGACGGTCGGGCCCGCGCGGAGATCGTGCTCGCCCCGGCCTGACGGCGGGCGCCGGCGCGGGGCGAGTGTTAACAAGGGGCCCTTCCTATACACGAGGCGTTAAGAAGGGGCCCTTCCTTACGGAGGGGAGCGGCATGCAGCGGTGGCGGGGTTACGACGCGGCGCCCGGCGGGTGGGGGCGCTCGGTCGTCACCATCGGCGTCTTCGACGGAGTGCACAAGGGGCACCAGGCGACCATCGGACATGCCGTGGCCCGGGCCCGGGAGCTGGGCGTGCAGTCCGTCGTGGTCACGTTCGACCCGCATCCGGCCGAGGTGGTCCGCCCCGGCTCGCATCCGGCCGTGCTCACCGAGCCGGCCCGCAAGGCCGAGCTGATCGAGGCGCTCGGCGTGGACGTGCTCTGCGTGGTGCCGTTCACCCCGGAGTTCTCCCGGCTGCCCGCCGAACAGTTCGTGCACGACATCCTGGTCGAGCACCTGCACGCGGCGCTCGTGGTGGTGGGCAGCAACTTCCGCTTCGGGCACCGGGCGGCTGGCGACGTGGCGCTGCTGGAGCGACTGGGCCGCACCTTCGGCTTCGGCGTGGAGGGCGGCCCGCTGGTCGCCGAGGACGGCACAGTCTTCTCCTCGACGTACATCCGCTCCTGCGTCGACGCGGGCGACGTGGGCACGGCGGCGGCCGCGCTGGGCCGCCCGCACCGGCTGGAGGGCGTGGTGGTCCGCGGTGACCAGCGAGGGCGGGAACTGGGCTTCCCCACCGCCAACCTGCTCTGCCACCGGTACGCGGCGGTGCCCGCCGACGGGGTGTACGCGGCCCGGCTGATCCGCCGCGGGCAGCGCGAGCCGCTGATGGCGGCGGTGTCGGTGGGCACCAACCCGACCTTCTCCGGGCGGGAGCGTCGGGTGGAGGCGTACGCGCTGGACTTCGACGGTGACCTCTACGGCGAGCGGCTGGCCCTGGACTTCGTGGCCCACCTGCGGGGACAGATCCGGTACGACTCGATCGAGCCGTTGATCGCGCAGATGGAACAGGACGTCGAGCGCACCCGGCGCGCTCTGGGCTGATTTTCCCGAGCGACGCAGCCGCTTGCCGAGGCCCTTGACCGGGTGCTACCGGCGGGTGCTGGTAGTCTGGCGGAAACGTCGGGTGACCGGCGTGGGGCCTCGCGTGCCTGCTCGACGCCGCGGGTGCGAGGTACCGGTCCGTTCCCGGTCCATCGGGACGACGGACACCTACTTGATCAACCCACCGAAACAGGGAGAACATGGCGCTCGACCAGGAAGCCAAGGCCACGATCCGCGCGGAGTACGCGACCGCCGAGGGCGACACCGGTTCGCCGGAGGTCCAGGTCGCGGTCCTCACCAAGCGGATCGCTGAGCTGACCGAGCACCTGAAGGTGCACAAGCACGACCACCACAGCCGCCGTGGGCTGCTGCTGCTGGTCGGCCGGCGCCGTCGGCTGCTCAACTACGTCCAGAAGAAGGACATTGCCCGCTACCGGTCGCTCATCGAGCGGCTCG